>NZ_JAWQUM010000006.1:0-370971 GCF_033447125.1 Rhizobium sp. PL01 | reverse complement strand
CCCGAGAGCCATCAGCGTTCCCGCCTGAAACCCACAATCCGCACCAAACTTTCGTAAGAAACTTCAGAGCGAGTTCGTCGGTCGCCAGCAGCGCCGCCGCCCTCGTTGGTGAGCGGTTTATAGTCCCACACCCCAAAAGAAGTCAACACAGACTGGGAAAGAAAATCATGTTTCTCGTAAGTTACTGTTATCGCTAGTGTATTACCGAAACAACCAAACACACCACAAAAACCATCGAAACACCCCGATTCCAACGCAAGAAATCTTGTCCAAATGCGCAAAAACGGGAATGGCGGGATCAGACGGTTATGCGCAGGCCGCACAACATCAAAACATCCTGTCCTTTTGTCACTTGCGCAACTCCTGCTAATCTCAGCCGACTTACCATGGGAGAAAGATATGCTGGTCCTGAATGAAGCCGAAACACGCGCGGCGCTGCCCTGGAGCGACCTTATAGAGGCGCTCAGAACGATGTTCCGCGACGGTTGCGAGATGCCGGTACGTCATCACCATGATGTGGAAGTTCCGGGCGAAGATGCCGCGACCTTGCTTCTGATGCCGGCCTGGCAGCCCGGCAGTTATATTGGGGTCAAGATGGTTTCGGTGTTTCCGGGCAATAGCGGCCGGAACCTGCCCGCCATCCATGGCAGCTATCTGCTTTCCTCCGGCAAGACCGGCCAGCTTCTAGCCATCATCGACGGTGCGGAGCTCACTGCGCGCCGCACGGCCGCCGCGTCAGCGCTCGCCGCAGACTATCTCGCCGTAAAGGATGCGCGACGCATGCTGATGGTCGGTGCCGGGCGGCTGTCGCAGAACCTGATCGAGGCGCACGCCTCGGTCCGGCCGATATCCGAAGTGACGATCTGGGCCCGCGATGCCCGTAAGGCCGAAATGACCGCGGCACAGCTTAATCTTCCCGGGATCTCGGTCTCCGTTGCAACGGATATAGAAGCCGCTGCCCGGCAGGCCGACATCATTTCCTGTGCCACCTTGTCCTCCGAGCCGCTGATCCGCGGCGACTGGTTGAAGGACGGCGCACATCTCGACCTCGTTGGCGCCTTCAAGCCGAGCATGCGCGAGAGCGACGACCGGGCTGTTGAGCGCGCCACGCTGTTTGTCGATACCCGTGACGGCGCGCTCACAGAAGGTGGCGATCTGGTTCAGCCGTTGCGGGCCGGGATCATTGCCGCCGGTTCAGTGCGGGCCGATCTGGCAGAGCTGACCGGCGGGCGGCATGCGGGCAGAACGACCCCAAGCGAAATCACCCTGTTCAAATCCGTCGGTGCAGCGCTCGAGGATCTGGCCGGGGCCGTTCTGGCCTTCGAGCGGTCACGACGCGGCTGATTACCCGTCACCGGATCGTGATGGCAGTTGCCTCCAACCTGCGTTGACGGATCGCGGCCTTGGCTTAGGTTGGGGCCGCGAATTTTGGGCACCAGTGGGGAAAGCATGATCAGATCGACACGACGGATGTTTACGCGGATGCTGCTCCTGGCTCCGCTGGCACTGGCTCCCCTCGAATCCGCGATGGCAACCGATGCTGCCAATTGGGACCAGGTGCTGGCCGAGGCACGCGGCGAGACCGTGTATTTCAACGCCTGGGGCGGTTCGGCCAATATCAACGCCTATATTCAATGGGCCGGTGATGTAGTGAAGGCGCGGTTCGGTGTTACGGTCGTGCAGGTCAAGCTAGACGATACGGCAAAGGCAGTGACAACAGTGCTTGCCGAAAAGACAGCCGGGCGCAACCAGCATGGTTCCGTCGATCTCATCTGGATCAATGGCGAGAATTTTGCCGCGATGAAGCGCCAGGACCTGTTGTTTTCTCCAGACTGGGCAACGAAGCTGCCGAACTGGGCTCTCGTCGATATCGGCAACCAGCCGACCACCACGACAGATTTCACCATTCCGACCGAAGGGCTGGAAAGCCCTTGGGGCGCGGCAAAACTGGTGTTCTTCTATGATGAGGCCCGCACGGCGCAGAAGGACCTGCCGGATTCGGCCAAGGACCTGCTTTCCTTTGCGCAAACCCATCCCGGCCGGTTTTCCTATCCTCAGCCGCCGGACTTTATCGGCTCGTCCTTTCTCAAGCAGGTGCTGAGCGAACTGATCGCCGACAAGGCGAAGCTGCAGAAACCGGTCGATGACGCGACGTTCGAACAGGATGTGGCACCGCTGTTTGCCTATCTCGACCAGTTGCATCCGCTGCTGTGGCGGAAGGGCAAGGCTTTTCCGCAAAACTATCCCGACATGAAGCAGAAGCTGGCCGATGGTGAACTCGACATCATCTTCGCCTTCAACCCGGCGGAAGCCTCGGCCGGCATCGCCGCGGGAGAACTGCCCGGCAGCGTCCGCTCCTTCGTGTTTTCGAAGGGAACGCTCGGCAACACGCATTTCGTCGGCATTCCCTATAATGCCAATGCCAAGGCGGGTGCTTTGGTGCTCGCCAACTTCCTGTTGTCACCGGAGGCGCAGGTGCGCAAACAGGATCCGAAAATCTGGGGGGATCCGACGGTGCTGGCGTTGGGCAAGCTGCCGGAGGCTGACCGGGCGGCGTTCGCAGCGCTTGATCTCGGCATCGCGACATTGCCGCCGGAAAAGCTTGGGCCTGCACTGCCCGAGCCGCATCCCGACTGGATGACGCGTATCGAGGCGGAATGGGTCAAGCGCTATGGAGCGGCAAACTGAGGAAAGCCACGTCCAGCCGCGGACTGGCGGTGAAACCATGAACCGCCGGTTCAGCGTCTCTGGTCTCGTGCTTGCAATGATCGGCCTGCCGATCCTGGCGGGACTTGCGGGTACGGCCGGGCCCGCGTTTGGTCTGTTACCCGCGCTCGGCGGGGGTCATCTGACGCTCGACCATTTTATTGACCTCGCAGCGCAGCCACACCTGTTGCGCTCGTCGCTGATCAGCTTTGCGACGGCGATCATGACCACCGGCATCTCGCTCCTCATCGTCATGCTGTTTACCGCTGGCTATGCCGGAACGCGGATGTTTTCGCGCATCCAGCATCTGGTTTCGCCGCTGCTTGCTATCCCGCACGCAGCCGCAGCCTTTGGGCTTGCCTTCCTTGTAGCTCCATCAGGATTGTTGCTGCGCCTCGTTTCACCGGATCTGACCGGCTATGTCAGCCCACCCGATTGGCTGGTGCCGCAGGATCCGCTGGGATTGACGATGATGGCAGGGCTTGTCGTCAAGGAAATGCCGTTTCTGTTCCTGGTCACGCTGGCAGCGCTGCCACAGGTGCCGCTGCGGCAGGCGCGCCAGCTTGCGGCCAGTCTTGGCTATGGCCGCATCCGGGGTTTTCTGATCTGCGTCTGGCCACTTCTTTACCGGCAGATCCGGTTGCCGGTCTTTGCCGTGCTTGCCTATGCCAGTTCCGTCGTCGATGTGGCGATGATCCTCGGTCCTGCCCTACCCGCGCCGCTTGCGGTGCGCATTACCGAATGGATGGCCGACAGCGATCTTCGGATGCGTTTTCTGGCTTCAGCAGGCGCGCTCCTGCAGCTTGGGCTCACCGTAGCGGCAATGCTGCTGTGGTTCGCCGGGGAAAAGATCGGGGCTCTTCTGCTGCGGCGGATATCCGGATCAGGCATTCGCAGGGCCGACGACCGGTTGCTGTGCAGGTCTGCTTGCGCCGCCATGGCCTTATCGGCAGCACTCGTCTTCCTCGGTCTTCTCGTCCTGTTCATGTGGTCGATTGCAGGTCTCTGGCCGTTTCCGGCCCTGCTGCCCGACATCACAACGCTTCAGCCATGGATGCGCGCCTTGCCGCACGCCGGGGCGGCGATAGAGACGACAATCTCGCTGGCAAGCAGCTCCGCGGCGATTGCTCTTCTGCTTGCCATCGGCCTCTTATGGCAGGGTAGCCCTCGGAACAGCCGCGCCCTGGGTGGCGTGCTCTACCTGCCGCTGATCGTGCCGCAGCTCTGCTTCGTCTTTGGCCTGCAAATTCTCAGCGTGGCGCTTGGGTTTGACGCATCCTTCGCGCTCCTGCTGTTCGTGCACCTGATTTTCGTGCTCCCCTATGTCGTTCTGTCCTTGTCGCAGCCCTGGCAGGCGCTCGACCGGCGCTACGAAACGCTGGCGGCGGGGCTCGGAAAATCGCCGTTGAAGATCCTGCTGCATGTCCGTCTGCCGATGCTGACACGCGCCTGCCTCACGGCCTTTGCCGTCGGATTTGCGGTTTCCGCCGGGCTCTATCTGCCGACGCTTCTGATCGGCGCGGGGCGGATCGTCACCATCACGACCGAGGCCGTGGCCCTGTCGTCCGGCGGTGACCGGCGAGCCATCGGCGTCTATGCGCTTCTGCAGACGCTGGTTCCGTTCGGCGGATTTCTGATTGCATCGCTGGTGCCACACTTGCTATTCCGCGATCGGCGCGCGATGAGGATTTGAATGAAACCCGACACGACAGACGGCCTGCATCTGGAGGCGATTTCCATCGCCCTGAACGGCCGAATGCTGCTCTCTTTGTCAGCGCATGTCCGGCCCGGTGAAATCCTGACGGTGATGGGGCCATCCGGCTCCGGAAAATCGGCGCTGCTTGCCTTTATAGGCGGTTTTCTCGATCCGGCCTTCACGGCCAGAGGCCATATCGTGATCAACGGTGATAATCTGACCGGCGTTCCGGCGGAAAAACGCCGGTGCGGCATGCTCTTTCAGGACCCTCTGCTGTTTCCACATCTTTCGGTCGGCGGCAATCTGCTGTTCGGATTGACGCCATCGATTGTAAAGCGGGACCAACGGCGGCGGATGGTGGAGCGGGCGCTGGCCGATGTCGAGCTGGAGGGTTTTTTCGATCGGGATCCGGCCACGCTCTCGGGCGGGCAGAAAGCCCGGGTGGCGCTCCAACGCGTGATGCTGTCGGCGCCGCGGCTGCTTCTGCTGGATGAACCCTTTTCCAAACTCGACAGCGACCTGCGGCAACAGACCCGCACACTGATTTTCTCGCGCGCGAAAGCCGCAGGCCTGCCCATACTTCTGGTGTCCCATGATCAGGCGGATGCGGACGCCGCTGGTGGACCTGTCGTTGTGGTCGGCGAGGATATTGACCGATGAGCGTGACGGACACACTCCCCGATCTCCCCGTCAAGACCATTCTGCCAGCGCTCGGCGAGGCGTTGACCCGGGCTCCAGCTGTCGTCCTGTCGGCACCGCCAGGTGCTGGCAAGACGACGCTCGTGCCGCTGTTTCTGCTGGATCAGCCCTGGCGCGGCGATGGCCGGATCATCCTGCTTGAGCCGCGCCGGCTCGCGGCCCGCGCCGCTGCCGGGCGCATGGCAAGCCTGCTCGGCGAGAACGTCGGCGATACGGTCGGCTACCGCATGCGGCTCGACAGCCGGATTTCGGCGAAGACCCGCATCGAAGTGGTGACTGAAGGTGTTTTTGCACGGATGCTGCTGGACGATCCGGAATTGCCGGGTGTTGCAGCAGTGCTTTTCGACGAGTTTCATGAGCGGTCGCTGGATGCGGATTTCGGACTGGCGCTGGCGCTCGATGTGCAGCAGGCGCTGCGCGATGATCTCAAGCTGATCGTCATGTCGGCGACGCTGGATGTCGAGCGCGTGGCACACTTGCTCGGCGGAGCGCCTGTGATCGAAAGCCAGGGGCGCAGTTTCCCGGTGGATGTCCGCTATCGCGAACGGGCATCCACTGAACGGGTGGAAGATGCCGTGACGCGTGCCATCGTCGAGGCGCATCGCGAAGAAGCGGGTTCGATCCTCGCCTTCCTGCCGGGGCAGGCGGAAATCACCCGCACAGCCGAGAGGCTGACTGGCCGGTTTGGTCCGGAAACCATAGTTACACCGCTGTTCGGCAATCTCAGCCAGAAGGAACAGGATGCCGCCATCCGGCCGGCTGCAGCGGGAACACGCAAGATCGTGCTGGCAACCTCGATCGCCGAGACCTCGATCACCATCGACGGCGTGCGGATCATCATCGACAGCGGTCTTCAGCGGTTGCCCGCCTTTGAAGCGTCAACCGGCATTACCCGGCTGGAGACCGTGCGCGTTTCCCGCGCCTCCGCCGATCAGCGGGCGGGCCGCGCCGGGCGTACGGAACCCGGCATTGCCATCCGTCTGTGGCATCAAGGACAAACGGCAGCGCTGCCTGCCTTTACCCCGCCGCAGATCCTGTCCAGCGACCTTTCGGGCCTTGTGCTGGATCTCGCCCACTGGGGTGTCGCGGATCCGTCCGGTCTTGGTTTTCTCGATCCACCACCCGTGACGACATGGCAGGAGGCGAAGGCGCTTCTTGTTCAGCTCGGTGCGCTGGATATCAGCGGCGCGCTGACGGCAAGGGGCAAGCAAATTCGCCAGCTCGCTTTGCCGCCGCGTCTTGCCGCCATGGCCGTTTCGGCGGCGGAGGATGGCCGGGCCTATGAGGCATGTCTTCTGGCCGTGGTTTTGACCGAGCAAGGTTTGGGCGGCAACAGCATCGATCTGGAAGACCGGTTGCGGCGGTTCAAGTCCGAGCGCGGTGACCGCACTGATGCTTCGCGGGGCCTTGCCCGGCGAATGGCCAAGGGACTGGGTGCCGGCAAAGAGACCAACGAACCGGTTCAGCCCGGCATTCTCCTGATGCAGGCCTTTCCCGACCGGATCGCCCTGCAACGGGGCGGACGCGGCCGGTTCGTCATGGCCAATGGCCGTGGGGCCGAGCTGCCGGAGACCGAGCGCCTGGCCGGTGCCTCTATGCTGGTTATTGCCGACCTCACCGGCCGCGCCGGCGGGCAACGCATTCTGGCTGCCGCGGAAATCACCCGCGCCGATGTCGAAGCGCATATGCCGCAGGCGATCGTCCAGGAGGACCAGACATTCTTCGACCGGCCGAGCCGGCAGGTCCGGGCGCGGCGGGTGACGCGACTTGGCGCCATCGTTTTCGACGAGACGCCGCTCAGCAAACCAAAGGGCGAGGCGGCGGCCCGGGCCCTCGCCGATGGCGTTCGCCAGCTTGGGCTTGCCGTCCTGCCGTTTTCCAAGGAAGCGGCGCAATTGCGCGATCGCATCGGTTTTCTGTATCGCACGCTCGGCGAACCCTGGCCGGATATGTCGGATGAAAGCCTGCTGTCGCGGCTGGACGACTGGCTCGTGCCGTTCCAGCGTGACACGCGTGGTATCGACGACATCAATACCGGCAGCCTCTCGGAAGGCCTGCAATCACTCGTTCCGCATGACGTTGCCCGAGATCTTGCCCGACTGGCGCCGACGCATTTCGAAGCGCCAACCGGGCAGCGCCACCCGATCCGCTATGACGGCGACGAGCCAGTTCTGTCGATCCGTGTCCAGGAGCTGTTCGGGCTGAAGACGCATCCGGCAATCGGCGGCGGCCGGTTGCCACTGCTTCTGGAATTGATCTCCCCGGGCCATAAGCCGATGCAGACAACGCGCGATCTGCCCGGCTTTTGGGCCGGATCCTGGAAGGATGTGCGCGCCGACATGCGCGGGCGTTACCCGAAGCATCCCTGGCCGGAGGACCCGGCAAACGCCCCGCCGACGACACGGGCAAAACCGCGTGGTACATGAGGCTTCAATGGCATTAACGACAGGAAACCGGATGACAACCGCCGCACTTGACGGGGAAGAAGCCGCCACAAGCCGCGTTCTGCGCTTGCAGACAATTGTCAGGCTGCGCTGGCTGGCCGTCGGCGGACAATCGATCGCGGTGATGATCACCGCTTTCTGGCTGCAGTTTCCGTTGCCATTGATTGCCTCCTGCTCGCTGATCGCGCTTCTCGCCTGGGTAAACGCCTATCTCACCATACGCTACCCGCCGACGCACCGGCTGCAGCCGCCGGCTGCCTTCGCCTTGCTCGGCATCGACCTTGCCCAGCTGACAGCGCTTTTGTTCATTACCGGCGGGCTGGCCAATCCGTTTGCGCCGCTGGTCTGTGTTCCCGTTATCATCTCGTCCGCATCGCAGCCGAAATGGCACAGCATCGCGCTGGCAAGCCTTGCGATCCTCGGCATTACGGGGCTCGCCTTCTCGCCTTTCCCCTTGCCCTGGTATCCCGGCGTCGTGCTTCTGATGCCGACGGTTCTGACAGTCGGCATCTGGTTTGCCATCGTCTCGACCACCGCCTTCGCCGCCTTCTACACCTACCGTGTATCGCTGGAGGCGAGCGAGCTGTCCGAGGCGTTGACGGCGACCGAACTGGTGCTGCAGCGGGAGCAGCATCTGTCGCAGCTCGACGGACTGGCCGCCGCCGCCGCCCACGAACTCGGCACCCCGCTTGCCACTATCAGCGTCGTTGCCAAGGAAATGGAGCGCGAACTGGGCGATGATCCGCGGTTTGGCGAGGACGTGCACCTGTTGCGCAGTCAGAGCGAACGCTGCCGGGATATCCTGAGACGGCTGACGACGCTGTCCTCCGAGAACGAAGCGCATATGCGGCACCTGCCGCTGTCGTCGCTGATCGAGGAGGTGATGGCGCCACACCGCGAGTTCGGCATCCAGATCAACCTTGTCGAACGGGGAGATCGCGCCAAGGAGCCGGTCGGCAACCGCAATGCCGGTATTCTCTATGGTCTCGGCAATCTGCTGGAAAACGCCGTCGATTATGCCAAGAAGGAAGTGACGGTGACTGTCACCCATACACCGGCGATCGTGTCCGTGGTCATCGAGGACGATGGCGACGGCTACGCACCGGATATTCTGAGCCGGATCGGCGAGCCCTATGTTACAAAACGCCAGAAGGATGATAGCGCTGGCGGCCTGGGTCTTGGATTGTTTATTGCGAAGACGCTGCTGGAGCGCTCGGGCGCCAAGCTGACTTTCGAAAACGGTGGCCCGGAAAAGCCCGGCGCCCGTGTCAGCGTCGAATGGCCGCGCATCCTGATGGACACAAATCAGTCGAAATGACTTTACGGAATTTTACACCGGGAATAAGCAAACTTACATAGAGTGCAACAACAAGAGACTGCACCGAGGATTGCGACATGACGGAAAAACTCACCGAACACGAAAGCGCACCGAGTGATGCTGCCCTGATCGGCGCTGATACGTCCCTTCTCATCGTCGATGACGACGCGCCCTTCCTGCGCCGGCTCGGCCGCGCCATGGAAACTCGCGGTTTCGCCGTCGATGTCGCCGAATCGGTTGCAGAAGGCATCGCCAAGGCCAAGACCCGCCCGCCGAAATACGCGGTGGTTGACCTCAGGCTCGGCGACGGCAGCGGTCTCGACGTCATCGAAGCGATCCGCTCGCGCCGCGACGACACGCGTATCATCATGTTGACCGGCTACGGAAATATCGCCACCGCCGTCAACGCGGTAAAACTCGGGGCTGTCGATTACCTTGCCAAGCCCGCCGACGCCGACGACATCTTCGCGGCGCTGGTGCAGAAAGCCGGCGAACGCGCCGAGCCGCCAGAAAACCCGATGTCGGCCGACCGTGTTCGCTGGGAGCATATCCAGCGCGTCTATGAAATGTGCGAACGCAATGTCTCCGAGACTGCCCGCCGGCTCAACATGCACCGCCGCACGCTGCAGCGCATCCTGGCCAAGCGCGCGCCGAAGTAACGGCGCGTCTCAGCTTTCGCCGTCCAGCGCGCCCGAAACGATGTCGCGCATGTTCGGGCTGGTATCGCCTGCCCTGTCCGCAGACCATTCCGCCAGCATCAGCCGTTGGGCGGAGACACGCGCGAAATTCAGGGTGACTGATTTGCGCGTCGGTGCTGACAGCTTATGTTCCGGCGCATCGCGGATCATCTCGGCGTCATAACCATCCGACAACAACAGCCCGCATTCCTGCGGAAAAATATCCAGCGGCACGCCGCTATGGGTGGCGAAATAGAGCCGGTCGGAATGCATCCGGTAGTCCGGCCATTTGCGGTCCACCTTGAAATCCTCGATCGATGTCTTGATTTCGACAATCCAGATTTCACCTTTCGGCGAAATGGAAATCAGATCGGCACGCCTGCCACTGGCCAGCGTCAGTTCCGGCAGCACCGCATGCCGCAATTCATGCAGGTAACGCTGCACACCGCGGCGGACCATCAGCGCACGTTGCGACTGCCGGCCGTCGATCAAGGGACTATCATTGTGGATAGAAAGAATCGCCATACTTTAAACTGTCTCACACGACCGCTTTTGTTGCAAAAAAACAATCCGCCGGGAATTTGCACTGCCGCAAAAAAATGCCGCAACGCATTCCCTTGCAATCAGGCGGGAATCGCAAATAAACCATAATCACTGGTGGTCGAGACGACCCAGATATTCTTTGCCTCATTTTAAGAGATCCCCATGCGCCTCCGCAATGCATTCCTGCTGTGCAGCCTCGCGGCCACTCTCGCTTTGGCCAGTTGCTCCACCGCGCCGATCGCTCCCCTCGGCGAAAAAGTCGCGACCAACCAGATTTTCTCGGACGGCTACGGCCCAGTCGAGGATCATGGCTACGCCCTGCCGGCGATCCCGATCAACAAGGTCAACGAGCGCTTTCACCGCCAGATCGTCGATTACGCCACGGCTGAAAAGCCCGGCACGATCATCGTGAATACGCCGAACCGCTTCCTTTACTTCGTGCTGCCCGGCGGCAAGGCTGTTCGCTACGGCATTGGCGTCGGCAAGGCCGGTTTCGCATGGGAAGGCCGCGCCTACGTCGCCTGGAAGCAGGAATGGCCAACATGGCATCCGCCGAAGGAAATGGCCGTACGCAAGCCGGACGTTGCCCAGTATGTCGAGAACGGCATGGGTCCAGGCCTGCGCAACCCGCTCGGCGCGCGCGCCATGTATCTGTTCAACGATGAAGGCAAGGACACGCTGTTCCGCATCCACGGTTCGCCGGAATGGGCCTCGATCGGCACCGCCGCTTCGTCCGGCTGCATCCGCATGATCAACCAGGACATCATCGACCTCTACGCCCGCGTTCGTCCAGGCAAGAACACCCACGTCATCGTTCAGCAGTAACGAGACTAACTATTCATCGCAGACACTTTCAAATCCCCGGCTTGCCCGGGGATTTTTGATTCCGGACCTGCACGTTACCGGCAGATCGTCTCGCGGGCTTCTCTTTTCGATACGGGTTCGCATGCGCACGGCGGGAAACCGCCTGCGATTTTCAAAGAACATGGAGAGCGCACGCGGATGCGGGGCCTCTCGAAACAATTTTAACATGGCTCCGCTTCCGCGTGGCCTTTGGCTTGTTTCAGGGCTTCCGGCCCCTACGAATGGCGGCCCTTGTCTCGCCGCATCCCGGCCTTTGCGCCAGAACTTGCATGGCTAAACCAAACCGCAGCCTGGAAACCGCGGGGGAGACGTTTTTAAGGCGGTTTCCCGCCCGGGCACCAACCCCCGCCTGCAGAACCGCACGTTACGGCCATGACGACGGGCACCAGCCTCCTCCTGTCCACGACCGTCTCGCGCAACACTCCGGCGGTGGAGGCTCGAACAGTATGACCGGTATTTTCGAGGCGGGGAAAAGCGGGGATGATTTTTTTCGAGGCACCTCCTTTTCCGAACACGGGAGAAGGTGGTCCCAGAGGGCCGGATGAGGGGAGATGCACATTGACGTGTGTCTCCCCTCATCGCCTCACGGCATTCGGCACTTCTCCCCGCTGGGGAGAAGAAGGGGCTTTGGGCGGCTTCCAGTATTCCCGCGCGATTCACGTGGAACAGGGAAGCCTTCCGAAACGGCCGATTAAGCGGCCTGACTTGCCTTCAGTTCCAGACGGCGGCGGTGCAGGACCGGCTCGGTGTAGCCGTTCGGCTGCTCACGGCCCTTCAAGACCAGTTCGAGCGCTGCCTGGAAGGCGATGGAACCGTCGAAATTGCCGGCCATCGGCGTGTAGGCCGCATCACCGGCATTCTGGCCATCGACGACGGCTGCCATACGCTTCATCGTTTCGACGATCTGCGCCTCGGTCACCACGCCATGATGCAGCCAGTTGGCCATATGCTGGGCGGAGATGCGCAGCGTGGCGCGGTCTTCCATCAGGCCGATATTGTTGATGTCCGGCACCTTGGAGCAGCCGACGCCCTGATCGATCCAGCGGACCACATAGCCGAGAATCCCTTGCGCGTTGTTGTCCAGCTCGCGCTGGATTTCCGCTGCCGTCCAGTTCGGCCGCGATGCGACCGGAACGGAGAGAATATCGCTGAGTTTTGCCCGTACCCGGCTCTTCAGGCCTGCCTGAACGGCTGCAACATCGACCTTGTGATAGTGGGTCGCGTGCAGGGTCGCGGCTGTTGGCGACGGAACCCAGGCGGTGTTGGCGCCGGCCTTCGGATGAGCGATCTTCTGTTCCAGCATAGCCGCCATCAGGTCCGGCATGGCCCACATGCCCTTGCCGATCTGCGCGTGGCCGGCAAGGCCGCATTCGAGGCCGATATCGACGTTCCAGTTTTCGTAAGCCGCGATCCACGCTGCCTGCTTCATATCGCCCTTGCGAATCATTGGGCCCGCTTCCATCGACGTGTGCATTTCGTCGCCGGTGCGATCGAGGAAGCCGGTGTTGATGAAGACGACGCGTTCTTTTGCCGCGCGGATGCATTCCTTGAGGTTGACCGTGGTGCGGCGTTCCTCATCCATGATGCCCATCTTCATCGTATTCGGCGCCATCCCGACCGCCTGCTCGACGCGGCTGAAGATTTCGGACGCAAACGCAACCTCTTCCGGTCCATGCATCTTCGGCTTGACGACATACATCGAGCCTTCGCGCGAGTTCATCCGGCGGCCGTTCGGGCCGATATCGTAAAGCGCGATCAGGCCGGTGATCATGGCATCCATGATGCCTTCCGGAACTTCGTTGCCATCGCGGTCAAGGATCGCCGGATTGGTCATCAGGTGACCAACATTGCGCACCAGCATCAGCGCGCGGCCCTTCAGCGAAACCTCTCCACCCTGCGGTGCGGCAAAGCCCAGATCCGGATTAAGCTTGCGGACAAACGTCTTGCCACCCTTGCTGACCTCTTCCTGCAGGTCGCCCCGCATCAGGCCCAGCCAGTTGCGATAGACGACGATCTTGTCCTCGGCATCGACGGCAGCAATCGAATCCTCGCAATCCATGATCGCGGTGATGGCCGATTCGAGGATGACATCAGAGATATTGGCGCCGTCGTCCTTACCGGTAGCCGTCGACGCGTCGATGACAATCTCGATATGCAGGTTGTTCTTTTTCAAAAGCAGATGCGATGGCGAGGTCTTGTCGCCCCGATAGCCGGCGAACTGACCGGCATCGGCAAGCTTTACCGCGCCTGATGCGGTCGATATCGACAAGGATGCGCCATCAACGGCAAACCCTGTGACATCGCTCCAGCTGCCTGCCGACAACGGCGCGCTGGCATCGAGAAAACCACGTGCCCAGGCGATGACCTTCTGGCCGCGAACCGGGTTGTAACCCCTGCCCTTTTCAGCGCCGCCATCCTCGGCAATCGCATCCGTGCCGTAGAGCGCATCGTAGAGCGAACCCCAGCGCGCATTGGCGGCATTCAGCGCATAACGTGCGTTCATCACGGGAACGACGAGCTGTGGCCCGGCGATGGTGGCGATCTCGGGATCGACATTGCTGGTGGAGACCGTGAAATCCGGACCTTCCGGCAGGAGATAGCCGATCTCCTTCAGGAAGCCTTCATAGGCCGCCATATCGACCGGCGCGCCATTCTGACGGTACCAGTTGTCGAGCTTTTCCTGCAGCGCGTCGCGCTTGGCCAGCAAATCGCGGTTTTTCGGGGCGAGGTCGTGGACAATCTGCGAGAAGGCGGCGAAGAACTGGTCTACATTCACGCCAGTGCCGGGCAGTGCCTCTTTGACGAGAAATTCGTGCAGATCCGCATCGATTTCCAAACCATTCTTTTCTATCCGGCCCATCGGCAACTCCATGATTTAACGCTTTAATATAAGAGGGCGCAGTCTCTCATGCTTTCATTCCCTGTCAATCCAGCAAGAATGCGAAGAATTATTTCCAAAATGGAACAAATCAAATGTGCGCCACGCGCGGGCGGCCGCTGGCTGTGGCGGTGAACCGGGCTTCGACCAGCTTGCGGCTGCCTTCGATTTCCGGCGCATCGATCTCCTCGCGCATCACCAAAGCTGGCTCGTCAGCGCCGTTTGACCGCGCCGATGCCAAGGCGGCGGCTTGAGCCCGCTCACGTGCCGCGCCAAAAGCCTGTTCCTGATCCAGGAAGCGGCTGCTCGGACCGGCACCGTTGACGATGAAGATACCCTCTTCCGGCGCCGAAACAAACACTGTTACCGAGGCTCTTACCTGCCCGACGATAGCGCCGACGGCATTGGCAACCCCCGCTTCCGCGGGTATCGACGATTCGGCGCCGAGCATCTCTGCGATAGCCGGATAATAGACCGGCGCAGATGCGCCGAGACCCACCAGCGGACGATCGAGAGACAGCGAAAAGGCGACGATGCCCGGTTCACGCTTTAGCGCCCGATCGACGGCAAGCGACACGGCAGGATCGATGGCCGCGCCATCTTCCGCCAGACAGGAAGAGAGAATGACCTCGGCAGACTGGCGGGTGAGCCGGGCAACGATCATCTCTGACAGTGCTTCAGCCGACGCGGCGATCGGCTTGCCCGAGCCATCTTTCACCCGCGCGGCAAGCTCTGCACCCAGCCGGGCTGCCGTTGCATTCCACTGGTTCTGCCGCCCCAGCACATGCATGGCGTCGGACGGGGTAAGACCACAGATATGGACGAGGCCCCGCGCCACCAGCCTGTCCAGCGTCGCCTTCTGCAAGGTGCTGGTCAAAAGGCCCTCCAAGGCCACCGGCACCGCGCCAATCCGCTCGTACAGGGCCAGTTCCTGCGGCTGCAGGCCGCTTGCCAGATGATCGGGAAGCCCGGTTCGCACGGCCAGACGGCCATCGTAGCGGCCGACATGAGCGGTGCGCAGCTGGCGCTCGAGCACGGAAATAACGGCAGCCTCATGTTCGACGGCTGCAAGGCTGAGGGGCAGAAACCGGCGCGGGCCGAGATCGATCTTCGCTTGCAGCCCGCGATCGTTGATACGGACTTCCGAATCACCGCCGAGCCCGAATGTGCGCATGGCCACCGCCTCGACCATGGTGCGGAAACCGCCGACGACAGCGCCTTCGCCATCCAGGCGGGGGCGTCCCTGGTCAAGCACAGCCACATCCGTGGTGGTGCCGCCGATATCGGAGACGACAGCATTGTCGAGGCCAGTGAGATGCCGGGCGCCGACAAGGCTTGCTGCCGGGCCGGAGAGAATGGTTTCGATGGGCCGCAACCGCGCTTCCGCCGCTGAAATCAGCGCGCCGTCGCCGCGCACGACCATCATCGGCACATCGATGCCACGCGCCTTCAGAAAGCCCTCGCAGGCACCGATCAGCCGGTCGATCATCGAGACGAGGCGGGCGTTGAGAAGGGTCGTCAGAGCCCGGCGCGGACCGCCAAGCTTCGAGGACAGCTCATGACTGCAGGTGACCGGGAGATGCGACACTTCGCGGATGCGGTCACGCACCCGCTGTTCGTGAGCCGGATTCCGGACAGCGAAATATCCCGCCACAGCGAAGGAGGAAACCTGGGTCGTGAGCTGTGGCAGAGCTTCGTCGAGCAGCGTCATGTCCAGCAGCGTCTCGCCGCCATGGACATTATGGCCACCGGGCAGGAAGATGACCGGATCGGTCCCCAGCGCGTCCTGCAGCCCATCGCGCTTCAGGTCTTCCGGGGAAAAACCAATCATCACCAGGCCGGCGCGGCCGCCCTGTCCCTCAACCAGCGCGTTGGTGGCCAGCGTCGTCGACAGCGAAACCAGACCGATGGCGGATGCCGGTGCTTTTGCCTGCTCCAGCACCGCCTCGACAGCACCGGCGATGCCGACCGACAGATCGTGGCGCGTGGTCAACGCCTTTGCCTTGGCGATAACGCCATGGGTTTCACTGAAAAGAACCGCGTCGGTATAGGTTCCGCCGGTGTCGATACCGAGGAGGAGATGGTCAGTCACGAGAGTGTCCATTCGGATAGCACCGGAAACCCGGCTTCAAAGGATATGGACGAGGTGATATGACATCTTTCAGCGAAAGGCCATCGCTTCGCCGACATCGGCACCAAGGCTGCGCGACACTGCTAGAAAGCAAGGATCATGGCATGACCCGTTTATCCCGCATGCTCTTTCTGGCCCTCGCGTTTGCAGGGGCGCTCTCATTGCCCGCCTTCGCGCAGGAGGCGGATGACGAAGAAGAGTACAAGCCCGTACTCCCGGATGTCGCCATCTACAAGGCGATGCTCGACGCCAACAAGCAGACCGGCTGGATCCAGTTCCGCAATTACGACGACAAGCAGCTGATCTATTTCACTGCGCTGCAGACCATGCATTGCCGGCTCTCGGAAATCCGCTATTCGGTCAATTCCGACACGCTCGACAAGCGTTTTCCGCTTGGCAAATGCAATCCGCAGATCCCGTTCAACCTGCCAGACAGCGATACCAACGAATATATCTACATCTCGCTGCCGGCCGGCGAGGCAAAGACGCTGGCCATTCAGGCCGTCTGGGACGATGGTGCCGGCAGCGAGATCGTCGTCTACAAGCCTTGCGAGGGCGTTGGCGACGCCACGTGCGCGGCGATCAAGACGATCAAGCGGCCGAAGAAACAAATGCAGGAGCCTGTGGCTTCCGATTCGCCGATCCGGGCCGTGCAATCGGAAACGCCGGGCAAGACATTCAGCGCACCGACACCTTCATCGGCAGCCCGCCCCTAGGCTGGGTGGTCAGCCGCTGCACCGGCCAGGGTTTTGTCTCAGGCGTCACATCAAACCGGAAGCGTTTCATCAACACACCAAGCGCAATCACCGCTTCCTGCAGCGCGAACGTCGCGCCGATGCAGATACGCGGTCCGGCACCGAACGGCAGGTATTGGAACCGATGTAGCTTGTCGCGATTTTCCGGCAGGAAGCGTTCCGGCATGAAGGCCCGTGGCCGGTCCCAGTAGAGCGCATGACGATGCAACGTCCAGGGCATGATCAGAACCGCAATGCCCTTGGGGATATCCACCCGCTCACCCTCGGGAGAGATCCAGGAATCCGCTTCGATGGCGGCGCGGTTGATCGAGGGGGCCGGCGGATAGAGCCGCATGGCCTCTTCAAAGGAAGCCCGCACATGCGGCATCAGATCCAGCCAGTCGACCGGCTCGGCTCCGCTCGACAGAACCGCGTCGATCTCGGCTTCCATGTTTTCGCGGATATGCGGAGAATTGGCGATACAATAGAGCGTCCAGGCGAGTGCCCGGGCCGTGGTTTCGTGGCCAGCGCCTATGAAAGTCAGGATATTATCGGCGATCTCATCGGTCGAAAGGCCCTGCGGCCGCTCGAGTTGCAGGAGCAATGTCAGGAAATCCTGCGGGGCTGCTTCCGGGTCCTCCCGCATCAGCCGCCGCCGCTGGTCCATGGTTTCGGCCACGATCCCCTGGAACTCGGCCATCACCTTGGCGCCGCCGATGCGGGTGAGCCGTGGCACCCAGGACGGCGCCAGCAAAATGTCCATCGGATCGACGCGGCCCATCCGGTGCAGCAGCCGTTCGACACTATCGGCAAAGCCCTCTGTCTCGGCAGCGATCTGCCCGGAAAACAGCGTTTCCGACAGGATCTGATAGGTCAGCTCCGTCATGTCGTTGGCGATATTGACGATTTCACCGCTTGCGGCTGCTTCGTCGTATTTGTCGGCATATTCCTCGGTCTTCGACAGCATCTGCTTGGCAAAACCCCAAGCATGGCGTGGCGTGAACACCGGCGCCATGGCCTTGCGCGACCGCTTCCAGACCTCGCCTTCAGCCGTCAGCAACCCATCGCGCAGGATCGGCCGTAGGATGAGGCGGCGGACCTTGGACATTTCGTAATTCGCGGCATTCTCGACGAGGATATAGCGGATGAGGTCGGGATCATTGACGATCAGGGTGCGCTGGGTAACGAACTTCGTGTCGATCCATGGCAAGGTGTAAGAAGGCTCGCCCCACAGTTCCAGCGGATTGCGCATCACCGTGCGGATGATCTGGAGACGCGACGGCGGCACCGTGCGCGGGATAGGTGCTGGTGGTTCGAACGGTTCGGGTCTCATATCCATGACGATACTTTCCATGCGCCGCCGGGCGTCAACCGCAGCAAACGATCATCCTCACATGAAGATAAGGCGATTTCAGGAAAGTTAAAGCAGCGACTTCAGGTCGGCGAGCTTGTCGTTGACCAGCCAGCCGTAATAATTTTCCTCGGGCCACTGCACCGCGCCACCCTTGTTCTTCGCGGCAAGAGCCGCCGCGCGCTGGTCGGGATTGCCGACATTGTAGAGCGTCGAGGTGATGCCGGGATTGTCGGAAATATCCATGCCGGCGATCGACTTGTAGGCGTCGATCGAGTGGCGGATCGAGGCGGCCATATAGGCGAGCGACTGATCAGGATCCATGATCGCCTTGTAGACGTCGGCGGCATCGTTTTCGTCGAGCCGCTCATAGCCGGACACGCGCGATACCATATCGGTCAGCATCAGGGCCGTCAGAGGATTGATCTGGCCGAGGCCAAAGGTCTGGCCGGCAAAGAATGGCTGGAAGAACACCGCGCTGAAGCGATTGTTCGGATAAGACGTGCCACCGACCGTATTGCCACGGAACTGGCTGTCCCAGACGCTTTCGCGGCAGCTCCAGAGCGCATAGGAACTTTTCTTGGCCGCGCATTTGGAAAACTCCGGCCGCGCCACGAATTGCGCCACCGTTTCGCCCTCATAACCGAAGCGGAAACTGTCGCCGGCATAGGCGGCGGCCTTGACGTAATAGGACTGCAGCCGGTCATAGGCATCGACATTGTACGTATGCTCGCCGACGATCGCGCCGATCATGTGGATCGGGTCGATGCCATAGGCGCGTGCTGTCGACTTGATCTTGCCCATCAGCTTGCTGTCATTGGCCAGCAGATTGCGCACCTTGTCGTATTTCGCATCGAAAGACGTCCGGCCAGCCTTGGTCCGCCGCACCGAAGCGCCGGGAACGCCCGGTTGCTCCTGGTAGCGATTGCCCTCGGGCACCACACGAATGCCATCCGCCAAAGCGGGGCCGGTGACGGCAATCATGGCCGCGACGAAAAGCATTTGAAGGATAGGGCGCACGCTATGTTTCCTGTGAACCAATCTTGACGTTCCGGATGTGCCGGAACGCATGCGGCAAAATCGTGCCGGAATTGTGCCCGGCACCGGCGAAAGCCTTATCGCGTATGGGTATCACAAACAACAAGGGCACCTGCCATTATAGCAAGTGCCCCAATCGTTAACAAACGGCCGTTGCAAATTTACAGAATGTAACGCGACAGGTCCGTATTGGCGGCGAGATCGCCGACGTGCTTCTGGACGTAATCCGCATCGATCGTCAGCGCCTCGCCGGACTTGTCCGGAGCGGCATAGGAGATCTCGTCCAGCACGCGCTCCATCACCGTCTGCAGACGCCGCGCACCGATATTTTCAACGCTGGTGTTGAGCTTGACCGCAACATCCGCCAACGCATCGAGTGCGTCTTCGGTGAAGTCCAGATTGACACCTTCGGTTTCCAGAAGCGCCTTGTACTGACGGATCAGGCTAACTTCGGTTTCCGTCAGGATGCGGCGGAAGTCTTCCTTGGTCAGCGCCTTCAGCTCGACGCGGATCGGCAAACGCCCCTGCAGTTCCGGCAGAAGATCCGATGGCTTGGAAACGTGGAAGGCGCCGGATGCGATGAACAGGATATGGTCGGTTTTCACCGGGCCATATTTCGTTGCCACCGTCGTGCCTTCGACGAGCGGCAACAGGTCGCGCTGTACGCCTTCACGTGAAACACCGGCACCCATGCCGCCATCGCGGGCAGCGATCTTGTCGATCTCGTCGAGGAAGACGATGCCGTCATTCTCCGCCGAGCGAACAGCTTCGCGCTGGATCTCTTCGTTGTCGAGCAGCTTGTCGGATTCGTCGTTGATCAGGATGCCGTAGCTTTCCTTGACCGTGGTGCGAACCTTCTTGGTGCGCTGGCCCATCGCCTTGCCGAACATTTCCGACAGGTTCAAGACGCCGATATTGGCACCCGGCATGCCGGGGATTTCGAAACCGCCGCCGGGCGTCGCCGTATCGGCTATCTCGATGTCGATTTCCTTGTCATCCATTTCGTTGGCCCGCAACTTCTTGCGGAAACTGTCGCGTGTGGCCGGCGAGGACGTCGCGCCGACCAGCGCGTCAAGCACCCGCTCTTCGGCATTCAGATGTGCCTTGGCCTTGACGTCGGCGCGTTTCTTTTCGCGCACCAGACCGATGCCGACCTCGACGAGGTCGCGGATGATCTGCTCGACGTCACGACCGACATAGCCGACTTCGGTGAATTTCGTTGCCTCGACCTTGATGAAGGGCGCACCGGCAAGCTTGGCGAGACGGCGGGAAATCTCCGTCTTGCCGACACCGGTCGGGCCGATCATCAGGATATTCTTCGGCATGACTTCGTCACGCAGCTCATCCGAGAGCTGCTGGCGGCGCCAGCGGTTGCGCAGCGCGATGGCGACGGCGCGCTTGGCATCGTGCTGGCCGATGATGAACCGGTCGAGCTCCGACACGATTTCGCGGGGTGAAAATGTGGTCATGATCTTCTTTCAAAAATAAGCCGGTTACGCCGAACGTCCTCGCGGTTACGCTGCGTCGAGCGTTTCCACGACGATATTGCCATTGGTGTAGACGCAGATGTCGGCGGCGATTTCCATCGACCGGCGAGCGATCTCTTCGGCTGACTTGTCGGTATCCATGAGTGCCCGTGCCGCGGCGAAGGCATAATTGCCACCCGAGCCGATGGCGATCGTACCGTGTTCCGGCTCAAGAACATCGCCATTGCCGGTGATTGCCAGCGTGATCGACTTGTCGGCCACCAGCATCATCGCTTCGAGATTGCGCAGATATTTGTTGGTGCGCCAGTCCTTGGCAAGTTCGACGGCAGCGCGCATCAGCTGGTCCGGATACTGCTCGAGCTTGGATTCAAGCCGTTCCAGAAGCGTGAAGGCATCGGCGGTTGCGCCGGCAAACCCGGCGATCACGTCGCCCTTGCCAAGGCGGCGGACCTTGCGCGCGTTGCCCTTCATCACGGTCTGGCCGAGACTCACCTGACCATCGCCCGCCATCACCACGTGTCCGCCCTTGCGGACGGTAATAATCGTTGTCATGAAACCCACCCTGCCCGGCTTCCGGGCCTTTCAGATAGCCGAACACCGGCCCTGTTGAAACCTATGTAAGAGCCCTTTTGCCGATTGCAAATAGCCCGTGTCACGCTCCCTCGCCCTTGCCAATCCGGCTGCGTTTCGCATCCGCGAGAATCATGGCGGCAGTTCTGGATATTTCGCCCACCGCCTGATAAGGAGCGGCTCTATTACATTCGGGAGAAACTGATGGCCGACAAGCAAGTGAGCCGCACCGGCAGCGTTTCGCGCAAGACCAACGAAACCTCGGTGACCGTGTCCGTCAATATCGACGGCACCGGTACGTCGCGGATTGCGACCGGCGTCGGCTTTTTCGACCATATGCTGGAGCAGCTTTCCCGCCATTCGCTGATCGACATGGACATCGTTGCCGAAGGTGACCGCCATGTGGACGACCACCACACAGTGGAAGACACCGGCATCGCCATCGGCCAGGCGCTCTCCAAGGCGCTCGGCGACCGGCGCGGTATCACCCGCTATGCATCGCTTGATCTTGCCATGGACGAAACGATGACCCGCGCGGCCGTCGATGTGTCCGGACGTCCGTTCCTGGTCTGGAATGTGGACTTCTCCGCGCCAAAGATCGGCACATTCGATACCGAACTGGTGCGCGAGTTCTTCCAGGCACTGGCTCAGCATGGCGGCATCACGCTGCATGTGCAGAACATCTACGGCGCCAACAACCATCATATCTCCGAAACCTGCTTCAAGGCCGTTGCCCGCGTACTTCGCACGGCAACAGAGATTGATCCGCGCCAGGCAGGCCGCGTTCCCTCCACCAAGGGTACGCTGGTCTAACCGGCCCAGTTTGAAAGTTGGCTGATATGGCCTCTTATCTGGTTCTGACTTCTCCCGGCGCACCGCGACATGACGTGAGTGCCCGGTTCATCGCCGACAAGTTTTCTTGGGTTGCCTTCGTCTTTCCGGCGGTCTGGCTTCTGTTCCAGCGTCAATGGATGGCGGGTATCGCCATCGCAGTTCTTCAGGGTCTCATCGCTTTTGCGACCCCAGAGCCCAGCGTTTCCGGCTTCCTGATCGAACTGGCCCTGCGCCTGCTCGTCGCCCTCGAAGGCCCGACCTTTGTGGCCAGCCGGCTGCAAGCGTACGGCTGGACGTTGCAATCGATCATCCCCGCCGACGATCTGGCAACTGCCGAAATGATCTACGATCACGAGACAGCTGCAACGGCCGTCGGTACGGCCGAAGCGGCCTGGCAACCGCCCGTGCTGCCCACAGCAGCGGCAAAGCCCGCCGATGGTCGCGTGGCTGTCGGCCTGTTTGAAAATTATGGAGAACGCTGATGCGCGTTGCGATCATCGACTACGGATCCGGCAATCTGCGCTCGGCCACGAAAGCCTTCGAACGCGCCGCCCGTGAAGCCGGCATCGACGCCACGATCGAGCTGACCGACAAGGCAGACCGCGTCGCCAGCGCCGACCGGATCGTTCTGCCCGGCGTCGGCGCCTATGCCGACTGCCGCCGCGGCCTCGATGCAGTCGACGGCATGCGCGAAGCATTGTCGGAGGCGGTCGAAAAGTCCGCCCGGCCATTCCTTGGCATTTGCGTCGGCATGCAGCTGATGTCCGCGCGTGGCCTTGAAAAGACCACCACGCAGGGCCTCGGCTGGATCAAGGGTGACGTCGTCGAAATCGTTCCTGCTGATCCCACCCTGAAAATCCCTCAGATCGGCTGGAATACGCTGACGTTGAACAAGCCACATGCGCTGTTTGACGGCATCACTACTGGTGAGGACGGGCTGCACGCCTATTTCGTCCATTCCTACCATTTGGCCGTCGAAGATCCGGACGACCTGATTGCCACCACGACCTATGGCGGCACGGTGACGGCGTTCGTTGCCAGCGGCAACAAGGCCGGGGCGCAATTCCATCCGGAAAAGAGCCAGACGCTCGGCCTCGCCCTTATTTCGAATTTCCTGCGCTGGAAGCCCTGACATGATCCTTTTTCCTGCTATCGATCTCAAAGACGGCCAGTGCGTGCGCCTCAAGCTCGGCGACATGGAACAGGCGACCGTCTACAATCCGGACCCCGGCGCGCAAGCCAAGGCCTTCGAAGATCAGGGGTTTGAATGGCTGCACGTGGTCGATCTCAACGGCGCATTTGCCGGTGAAACCGTCAACGGTGCTGCTCTGGATGCGATCCTCAAGGCGACCAAGAACCCGGTTCAGCTGGGTGGTGGCATTCGCACGCTCGATCATATCGAAAACTGGCTGTCACGCGGCCTCGCCCGCGTCATTCTCGGCACCGTTGCCGTGCGCGATCCGGCGCTGGTCATCGAGGCCTGCAAAAAATTCCCCGGTAAGGTCGCCGTCGGCATCGATGCCAAGGGCGGCAAGGTTGCGGTCGAGGGCTGGGCGGAAGCCTCCGAACTCGGTGTCATCGAGCTGGCGCGGAAATTCGAAGGGGCCGGCGTTTCGGCGATCATCTATACCGATATCGACCGCGACGGCATCCTGACCGGCATCAACTGGGATTCGACGCTGGAACTCGCTGATGCGGTCTCCATCCCGGTCATCGCCTCGGGTGGCCTCGCCTCGATGGACGATATCCGGCGTATGGTTCAGCCGGATGCGGCCAAACTCGAAGGTGCGATCTCCGGCCGGGCGCTTTATGATGGGCGGATCGATCCGGCTGAGGCGCTGTCGCTTATCCGGAACGCGAAAGGAAAAGCGGCATGACCCTCAAAGCCCGCGTTATCCCCTGCCTCGACGTCAAGGACGGCCGTGTCGTCAAGGGGGTCAGCTTCCTTGATCTGATCGATGCCGGTGATCCCGTCGAATCGGCAAAGGCCTATGACGCTGCCGGTGCCGACGAACTTTGTTTCCTCGACATTACCGCTTCTTCCGACAATCGCGACACGATCTTCGATGTCGTTGCACGCACCGCCGATCATTGTTTCATGCCGCTGACCGTTGGTGGCGGTGTGCGCACCGTGGCCGACATCCGCAAGCTTCTGCTGGCCGGGGCCGACAAGGTATCGATCAATTCGGCCGCCGTCAGCAATCCGGATTTTGTCGCCGAAGCGGCCGACAAGTTCGGCAACCAGTGCATCGTCGTCTCGATCGACTCCAAGAAAGTATCGAAGCCCGGCGAAGAGGACCGCTGGGAAATCTTCACCCATGGCGGCCGTCAGGCAACCGGCATCGATGCTGTCACGTTTGCCGAGAAGATGGTGAAGCTCGGCGCTGGCGAACTGCTTTTGACCTCGATGGATCGCGACGGTTCGAAAGCCGGCTATGATATCGCGCTGACCCGCACCATTGCTGACCGCGTGTCCGTGCCCGTCATCGCTTCGGGCGGCGTCGGAACGCTCGATCATATGGTCGAAGGCATTCGCGACGGCCATGCGACGGCGGTTCTGGCCGCTTCGATCTTCCATTTCGGCACCTATAGCATCGGCGAAACCAAGCGCTATATGGCAGAGCATGGCATTGCCATGCGGCTCGACTGAGCGGCAGGACGGAAAACAGATGAGCAATTTCAGCCTTTCCGATCTCGAAGCGATCGTCGCCGCGCGGGCCAAGGCCTCACCGGACGAATCCTGGACCGCCAAACTCGTCGCCCATGGGCAGGCAAAGGCGGCCAAGAAACTCGGTGAGGAAGCCGTGGAGACCGTGATCGCCGCCATCAGCAACGATCGCGCCAACCTTGTCGCCGAGAGTGCCGATCTGATCTATCATCTGATGGTCGTATTGAAAATTGCTGATATTCCGTTGCAAGATGTGATGGATGAGCTTGACCGGCGGACCAGCCAGTCGGGGCTCCAGGAAAAGGCAAGCCGGTAGACACGTCATGACAATCGTCGCCAAAGACATCGCGCCGGCCGATATTCCGGATCACTTCAACAACAAGGACTATTCGCCCTACCGGTTCTTTTCGGCGGAGGAATGGTCGCATTTCCGGGCGGATACACCGCTGACGCTGTCGGCCGATGAAGTCCAGCGGCTGCGGTCGCTGAATGACCCGATCGATCTCAGCGAAGTCAGGCGCATCTACCTGTCGCTATCGCGCCTTCTGTCCACGCATGTGGAATCCTCGCAGCGGCTGTTTGCCCAGCGCCAGCGGTTCCTCAGCATGTCGAACGACGCCAAGACCCCTTTCGTCATCGGCATTGCCGGCTCCGTTGCCGTCGGCAAGTCGACAACGGCGCGTATTCTGGCCGAGCTTCTGTCGCGCTGGCCATCGAGCCCGAAGGTCGATCTGGTGACCACCGACGGTTTCCTCTATCCCAACGCGACGCTGCTGCGGGAAAACATGATGGACCGCAAGGGTTTTCCGGAAAGCTACGATATTGGCGCGCTCTTACGCTTCTTGTCGGCGATCAAAGCGGGCCAGCCGAATGTCCAGGCGCCGACCTATTCGCACCTGACCTATGACGTGTTGCCCGACCAGTTCCAGGTCGTTGACCGTCCGGACATCCTGATTTTCGAGGGTATCAACGTCCTGCAGTCGCGCAATCTGCCCGCTGACGGCAAGATCGTGCCGATGGTCTCGGATTTCTTCGATTTCTCGATCTATATCGACGCCGAGGAAAGCCTGATCCACACCTGGTACGTCAACCGTTTCATGCGGCTGCGCCAGACCGCTTTCCGCAATCCGGACTCCTTCTTCAAGCGCTATGCGCAGGTGAGCGAGGAAGAAGCCTTGGTGATCGCCGAAGGGCTTTGGCAGAACATCAACCTGAAGAACCTGCGCCAGAACATCCTGCCGACGCGCCCGCGGGCCGACCTGATCCTGCAGAAGGGGCCGAATCACCTCACCGAAACCGTCGCGCTGCGCAAGCTTTGAGGCTCAAATCGTGACGCGGCGCAGCGTCAGGTTGATCCGGCCGCCATTCTTCAGAAGTGTCGACGTGCCGGGATAGATCTTGTCGACGCCGTGGAAGGCGAGACGTCCCTCGCCGCCAAGGACGACGATATCGCCGCTCGACAGCTTGAACGACAGGGTCCGGCCACCTTTCTCGGTACCGCCAACCCGGAACAGGCAACTATCCCCCAGTGAAATCGATAGGACTGGTGTTTCCAGGTCCTTTTCGTCGCGATCCTGATGCAGGCCCATGCGGGCATCGTCGGCATAGAAATTGACGAGGCAGGCCTCGGGCTCCTTGGCCGAACCGGAAACCGTATGCCAGATATCGAGGAGTGCTTCGGGCATAGCGGGCCACGGCCTGCCGGTCGCCGGATGCCCGGCCTGATAGCGATAACCGCGCTCCTTGTCCGTGACCCAGCCGAGCGTGCCGCAATTGGTCATACGCACGGACATCGGTTTTCCCGTGCGCGGCATGGCGGGCACATAGAGCGGAGCTTCGCTTACAACAGCGCGAATGGTCTCGACCAGGGCCTCCTGCTTTTCCCGATCCAGAAAACCCGGAATATGCCGGATACCCTTGGGCAGAACTTGCATCGAGGTGCCTATTCCAAGCCGAGCAACGCGGCCGGTACGCCGTAGCGCTGCTGCCAAACGGCATAACCGACATCCGTCGGCCCTACCATATGATCGATCAGGTTCCAGCGTCCTGCCTGGAAGCCCATCAGGCCATAGACCGTCAGCCCATCCATCATGTCGGCGTCTCCAGCAAATCCGGTTTCCTCGGGATCGATCACGCCGCCACCCGGTCTTTGTGGCTCGACCTGGACGAAGGCCCAGTTTGGCGTGACTCGAATGGTTGTGACCACAAATTCGACCGGGCCGCGCATTTCCGCTTCAACGGCTGGGCGCAGGGTATCCATGATGGCAGCGCGCTCCGCTGAGCCCTTGGCAGGCTCACGGAACGTCAGGGCCAGCGCAGGCCCGCTCACTACCATCATCAGGACGGCAACAAAGATCGACAGGACTGCGCCAGCTGTTTTCATGATCAGGCCTGATCCAGGGCCGGAATGCGCAGGACCTGGCCGGGATAAATCTTGTCCGGATGGGTGAGCATCGGCTTGTTGGCTTCGAAGATGATCGGGTTTTTAGCGCCCTTGCCCTTGCCGTACTGCGATTCGGCGATCTTCCAGAGGTTGTCGCCCTTCTTCACCGTATAGAAGACCGGTTCCTTGGCTGGTGCCGGTGCGGCAGCGCCATCGGCGACCTTGAGTTCCGCTGCTTCTACCTTCGAAATACCCAGCGTGTTGCCGACGGCGACGACGGCCTTTTCAAAGGCGGACTGATCCTTCACCACGCCAGTGAGCACGATTTTGTCGCCCTCGACCGCAACATCCACCTTGTCGGTGCCGAGGTCATGCGAAGCCAGTTCCTTCTTTACCGCTTCGACATCCGGCGCATCATCATCGCCGCCGATGCCGAGTTTCTTACCGGCATTCTTGATAAAGCTGAACAGACCCATGGCGCATCTCCTTTTGCGGGTTTCTTCAACCCTAACAGAGTGCAGTGATGGGAAAAAAACAAGGCCTGGATGAAAATTGCGGCAATCAATCATTTTCCGGGCGGCCGCGCATCTTCTTGACTTCGCCGCGTCCGGTCTTTGCCTTCAGCCGCCGCTCGATCGAACCTTTGGTCGGCTTGGTCTTGCGCCGCGGCGGCGGTGGCGGCTCGGCAGCCTTCAGGATCAGTTCCTTCAGCCGTTCGCGGGCATCCTCGCGGTTGCGCTCCTGGCTACGAAACCGGCTCGCCTCGATCATCAGCACGCCGTCCTTGGAGACCTTGCGCCCGGCAAGCTTGATGGCGTTGTCGCGGACGCGCTCGGGCAAGGCGGGGGAAGCGGCAATCCCGTAGAAAAGCTGGACGGCGGTCGAAACCTTGTTGACGTTCTGTCCGCCGGGACCTCCGGCCAGCACGAATTGCTCGGTCAGCTCCCAGCCGGCGATGACAATTCTATCGTTGATATACAGCGGATCGCTGGCCATGACGTTTCTTCCCTTCCCTCGCTCTATCTCACACGACGGCAGCCTTGAAAACGCAGGAACCCGCCCGCAACGCAAAAACCCGGCACTTTCGCGCCGGGTTTCACGTGAATCATCGTCTGCAACCCTCTGTGAGGGCTGATTTATTCGGCTGCGAGCTTCACGCCGGGGGCTGCATCCCGGACGCCGCCATCGACATGGCTTTCGAACTTGGCGAAGTTGGCGACAAACATATCGACCAGCTTGCGGGCCTGCGCGTCATAGCCAGCACCATCGCTCCAGGTGGAGCGGGGATCAAGGATGCTGCTGTCAACGCCCGAAACCGAAACCGGCACGGCAAAGCCGAAATTGCTGTCCGTGCGGAATTCGGCAGAGGCCAACGAACCATCAAGGGCAGCGGCCAGCAGTGCGCGCGTCGCCTTAATCGGCATGCGGTGGCCGGTGCCATGAGCGCCGCCGGTCCAGCCGGTGTTGACCAGCCAGCAATTGACACCGTGTTCGGCGATCAGGGCCTTGAGCAGATTGCCGTATTCGGATGGATGACGCGGCATGAACGGCGCGCCGAAGCAGGTCGAGAACGTCGCTTCCGGTTCGGTCACCCCCTTCTCGGTACCGGCAACCTTTGCCGTGTAGCCGGAGAGGAAGTGGTACATGGCCTGATCCGGCGTCAGACGCGCGATCGGCGGCATGACACCGAAGGCATCCGCCGTCAGCATGATGATCGTACCGGGGTGACCTGTCGTGCCGCTCTTGCTGGCATTCGGGATGAAATCCAGCGGATAGGCGCAACGGGTGTTTTCCGTCAGCGAACCATCATTGAAATCAGGAACCCGATTTGCGTCAAGCACGACATTCTCGAGCACGGTGCCGAAGCGGCGCGTGGTTTCGAAAATTTCCGGCTCGGCTTCGGCCGAAAGGCGAATGGTCTTGGCATAGCAGCCACCTTCGAAATTGAAGATGCCGTGCTCGCCCCAGCCGTGCTCGTCGTCACCGATCAGCGTGCGCTTGGGATCGGCAGACAACGTCGTCTTGCCCGTGCCGGAAAGACCGAAGAACACCGCTGCGTCCCCATCCGGGCCAACATTGGCGGAGCAATGCATCGGCATGACGCGCTTGGCCGGCAGCAGGTAGTTGAGCATGGTGAAGACGGCCTTCTTCATCTCGCCGGCATAGGACGTGCCGCCGATCAGAATGATGCCCTTGGTGAAGTTGCAGGCGATCACCGTTTCCGTGCGGCAACCGTGGCGGGCTGGATTGCCCTTGAAATCCGGCAGATCGATGATCGTCAGCTTCGGCGTGAAGGCGGCGAGTGCTGCCTTTTCCGGGCGGATCAGAAGATTACGGATGAACAGGGAATGCCAAGCGAACTCGGTGATGACACGCGTCGGAAGGGCATTTTCGGCATCGGCACCGCCGATCAGATCCTGCGCATAGAGCGACTTGCCCTTGGCATGATCGAGCATGTCCTGATGCAGCACCGCAAAATGGTCAGGCGACATTGCATTGTTGTTGTCCCACCAGATTTCGTCCGTGGTTTTTTCGTCGCGAACGACGAACTTGTCCTTCGGTGAACGGCCGGTGTGCTGGCCCGTCAAGGCACGCACGGCACCGTCTGCGGTCAGCTGCGCTTCGCTGCGGCGCAAGATTTCCTCATAGAGTTCAGCGGTGCCAAAGTTGTAGCGAACCACATCCAGGTTGTTAAAGCCGATTGATTCCAGCCCAAGGGATGGGTTGCGAATGCCGAGTTCCTGCATGGTCCAGCTTTCCTCCGTGGTTTGCTGACAGAACGTTGAATGTTAGCAACCATAGAAGGACCGGGGAGAAAAGACAAGATTGCTGTCGTAAAAAATATAATGATTTCAGTATATTAATCGATTTAAAAGAAAATATCGCTTTTTTAATCGGTTGAATCGGTGCTTTTTGAATGGCCTTTTTTCGTTGAAAGACACATCTTTCACCCGGTCCGATTGCTTTTGCTATTTCCTTCGCCACAATTTGTTCCACCTTTATACTCATGAAACGCGTCTAACCGCAGCAGAGCCCGGACAACCGGGCCGGCCTCGGAGACGCAGCGAAATGGTGGAGCCCTATACGATGCAGACGATTGCACTTGTCGATGACGACCGGAATATCCTGACCTCGGTGTCGATTGCACTGGAGGCAGAGGGCTACAAGGTCGAAACCTATACCGACGGTGCCTCGGCTCTCGACGGTCTGCTTGCGCGGCCGCCACAACTGGCGATCTTCGATATCAAGATGCCGCGCATGGACGGCATGGAGCTTTTGCGCCGTCTGCGGCAGAAATCCGATATTCCGGTGATCTTCCTGACCTCAAAGGATGAAGAGATCGACGAGCTTTTCGGCTTGAAGATGGGCGCCGACGATTTCATCACCAAGCCTTTCTCGCAGCGATTGCTGGTCGAGCGCGTCAAGGCGATCCTGCGCCGTTCCGCCAACCGGGAAGCTGCGGCTGCCGCAAGCACCGGCAGCGGCGCAGCCAAGAGTGCCGCGGACATCCAGGCACGCTCGCTGGAGCGCGGCCAGCTATCGATGGACCAGGAACGCCACACATGCACCTGGAAGAACGAGCCTGTGACCCTGACGGTGACCGAGTTCCTGATCCTGCACTCGCTGGCCCAACGCCCGGGCGTGGTGAAGAGCCGCGATTCCTTGATGGATGCTGCCTATGACGAACAGGTCTATGTCGACGACCGCACCATCGACAGCCACATCAAGCGGCTGCGCAAGAAGTTCAAGATGGTCGATAACGACTTTGATATGATCGAAACGCTTTACGGCGTTGGCTACCGCTTCCGCGAATCGGCCTGAGGCCGGGTCTTGTCTCCCGCTAAGCCGGATGTCGCCGCGGGGTGCAAGTCTGGCGTGGTCAAGGGCGGAGCTGTATGATACGGCTCCGCGCCAAAGAGAGACGCAAGGGCGTAATCTCCATTCTGCTCTCGGGCGGACGGCAGCCGGGTCTGCCATCGGAACCGCAGCAAAGCTGCAATTGATTGACAGGGGCCGCGAAAGCGGGAGTTGAAGGCTTGGTCGAAGTCTTGCGAAACATCGATATGGATGAGGGCGAAACGCGGGCGGCTTCCGGCCGGAAGTGGGCGCATCCCTTCACGTTGATTCGCCGCATCTTCGGCAATGCTGTCTTTTCCAGCCTGACGCGCCGTATCCTGTTTTTCAATCTCGTTGCGCTTGTCGTCCTCGTCGGCGGCATCATGTATCTGAACCAGTTTCGCGAAGGGCTGATTGACGCGCGCGTCGAAAGCCTTTTGACACAAGGGGAAATCATCGCCGGCGCGATCGCCGCGTCCGCTTCCGTCGATACCAATTCGATCACCATCGATCCCGAAAAGCTGCTTGAATTGCAGGCCGGGCAGAGCATCACACCGCTGCCAAGCGACGAAGACCTCGAATTCCCGATCAACCAGGAACGCGTGGCACCGGTGCTGCGGCGGCTGATCTCGCCGACCCGTACCCGCGCCCGTCTGTTCGATGCAGACGCCGATCTTCTCCTGGATTCCCGTCACCTTTATACCGGCGGCCAGGTGCTGCGCTTCGACCTGCCGCCGATCGAGCCAGAACCCGTGACATGGTCCGAACGGCTGAACTCCTGGTTCAATCGTGTGCTGCAGCCGGGCAACCTGCCGCTCTACAAGGAGCCACCAGGCGGCAACGGCGCGATCTATCCCGAAGTCATGAATGCGCTGACCGGCGTGCGCGGCGCCGTGGTGCGCGTCACCGAAAAAGGCGAGCTAATCGTCTCCGTCGCCGTACCCGTCCAGCGTTTTCGTGCGGTTCTCGGTGTGCTGCTGCTGTCGACGCAGGCGGGCGATATCGACAAGATCGTTCACGCCGAGCGGCTGGCCATCATCCGCGTGTTCGGCGTTGCAGCGCTCGTCAACGTCATCCTGTCGCTGTTGTTGTCGAGCACCATTGCCAACCCCTTGCGGCGCCTGTCGGCGGCTGCCATCCGCGTGCGGCGTGGCGGCGCCAAGGAGCGTGAGGAAATCCCTGACTTCTCCTCGCGTCAGGACGAGATTGGCAACCTGTCCGTGGCGCTGCGCGAAATGACCACAGCGCTCTATGACCGTATTGCCGCGATCGAGAATTTTGCCGCCGATGTCAGCCACGAGCTTAAGAACCCGCTGACTTCGCTGCGCAGCGCCGTCGAAACGCTGCCACTCGCCCGTACAGACGATTCCAAGAAGCGGCTGATGGATGTCATCCAGCATGACGTGCGCCGTCTTGACCGGCTGATCAGCGATATCTCCGATGCCTCAAGGCTCGATGCGGAGCTTGCCCGCAGCGACGCAAAGGCCGTCGATCTGGAAAAGCTGCTCGGTGGCCTTGTCGATCTTTCCCGGCAGATCCGCAGCGGCAAGAAGGTTGTCGAACTGAGCTTCGCCGTCGAGCGTAAGGACAATCCGAAGGCGCGCTTCGATGTCGGCGGCTATGAGTTGCGCATCGGCCAGATCATCACCAACCTGATCGAGAATGCCCGGTCGTTCGTTCCGGACCAGGGTGGGCGCATCGTCCTGCGCCTGACCCGGACGCGCAGCCGCTGCATCATCTATGTCGAGGATAACGGACCGGGCATCCAGGCCGAAGACATCGACCGCATCTTCGAGCGCTTCTACACGGACCGGCCGGATGGCGAGGATTTTGGCCAGAATTCCGGCCTTGGCCTCTCCATTTCCCGCCAGATCGCCGAGGCCCATGGCGGCTCGCTGAAGGCCGAGAACATGCTGGATGCGAACGGCAAGATTACCGGCGCCCGTTTCATCCTTTCGCTTCCGATCGAGAACCATTCGTGACGAGCCCGGCGGTCAATGTTCACGCGACCGCTGTGGTGCTCGGAACCCAGGGTTTCTTGTTTGTCGGTCCGTCTGGTGCAGGCAAGACGATGCTTGCACTCTCCTGCATGGCGGCGGCAAGAAATTCCGGGCTGTTTGCGGCCCTCGTATCTGACGATCAGGTGCTGATTTCCGTGTGCAACGGCCGTATCATCGGCCGCCGTCCGGCCTCGATTGCAGGCCTTGCGGAGGTTCGTGGCGCTGGGATCGTTGCAGTCGAGACGATACCGGCCGCGGTGATTGATTTTGCCATACTGCCCGTCAAACCGCCGTTTGAGCCACGTTTACCCCCGGAAAATGAGAGGTTTTCTTTGCCCTCCGGTGATTTTTTACCTTTGTATCGCCTTCCCTTGGCCGAAGGCTTGAATTCTTTTGAAATTTTGCGGCTTATTTTACCTCAAAATGCCAATTTTCAAGGACATTGATGCCTTTTAAGGCAGCATTTCCGGATTTTTAACTTGCCATTCGCCTTTTCCTTGCCAAGATGGCCGCCCTAAAGGTGGACGAAATTGCTGCGTTGCGATATCTGACCCTCCTTATAGATTTGCAGATGCAGTTGGAGCGAAGACACCATGATCGGACTTGTGCTTGTCACACACGGCAAGCTAGCTGAAGAGTTTCGTCATGCGCTGGAGCATGTCGTTGGTCCGCAAAAGTCAATCGAGACTGTCTGCATCGGCCCCGAGGATGATATGGATCAGCGCCGGCAGGACATCCTGCACGCTGTTCTCGCAGCCGACGAAGGCAATGGTGTCATCATCCTCACAGATATGTTCGGCGGCACGCCGTCCAACCTGGCAATCTCGGTGATGCAGAGTGGCACCGTCGAGGTTATTGCCGGAGTCAACCTTCCCATGCTGATCAAACTGGCCGGCGTCCGTGGCGAAAGCGATATGGACAAGGCACTCGTCGAAGCGTCCGAAGCAGGCAGGAAATATATCAATGTCGCAAGCCGTGTCCTCAGTGGCAAATAACGGGGCGTCGGTCGTGACCCTTTCCCGTGACCTTCTGATCGTCAACAAACGCGGATTGCATGCCCGCGCTTCTGCCAAGTTCGTCCAGACGGTTGAGGGCTACGATGCCGAGATTCACGTCTCGAAGGACGGCATGACCGTCGGCGGCACCTCGATCATGGGCCTGATGATGCTGGCCGCCAGCACCGGCTGTTCGGTTTCCGTCACCTCCAGTGGCCGACAGGCACAGGAAGCGCTCGACGCACTCGATGCGCTGGTTGCCGACAAGTTCGGCGAAGAAATCTGATCCTGAGCGGGAACACATAAAGATATAAAGACTTCTTTATGTCCTGTTGCCCCTTTTCGCATTTCCTGATAATTGAGGAACAAACTTCCTGCTGACAGCAGGAAGTGGCGAATTCTAGTGCGCCCTGCCCGGCCCTGCCAAAACGTCAGGTATTCGTGCATGGCACCAGCCCGGAGATACTCATGAGCACGAAAAACGACTACGTTGTTGCAGATATCGGCCTTGCCGATTTCGGCCGCAAGGAAATCATCATTGCGGAAACAGAAATGCCGGGCCTGATGGCCTCCCGCGAGGAATTCGGCACGTCCAAGCCGCTGAAGGGCGCCCGTATCACCGGCTCGCTGCATATGACCATCCAGACGGCTGTGCTGATCGAGACGCTGACAGCGCTCGGCGCGGAAGTTCGCTGGGCTTCCTGCAACATCTTCTCGACGCAGGACCATGCTGCCGCTGCCATTGCTGCAACGGGCGTCCCCGTCTTCGCCATCAAGGGTGAAAGCCTGGAAGACTACTGGACCTATACGGACAAGATCTTCCAGTGGGCCGATGGCGGCGTTTCCAACATGATCCTCGATGACGGCGGCGATGCCACCATGTACATCCTGCTCGGTGCCCGCGCCGAAGCTGGTGAGGACGTTCTCTCGAAGCCGGAATCGGAAGAAGAAGAAATCCTCGTTGCACAGATCAAGAAGCGCCTCGCCGCTTCTCCGGGCTGGTTCACCAAGCAGCGCGATGCCATCCAGGGTGTGACGGAAGAAACCACCACGGGCGTCAACCGTCTCTACCAGCTGCACGCCAAGGGCCTGCTGCCCTTCCCGGCGATCAACGTTAACGATTCGGTTACCAAGTCGAAGTTCGACAACAAGTACGGCTGCAAGGAATCGCTGGTCGATGGCATCCGCCGCGGCACCGACGTGATGATGGCCGGCAAGGTTGCCGTCGTCTGCGGCTACGGCGACGTCGGCAAGGGTTCTGCCGCTTCGCTTCTTGGCGCCGGCGCCCGCGTCAAGGTCACGGAAGTCGATCCAATCTGCGCCCTGCAGGCCGCCATGGACGGTTTTGAAGTCGTTCAGCTGGAAGACGTTGTTTCGTCCGCCGATATCTTCATCACGACGACCGGCAACAAGGATGTCATCCGCATGGACCACATGCGCGAGATGAAGGACATGGCCATCGTCGGCAATATCGGCCATTTCGACAACGAGATCCAGGTTTCCGCCCTGCGTAACCTGAAATGGACCAACATCAAGCCGCAGGTCGATCTGATCGAGTTCCCGAAGGGCAACCGCATGATCCTCCTGTCGGAAGGCCGCTTGCTCAACCTCGGCAACGCGACCGGCCATCCGTCCTTCGTCATGTCGGCTTCGTTCACGAACCAGACACTGGCCCAGATCGAACTGTTCACCAAGGGTGACCAGTATGAAAAGGGTGTTCACATCCTGCCGAAGCATCTCGACGAGAAGGTCGCACGCCTTCACCTCGCCAAGCTTGGCGCCAAGCTGACCGAACTTTCGGAAGAGCAGGCTGGCTATATCGGTGTGAAGCCGCAGGGCCCGTTCAAGGCTGAACACTACCGCTACTAGTCCTTACCCGGATAATCCACAACATATAGAGGCCGCGATCTTGACACGAGATCGCGGCCTCTTTTTTTGCTCTGCCCTTCCCGAGGATTCCCCGAAGGCGTATGTTTTTGGCACAATGATTCGTGACGAAGATGCGGAACAGACGCGTCACGGATGGGATGTCTTGTCGTTGAGGCGGCAAACAGACGAAGACATGCCGGACTGCAATCGGAATTGAACGAGGCCTGCTTTGGCGGGATTTCGATTTAGCACTGCGTGGCGATTTGCAACCGGACCAATGAGCTTTGAACGGACTCCGCCGAAAGGCCGGGGCACGCTTCAAAGTATTGAATACACAGATGATCGCGTGATTCGGATTTTCCGGCGCATCGATCATGTGTGGTGCAAACGGGGAAGCACGCCATGGAAACAGGTCCTTTGAAACGCGCTGGCGGCCGGATTCCGTCCTTGTTGCGCCGGTTCATGGCAAGCTCGACGCTGGTGGCTTTCGCCTGGCCGGCTTTTGCAGCGGCTGAGGGTGTGGCGACAGCCAACCTCTTCGGCTCGTCCGAAGTCGTGACCTTTTCCGTCCTCATCGGCATCATTTCTGCGGCAATGCTCTCCGCCATATGGTTGATCCGCCAGCGCGGCAATATGGAGACAGAAAACCGCGAGCTGAACACGGCACTGGCCGATGCAAACCACCGGATTTCGCGTTTCCAGGCGCTGATTGCCGACAAGAACCGCCGCATCGTCGTCTGGGAAGGCCAGTCGAACAAACCCGAATTTCTCGGCCAGCTGCCCGCCGAAACCGGCGCGCCACAGGATGACCGCGATTTCCTCGCTTTCGGCCGCTGGATTAAATCGCAATCGGCATCCGAGCTGGAAAAGGCTATCGAACGGCTGCGCTCGAATGCCGAGAGCTTTGACCTCATCGTAGAAACCACCCGTAGCGAAATCATCGAAGCCCAAGGCCGCGTATCCGGCGGCCGCGCCTTCGTCCGGTTTGTCGCACTGAACAATCTGCGGGCCGAGCTTGCGGAAGTGAAAATGGAACGCGACCACCTGCACGGCGCGCTGTCCAATCTGAATACACTGCTCGATGCGATCGACCTGCCTGTCTGGCAGCGCGGGCCGGACGGCACCATTCTGTGGGTGAACGAAGCTTACGCCGAAGCCGTTGAGGCCACCGATCCCTCCGCCGCTGTCAAGGAGAGCCGCGAGCTTCTCGCAACAGTCGCGCGTGAAAAAATCCGCGTCATGAGCACTTACGATTCGCCCTATCGCGAGAAGGTTTCCACCGTCGTGCGCGGAAACCGGACGTTCTTCGACGTCGTGGACACCAAGAGCACCAGCGGCTCGGCAGGGATGGCGATCAACATCTCCGACGCCGAGGCTGTGCGCGAAGAACTCAACCGCACCCTGAAGAGCCATGCCGAAACGCTCGATCATCTGGCAACGCCAGTCGCGATCTTCGACGGCAGCCAGCAACTGCAATTCTACAATCAGGCTTTCCAGCGCCTATGGGACCTGGACATGGGCTTCCTCGAGCGCAAGCCGGGCAACGGCGAGATCCTCGACCGGCTGCGCGCCGTCGGAAAGCTGCCGGAACAGCTCAACTGGAAACAGTGGAAAGACGCGGCTCTCGCCGTCTATCAGGCGATCGAGACGCAGTCCGATCTCTGGCACCTGCCCAACGGCCAGACCCTGCGCGTGTTCGCAACTGCCCGCCCACAGGGCGGCGCAACCTGGGTGTTTGAAAACCTGACGGAAAAGGTTGATCTGGAAACCCGCTACAACACGCTGGTGCAGGTCCAAGGCGAAACCATCGACCATCTATCGGAAGGCGTTGCGGTGTTCGGCCCCGACGGCCGTATCAAGCTGTCCAACCCGGCCTTCCGCGCTCTTTGGGGCGTCAGCGAGATCGAGGCGAAGCCCGGCACGCATATTCGCGCCATCGAGCAGGCCTGCGCGCCATCCTACGACCAGCCGGACGGCTGGAAGCGGTTTTCGCATCTCATCACCAGCTTTGATGACGAACGCCCGTCCTGTCAGGGGATTTTGGAGTTGCGGACCGGGTTGATCCTCGATTTCGCCGTCATTCCGCTGCCCAACGCCCAGACCATGCTGACCTTCGTCAACATCACCGACAGCGCTCGGGTCGAGCGCGCGCTCACGGAAAAGAACGATGCGCTTCGGATGGCAGACCATCTGAAGAACGACTTCGTCCAGCACGTGTCCTATGAGCTGCGATCGCCGCTTACCAATATTATCGGGTTTGCCGATCTCCTGAAGACGCCGGCTTTCGGATCACTGACGGAGCGGCAGGCGGAATATGTCGATCACATCTCGACTTCATCTTCGCTGCTTCTGACGATCGTCAACGACATCCTCGATCTTGCCACCGTCGATGCCGGTATCGTCGAACTCGACCTGTCGGAAATCAACCTGACGGATTTCCTCGATGAAGTGTCGCTGCAGATGGCCGACAGGCTGCAGGAAAGCGCTGTCACGCTGCAAATCGACACACCGGATATGCTTGGCCTGTTCGTCGCCGATCACCAGCGGCTGAAGCAGATCCTCATCAAGCTGTTGACCAATGCCGCCAATTTTGCGCCCGATGGCAGCACGGTCAGCCTGAAATGCCGCCGCGAGAGCAGCGATTTTGTCTTCAGCGTTACCGATAATGGTGCCGGCATTCCGCAGGATGTTCTCGACACCGTGTTCAAGCGTTTCGAGAGTCATGGCCAGCACGGCGGCGCGGGCCTTGGCCTGTCAATCGTCGAAAGCTTCGTCAGCCTCCACCACGGCACCGTATCGATCCGCAGCCGCGAAGGCGAAGGCACGGAAGTAACCTGCCGCATCCCATCCGGCGATCTGCCGAAAATCGCCGCAGCGGAATAATGCAGGTGATCGAGCTCACCCTCACGGACGAGGCGGCCACGATCGAGCTCGGCGAGGACCTAGCGCTGGCTTTGAAGGCCGGCGACTGCCTTGCGCTATCGGGTGATCTCGGAGCAGGTAAGTCGACATTGGCGCGCGCCTTTCTCAGGGCCATGGCCGATGATGAAGCACTGGAGGTTCCAAGCCCCACCTTCACGCTGGTGCAGAGCTACGAGCTGCGCATTCCCGTTTCGCATTTCGATCTCTACCGGCTGGCCGATGTGTCGGAACTCGATGAGTTGGGATTTGATGAGGCTCTGTCCGAGGGTATCTGCCTGGTGGAATGGCCCGAGAATGCGCTTTCGGCGCTGCCGAAGTCGCGTTTGACCGCCACGTTTTCTCACCTCGGCGACGGGCGTGTCGTTTCGATCACCGGTGAAGCCGCAGCCCTTGCGCGGATCGAGCGCAGCCTCACTATCCGCGCCTTCCTCAGAGAACGCGGATACGGACATGCGAAGCGCCGCCACCTGAGCGGTGATGCTTCGGCGCGTGCCTATGAACGTATTTTCAGGCCCGGGGAACCGGCACGCATCCTGATGGACTCGGCCCGACACACGCCCGGCCCCATCCTTCAGGACGGCAAATATTACCAGCAGCTTGCCCATCTGGCCGAGGACGTTATCCCCTTCGTCGCCATCGCCGGCGATATCAGGGAAAAGGGGTTTTGCGCGCCGGATATCTATGAAAGCGACCTCGACGCAGGCATCCTACTGATCGAAGACCTCGGCAGTGACGGCATTCTCGATGCCGAGGGGCAGCCGATTGACGAACGCTATCTGGAAAGCGTCCGAGCGCTTGCGCATCTGCATGCGCAACCGGTGACACGGGATATTTCGCTCGGGTCCGTCACCCACAACATCCCTGATTTCGATCGCACCGCGATGAAGATCGAGACCAGCTTGCTGATCGACTGGTACCTGCCCTGGAAACGCGGCAACACGGCTTCCGATGCCGAGCGTGCCAGCTATTTCGCCGTCTGGGACCATCTGATCGATCTGCTAGGCTCATCGGAAAAGAAACTGCTGCTGCGCGACTTCCATTCGCCGAACATCATCTGGCGTGAAGGCCGGTCCGGCTTTGACCGCATCGGCATCATCGATTTCCAGGATTCGATGATCGGGCCGACCGCCTATGACGTCGCCTCCATCTCGCAGGATGCGCGTGTCACGATCGAGCCGGATCTGCGCGACGCGATGTTGTCGCTTTATTGCGCCGAGCGCGATGCTCTTGGCCCGTTCGACGAGACGATGTTCCGGCGTGACTGGCACCTGATGTCCGCGCAGCGCAATTGCAAGCTTGTTGGCATCTGGGTGCGGCTGATGCAGCGCGACGGAAAACCCTTCTATATGAAGCACATGCCGCGAACATTCTCCTACCTTGAAGTGGCGCTCCAGCACGAAGCGCTCGCGCCCTTGCGCGATTGGTGCATAAAGGCTGGAATCCTTTAGGCCGAATCAGCGGCCGAAGCTTCAGTGGAATACGTGCTGCCATGTCCATCATCGAAAACGCCATGGTGCTTGCTGCGGGGCTTGGAACCCGCCTGCGCCCTATCACCGACACCATGCCGAAACCGCTGGTTCCGATCGCTGGCAGGCCGATGATCGACTATGTGCTGGACTTGCTGGAGGCTGCGGGCGTGACGACGGCAGCGGTCAACGTTCATCATTTCGCCGATCGGATGGAAGCACACCTGGCAAAACGAAGCCGGCCAAGCATCATCATTTCCGACGAGCGGGCGGCATTGATGAACTCCGGTGGCGGCCTAGTCAAAGGACTGAAGCTGCTGCCGGAAGGTCCGGTTCTGGTGATGAATGCCGACCTGTTCTGGGTTGGAGAAAAGCCGGGGGCGCCTTCCAATCTTCAACACCTCGCATCCTTCTTCGACCCAGAAACCATGGACATGGCGCTTCTCTGCGTGCGCAACGAGGACACGACCGGACACAATGGCAAGCTGGATTTCTCGCTCGGCCCGGATGGACAGCTTTCACGCTACAAGGACGGCATGGACAATCCTGTCGTCTATGCGGGTGCAATAGCGCTGAACAGCCGCCTTTTCGCCGATGCCCCGGATGATGCCTTCAACCTCAATATCTATTTCGACCGAGCAATCGAGCAAAACAGGCTTTTCGGCATCGGTCTCGACGGTCATTGGCTGACGGTCGGAACGCCCGACGCAGTGGGACAAGCCGAGGCTGTCATCCACCAGTTCGAAGTGGGAGGCTGACGACGTGACGGATACTGTCTCCAACGTCTTCACCATTCCGCCTGGCCTTCCATTCCTGAAGACTTTGGTCGAAAAACTGTGTTCAGGCGATCTGATCCCAGGTTTTCGCTACGATGCGGCCGATCCCCTGTCGCTTGCCGGCGTGACCATTTTCGTGCCGACCCGGCGCTCGGCACGCGTGCTGCGCTCCGAGCTGGTGGATTGCCTTGGCGGGCGCTCGGCGATCCTTCCGATGATCCGGGCGCTGGGTGAAACCGATGACGACAGCGGCTTCTTCGACGCCGAAATCCCGGCGATCCTCGATCTCGCGCCACCTTTGCCCAACATCGCCCGGCTGATCGAGCTTGGTTGCCTCATCCTTGCCTGGCGAAACCAGCTACCGAAGGCTGTGCTCGACGTACACGCGGAAAGCCCGCTGATTGCACCGGCCAGCCCCGCCGACGCCATCTGGCTGGCGCGCAATCTCTCCGAAATCATCGATGCGATGGAAACGGAGGAACTGGACTGGAACGCACTCGACATGCTCGATGATGCCGACCATGCCCTCTGGTGGCAGCTGACGCTGGCGTTTCTCAAGATCGCCAGCATGTATTGGCCGGCACGGCTGGAGGAACTGAAGCAATCCTCCCCCGCCCGCCATCGCAACGCTATTCTGGATGCCGAGGCCCAGCGCATCGCCAGCGGCAAGGTCGCCGGCCCGATCATCATTGCCGGCTCCACCGGCTCCATCCCGGCAACTGCCAAACTGATTGCCGCCATCCAAAAACTTCCGAACGGCACCATTGTCCTTCCCGGCCTCGACCAGACGATGAGCGATGCCGAATGGATGATGATCGCGCCGGAGACTGAAAAGCGTCCGGGCAGACCTGATCCGGCAAGCCGCAGCCACCCGCAATACGGCTTCTTCCGCCTGCTGAAACGCATGGAGGTTTCACGGCAGGATGTTGCGGTTCTCGGTATTTCGGATACTGATCTCGATTACCGCGCAGAGCTGATTTCCCACGCTCTTCTGCCTGTTCAGGCGACCAGCAGCTGGACGGCGATACGCAGTGACGTTGATCCCGCCCGGCTGACGGCTGCCTTTGCCGACGCGGCGCTGATCGAAACAGCCAATGAACGCGAAGAGGCGACCGCCATCGCCATTGCCCTTCGTCTGGCGCTGCACGGCAATGAGGAAAGCCAGGCGGCCCTGATCACTCCCGACCGCGACCTCGCACGGCGGGTTGCCGCTGAACTGATGCGCTTCGGTATCGAAGCCGACGATTCCGCCGGTACGCCGCTTTCTTCCACTGGCCCTGGCAGTCTTGCGCGTCTGCTGCTCGAAGCGGCTTTGCGGCCGGGCGATCCGGTATCGATTGTGGCGCTTCTGAAGCATCCGCTAGCCCGGTTTGGCCTCTCCGCCGAGGCGATGAATGTGGCGGCGGCGACGCTGGAGCTGATGGCTCTGCGCGGCGGCACCGGCAGCGCCGATATTTCCGAGCTTGAAACCCTTATTGATCAGACATTGCAGCAAGAAATCGGCAAGAGGCATCTGCCGGAATGGCGCGGACATATCGATGATGAGGCCATCGCGCAGGCCCGTGATCTTGCCCGGCGCATCGCGGCGGCAGCCGAGCCTCTGGCGGGTACCTTGGTACGCCACCACAGAAGCGGCCGCGGGCTGACCGCAGCCTTGCCACTTTCACAATGGGCCGAGAAAACGGGTGCTGCTCTGGAAGCGGCCGCCATTGATGAACAGGGCAGCCTTGCCGGGCTCTGGTCGGGTGAAGCCGGCGAAGCATTGGCGACACAGTTGCGCTCCGTCATCGATACAGAAGGCCAGCTGACCGCTGACGGGCCGCAATGGAGCGACATTGTCGAGGCGCTTTCGGCAAGCGAATCGATCAAGCCGCGCTCGATGCGCCATCCGCGCGTGTTCATTTTCGGCGCGCTCGAATCCCGCCTGCAGAGCGTCGATCTCGTGGTTCTCGGTGGCATGAACGAAGGCACATGGCCGGGCCAAACGGCCAACGATCCGTTCCTGTCGCGAACGATGAAAACCTCGATGGGACTGGAACCGCCGGAGCGGCGGATCGGCCAGCTGGCACACGATTTCCAGATGGCCTGCGGCACCCGCAAGCTTATTTTGACCCGCGCCATGCGCAAGGGTGCGACGCCGACCGTTGCATCCCGCTGGCTGCAGAGGCTTCTCGCGGTGGGTGGCAAGGCATTTGCAGCGGCGTTGCGCGAAAATGGCAGGGATTATCAGCAATGGGCCGGCATGCTCGATCAGGGCGTCACCCAGCCGCTGGCCAAAAGGCCGGAGCCGAAGCCTCCGGCTGAGCATCAGCCACGAAGCTATTCCTTCAGCGAAGTGAGCCGGCTACGGCGCGATCCCTATGCCGTTTACGCGCGGCGAATCCTGCGCTTGCAGCCGATCGAACCCTTCAACCGTGATCCCGGTGCTGCCGAACGCGGCACGTTGTACCACAAGATCGTCGAACGTTTCGTACGCGCCCAGCTGGATGCTGCATCGCCGGAAGCGCAGGTGGAAATGAGCCGGATTCTCAATGAAGCTTTTGACGAACAGGCCCTACCCGCCCAGATCGATATCGTCTGGAGGCCGCGCTTCGCTGCCGTTGGCAGGGCCTTTATCGACTGGGAAATCAGCCGTCAGGCCGATATCCGCAAGAGTTTCACCGAACTCTATGCCTCGATGGAGCTTGGCGTTTCCGACATCAAGCTGACCGGGATTGCCGACCGAATTGATATTCTTGGTGACGGCAGCGCCGTGATCGTCGATTACAAGACGGGATCGACCCCCTCGATCAACGAGGCCCGCGCCCTGCTCGATCCACAACTGGCTTTGGAAGCAGCGGCGCTGAAGGCCGGTGCTTTCCAGAAGGCGGGCGCAAAACGCCCGCTATCGCTTCTTTATGTCCGCCTCAAACCCGGCGAACGATTTGCCGTTCAGGAAGTCAACAACGAGCATGCCAAGGCCCGCGCCAATGTCGAGACCAAGTCTGCAGAGCAACTGGCGGAGGATTCGCTGAAGGAGTTGACCGGGCTTCTTGCCGCCCTGATGAGCGGTAAATACGGCTTTGCCTCCCGGCTGATCGTGCAAAAGGAGCGCGATTACGGCGGCGAGTATGATCATCTGGCACGGGTTGCCGAATGGGCGACGGCGGAAGGCGAGGATGACAGCAATGAAGGATGACGATTTCGGCCCGCTCGAGCCGACGCCACAGGCCTGGCTGGATTGGACTTCAGCCAAGCAGGCACTGGCCTCAGATCCTGCCCGCTCGGCCTGGGTTTCCGCCAATGCCGGCTCTGGCAAGACGCATGTTCTGACCCAGCGCGTTATCCGGCTTCTGCTGGCCGGCTGCCGGCCGTCGGCTATTCTCTGCTTGACCTATACCAAGGCAGCCGCATCGGAAATGTCCAACCGTGTGTTCGAGCGGCTGGCCGAATGGGTGACGCTGGACGATGACGCTCTGGATGACCGGATCGCGGCCATCGAGGGCGAGCGGCCGGATCTTTTGAAACGCCAGGAGGCCCGGCGGCTGTTCGCGCGTGCGCTTGAGACGCCTGGCGGTTTGAAGATCCAGACGATCCACGCTTTCTGCGAAGCGCTACTGCACCAGTTTCCGTTGGAGGCGAATGTTGCCGGCCATTTCTCGGTGCTCGACGACCGCGCCTCTGCCACGCTTCTGGCCGATGCACGGCGGGCGCTGTTGACGGCAACGGCGAGCGAAGACGATGTGGAACTGACGGAAGCTTTTGCAACGGTTCTCGACCTTGCCGACGATACCGGACTTGAAAAACTTCTGTCGGCCATCGTTGCGCAACGCACGCCGATCCAGCTTTTTCTCGATGGAGCCGCCAGTAATGGTGGTATCGATCCGGCGCTTCGCCAAGCGCTTGGCCTCGATCACGATGAGACAACACAAACAGCATTAGCCGGATTCTGGCCGCTAAAGGGTCTGAACGGCGCGGCGCTCGAACGCTATATCAGCATGGCGCTTTCCGCCGGTGGCGCCAAGGTTACCGAGTTCGCCGATGGCCTGCGCGCAGTCGCGAAGCTCGCTGATCCGCTGCAACGCTACAATGTGCTGAATGGATTGTTCTTCACTCAGGCCGGCAAGCCGAAAGCGGATTCGGCTTTTCTGTCAAAAGGCATGCGCGACAAGGCGCCGGATCTGGAAGACCTCGTCAACGCCGCGCGCGACCATGTCGTCGCTGCGACCGACCGGCTCAACCTGATTTCCATGTTCGAAGCCACCAAGGCCGCGCTGGTGCTCGCCGACCGGCTGAACAATGACTATGAGGATATCAAGAAAGGTCGCAGCCAACTGGACTTTGACGACCTGATCAACCGTACGGCGACGCTTCTGTCGCGCGGCGACGTCAGCCGCTGGATCCACTACAAGCTCGACCAGGGCATCGACCATATCCTCGTCGACGAGGCACAGGATACCAGTCCGGTGCAATGGACAATCATCCAGTCGCTGGCCGAGGATTTCTTTTCCGGTGAGACGGCGCGCGGTGGCAACCGGACGATGTTTGCCGTTGGCGACGAGAAGCAGTCGATCTATTCGTTTCAGGGCGCCCGGCCCGAGCGGTTTTCCGACGAAAGCACCGAGACCGAACGGCGGGTCCGCGATGGCGGCAAGGCTTTCAGCCCAATCCGGCTGCAGCTTTCCTTCCGATCCACCGAAGACGTGCTCTCTGCCGTCGATGCCGTATTTGAAAATCCGGTCCATGCCCGCGGCCTCAGCGCCCGAAACGATGCCGTGGTGCACGCTTCCAACCGGATCGGCCATCCGGGACTGGTTGAGGTCTGGGACACGATCGCGCCGGCCGACAGCATTCAGGAAGACGACTGGACGGCCGCCTTCGATGCGACGCCGGAGGATGCGCCGGCCAACATTCTGGCCCAGCGCATCGCCAATGTCCTTGCCGACTGGATCGGCAAGGAAACGGTGATCGAAAAGGGTGTCAAACGGCCGATGCAGCCGGGCGATATCATTGTGCTGGTGCGAAAGCGCGATGCCTTCGTCAACGCTCTGACGCGGGCCCTGAAGACGCGGCAGAATATTCCTGTTGCCGGCGCCGACCGGCTGGTGCTGACCAACCATATCGCCGTGCAGGATCTGATGGCGCTTGGCCGCTTCGTGCTTCTGCCACAGGACGACCTGTCGCTGGCGGCAGTTTTGAAGAGCCCGTTGTTCAATCTTGGCGAGGACGATATCGCCGCACTGGCGGTGGGAAGGCCATCATCGGTCAGTGTCTGGAAAAACCTGCTGGACTTCGGTGCTGACGAGACAAGCCGGTATCATCTCGCCTTGCAGAAACTGCAGCGCTACAGATCGCTGTCGCGCACCCTGCCCGTTCATGATTTCTACGCGCAGATCCTCGGCCAGGATGGCGGACGCGCTGCCTACCTCGGACGGCTCGGCACCGAAGTCAGCGACATCCTCGACGAATTCCTGACCTTTGCGCTCGACCATGAAAAGAACGGCCTTCCCGGCCTGCAGGCCTTCATTTCCGGCCTGGAGATGGAAGCACCGACGGTCAAGCGCGAACAGGACAAGGAACGTAACGAAGTTCGCATCATGACCGTCCACGCGGCCAAGGGACTGGAAGCGCCGGTGGTCTTCCTGGTCGATGGCGGCGGCAAGGCTTTTAATTCACAGCATGTCTCCGGCCTCAGAATGATCAAGCAGGACGATCATCAGGACACGATGCCGCTACCCGTCTGGCGTCCGCCGGGCGCTGCATCCACCACGCTGGTGGATGCAGATACGGAGCGGCTGAAAACAGCGGCGGAAGAAGAATACCGCCGGCTTCTCTATGTCGGCATGACGCGCGCGGCCGACCGGTTAATCGTTTGCGGCTATCAGGGTAAGCGCGGCAATCCCGAAAGCTGGCATGCGATGGTGACCGCGAGCCTGTCCGCTGATGAGCGCGGCCGCAGCGCGCCGATGACATTTGCCGCCGGGGATCAGGAGTGGACCGGTTATCGCTGGCAGGTTTCCTCGCTGAGCCGCGATCTGCAGACCAGGGAGGACGGCGAGGAGACGGTGGAGACTCAACGCATGGGCCTGCCGCCGGCACTGCTGCAGCCATTGCCGCCGCAGAAACATTTGCCCCGGCCGCTCAGCCCTTCCGGCGCGGGTGCCGTCATTGATGAAGAGGACGGAAGTCCTATTGTCGGATCTGCCTTGTTCTCCCAAAAGCCTGGCGCCGACACATCGTTGCTGCGCGGCGCAATCCTGCACCGGTTCCTGCAGGTCTTGCCATCGATCGCACCGGATGAGCGCCGGGCGGCGGCTGAGCGTTATCTGCTGCGCTCCGTTCCGCGCTGGTCTGCGCCGCAACGGCAAGCGCTGACCGAATCGGTTCTGAACGTGATCGATCATCCGGACCTCGCCGCGCTGTTTTCTGAAGGCAGCCGGGCGGAGGTGTCCGTCATGGGCACGCTCAAGCTCGGCACCAGGGATTTTGCGGTTTCCGGCCGAATCGACCGGATGGCTGTATCCGGCAACACGGTGATCATTGCCGACTTCAAGACCAACCGTGAAGTCCCGGCTTCCGCCGAAGCGGTTCCCTTGGTCTACAGGGCACAGTTGGCGATCTATCGCGCCCTGCTGGAACCGCTCTACCCCGATCACATCATCCAGTGTGCTTTGATTTACACCGGTGGCCCTACCGTTCTCACCCTGCCACAGACGATGCTTGATCGGAGTCTTGTGGACCTCGCGACAAAGTGAGATAGGAATGGGATTGAAAAGCTGACGCTCAACCATCACATGATGGATAACCGTTCGAAGAACGCCGATTTCGAAACCAAGGAGCAGCCTATGGCTACCGTAAAAGTCGATACTTCCAATTTTCAGGACGAAGTCCTGAACTCCGTCGAGCCTGTCATCGTGGATTTCTGGGCCGAATGGTGCGGCCCGTGCAAGATGATCGCTCCGAGCCTGGAAGAAATTTCCGTTGAAATGGCCGGTAAGGTCAAGGTTGCCAAGGTCAACATCGACGAGAACCCGGAAATCGCCGCCCAGTATGGCGTGCGCTCTATCCCGACTCTCGCCATGTTCAAGGCCGGCGAAGTCGCCGACATCAAGGTCGGTGCTGCACCGAAGACGGCCCTGACCTCCTGGATTTCCAACGCTGCTGCGTAAGTAACATTCAGATTTAAACAAAAAGCCCGGGAAACCGGGCTTTTTTTATGTCTATCAATCACTCAGTGCTGGTTGCAGCTTAGAGCAATGGCACATGCGGGGCAGCGGTTTTCGGCAGCAGGCCCATCAGCCGCGGATCGTCATGGACCTCGACCATCAGCTTGTAAGGCTTGAAGCCCGAACGCTGATAGAACCCCATGGCGGCCGGGTGATCGAATGTGCAGGTGTGCAGCCAGAAGCGATCAATCGGCTGCGCCCACGCCTTGGCGATCGCCTGGTTCATCAGGAGACGTCCCGTTCCCTTGCCGATCGCGTCCTTGATCACACCGAAATAAACCACTTCGCATTCGCCGGTCACGCGAAAGTCAAGCTCGACCAGACCGATATCGCTGTCACCATCGCGCAACGCATAGGTCTCCACCGATGGGTTAGCGAGAATGCCGCGCACCTCTTCATCGCCGATCTCCAGCATCGACACCCACAGCCAGTCCTCGCCGACCTCGCGAAACAGGTGACGGTAGATATCAAGGTTCTGCGGGCCGAGGCGCACCAGGCTAAGCGGCAACTCCGGCAAACCGGGCAATTGTGCCGGGCGCGTTCGCATTTCCAGAAATGTCACCACATTGGCGACCTTGCCGGGTGGGATGGGCGAATAGCCCTCGGGCACTACAGGATTGTTGTCGTACATTTGTTTCTCTGCTCAGGAACTCAAATCGGCGGCGCAACCATTTACCGTGGCGGGGTGCCGTTGTCGGCCAGAACGTCGCCGACCAGATAAAGCGAGCCGCCAATCAGGATGCGGGGCGCGGCCGGGTCATCGTTGAACATCGCGGTGATGGCACCGAGCGCCTCGGCCACAGTTGCCATCGCGCCTGCCTCGAACCCGGCAGAAGCTGCATCGTCGGCGAGTGCCACCGCATCTATGCCAGCATCCGAGGCGCGGATCGGCACGGTAAAGACCTGTTCAGCCAGGCCCTTGAACGCTTGAAAATATCCCACCGGATCCTTGGTGTTGATCATTCCGATGATCAGGAACAGCGGCCGCGGATCACGTTCCTCCAGATTGGCCATTGTTTCGGCGATGACCTGGCCAGCGCCCGGATTGTGCCCGCCATCCACCCAGATTTCCGACCCTTGCGGGGCCAGACGGACCAGATTGCCTTCGGTCAACCGCTGCAACCGGCCCGGCCATTCGACGGTGACCAATCCCTTGTCGATGACGGCATCGGACACATCAAAACCCGCAGCCTTCACCGCACGGATGGCGGCGGCGGCGTTGGCATATTGATGGCGGCCCGGCAGACGCGGTACCGGCAAATCGGCAAGACCGAATTCATCCTGATAGACCAGACGGCCAAACTCCTCATGCGCCATGAAGTCCTGCCCGTAGACCGAGACCGGGCATTTCAGCCGTTCAGCGATAGAGATGAGCACGTCGCGCGCAGTGTCTTCCTCCTGATGACCGATCACCACCGGGCAGCCGCGCTTCATGATCCCGGCCTTTTCAGCCGCAATCAGCTCGACACGATCGCCGAGATAGGCCTGATGATCGAGCGAGATCGGCATGATGACGGAAACGGCGGGGGTCTTGATGACATTGGTCGCGTCGAAACGGCCACCGAGGCCGACTTCGATAATGACGACATCGGCGGGGTGTTCGGCAAACAGCACGAAGGTGACGGCTGTCAGGATTTCGAAAACGGTGATCTTCTGACCGCCATTGGCCTCACCGACGCGGCGGACGGCATCGGCCAGAACGGCATCGCTAACCAGCGCGCCGCGTTCGCCCTTCTTGCCGATGCGATAACGCTCATGCCAGTTGACCAGATGCGGAGAGGTGTGAACGTGGACACTGAGGCCTGCCGCCTCCAGGATAGCGCGGGAAAAGGCCGTAACTGAGCCCTTGCCGTTGGTGCCGGCCACGTGGATCACCGGTGGGAGCTTATCCTGCGGATTGCCGAGCACATCGAGAAGCCGGGTAATGCGGTCAAGCGACAGATCGAAGCCCTTCGGATGAAGAGCAAGCAGCTTGTCGATTTCCTGTCCCGCTTCGCTGATTTGCGCCGTCGTCATCACCGCTTCTCCAACTGCCGCTGGAGCGCCGGGCGCTCATTCAAGCGCGCTCAAGACGCGCCAATCCCAAATGATCCAATCGTGAACGGGCGCCCGGGACACTCCCGGCCGCCCCTAGTATTTTGAAGCTCAGGCGCTGGCTGCCATCGGAATGGCGGCAAGTGCAGCACTGCCATTGAGCTTGGCAGCATCGACCGGCTTCTTCATCAGGATTTTCAGCACGCGAGCGAGCGTGTCAGGAATATCGTGACGCTTGATGACCATGTCGATCATGCCGTGTTCCATCAGGTATTCCGATGTCTGGAAACCCTCCGGCAGCTTTTCGCGGATGGTCTGTTCGATCACGCGCTTGCCGGCGAAGCAGATTTCGGCACCCGGTTCGGCCAGATGCAGATCACCCAGCATGGCATAGGAGGCGGTCACGCCACCCGTCGTCGGGTTTGTCAGCACGACGATATAGGGAAGGCCAGCTTCCTTGAGCATCTGAACCGCAACCGTTGTGCGCGGTAGCTGCATGAGTGACAGGATGCCTTCCTGCATGCGGGCGCCGCCCGAAGCCGGGAAGATCACCAGCGGGCATTTCTCGGCAATCGCCTTTTCGAACGCCTTGACGATCGCTTCGCCGGCGGCCATGCCGAGCGAACCGCCCATGAAGTTGAATTCATGCACGACGCCGACGAGCTTGACGCCACGGCAGCGGCCGACACCGGCAACGATCGTGTCTTCAAGATCGGTCTTGATGCGGCTGTCACGCAGACGATCGACATATTTCTTCGAATCGCGAAACTTCAACGGGTCCTGCGCCACCTTCGGCTGCGGCAGGGCTTCGTAGACACCGTCATCGAACAGGTCCTTCAACCGTGCTTTGGCCGGCATCTTCATATGGAAGCCGGATGCGGGGATGACCCATTTGTTTTCCTCGAGATCGCGGTGAAACACCATCTCGCCGGTTTCCGGGCATTTGATCCAGAGATTTTCCGGAACTTCCCGGCGACCGAGCATCGAGTTGATCTTCGGTCGAACGTAATTTGTGATCCAGTTCAAATCCAAACTCCTGAATAGTCAAAACCGGTCGTGACCCAGAATATGGGCATTTATTCGGCCGCGACAAGTTTCGCGGAACGAACGCCGGCTGCGAGGCCACGCACCAGCGTTTCCACGCCCGGTACCGTTGCCCCTGTTGATTTTCCGTCCTCGGTGAGGCTTGACGCCACCTGGTTGACGATAGCGGTGCCAACGACCACGCCGTCGGCCGAAGCGCCGATGGCGCGGGCATGTTCAGCCGTCTTGACGCCGAAGCCGACACAGACCGGAAGTTTCGTATGGCCTTTGATCCGCTGCACGGCACTGCCGACAACAGTGGGATCCGGCAGAGCCGAGCCGGTGATACCGTTCATCGAGACATAATAGACGAAACCGGAGGTATTTTCGAGAACCTTCGGCAACCGCTTGTCGTCGGTGGTTGGCGTCGCCAGGCGAATGAAGTTGATATCCTTCTTCAAGGCCGGGATGCATAACTCGTCATCCATTTCCGGCGGCAGATCGACAACGATCAGGCCGTCGATACCAGCCGCCAGCGCATCATCAAGGAAGCGCTCGACGCCATGGATATAGATCGGGTTGTAGTAGCCCATCAGGACGATCGGCGTGTCCTGATCGTCTTCGCGGAAGCGGCGGGCGATTTCCAGGGTCTTGACCAGTGTCTGCCCGCCCTTCAAGGCGCGCTGGCCGGCCAGCTGGATCGCAGGACCATCGGCCATAGGGTCGGAAAAAGGCATTCCGAGCTCGATGATATCGGAACCGGCCGAAGGCAGGGCCTTCATGATCGCCAGCGACGTGTCGAAATCCGGATCCCCGGCCATGAAATAGGTGACCAGTGCCGGGCGGCCCTCAGTGGCCAGATCGGCGAATCGTTTGTCCATGCGTGCGGTCATGCTCTTACAGCCCCATTCCAAGCAGTTTGCCGACGGTGAAGATATCCTTGTCGCCGCGGCCGGAGAGGTTCATCAGAATGATCTCGTCCTTGCCCATTTTCGGTGCGCGCTTGATCACCTCGGCGATCGCGTGGCTCGGCTCCAGTGCCGGAATGATGCCCTCAAGGCGGGTTAACACCTGAAACGCTTCCAGCGCCTCATGATCCATGATCGGTACATATTCGACGCGACCGATATCGGCGAGCCAGGAATGTTCGGGACCGATGCCGGGATAGTCGAGGCCGGCCGAAATCGAATGACCTTCCTTGATCTGGCCGTCGCTGTCCTGCAGCAGATAGGTGCGGTTGCCGTGCAGGACGCCTGGCGATCCGGCGGTGATCGACGCACAATGCTCGTCGCCGTCCAGTCCCTTACCGCCAGCTTCGACACCGACGATCTTGACGGATTCGTCATCAAGGAACGGATGGAAGATGCCGATGGCATTCGAACCACCACCAACGGCAGCAATGACCAGATCCGGCAGGCGGCCTTCGGCTTCCAGCATCTGCTGCTTGGCCTCGATGCCGATCACCGACTGAAAGTCGCGGACCATTTCCGGATAGGGATGCGGGCCGGCAGCGGTGCCGATCAGGTAATAGGTGTCGTCGACATTGGTGACCCAGTCGCGCAGGGCTTCGTTCATCGCATCCTTCAGCGTGCCGGAACCGGCCGTTACCGGCTTGACCTCGGCACCGAGCAGCTTCATGCGGAATACGTTTGGCGCCTGACGCTCGACATCGGTTGCGCCCATATAGACGACGCAGGGAAGGCCGAAGCGGGCAGCAACGGTGGCGGAGGCCACGCCATGCTGGCCGGCACCGGTTTCGGCGATGATGCGGGTCTTGCCCATGCGCTTGGCCAACAGGATCTGGCCGATGCAATTGTTGATCTTGTGCGAACCGGTATGGTTCAGCTCTTCGCGCTTGAAATAGATCTTGGCGCCGCCGAGATGCTCGGTCAGGCGCTCGGCGAAATAGAGCGGGCTCGGGCGGCCAATATAATGAGCACCGAGATGCTTCAGCTCGGCCTGGAATTCCGGATCGGTCTTGGCCTTGTCCCACTCAGCCTGCAAGTCGAGGATCAGCGGCATCAGGGTTTCAGCAACGAAGCGGCCGCCGAAAATGCCGAAGCGGCCATCCTCGTCGGGGCCGGTCTTGAACGAATTCAGGTTTGGCGTCTCGTTCACTTGCTTCTCCCTGCCGATGCTTCGGCCATATCCGCTTCGGCGCGGGCAATGGCATCGAAAAACTCTTCCATACGCTTCAGATCTTTGACGCCCGGTGCGCTTTCGACGCCTGAGGACGTATCGATGGCCTTGGTGCCTGTCAGAACCATGGCTTCACCGATATTCAGCGCGTTCAAACCACCGGAAAGCATGTAATCGACGCTTCCGTCAAGCATGTGCAAGAGCTTCCAGTCGAACGACACACCATTACCACCCGGCAGATCGGAGCCTTTCGGTGGCTTGGCATCGAACAGGAAGCGGTCTGCAATGCCTATATAAGGTTCGATCCGCCTCAAATCATCGGCTTCGCGAATGGACAATGCCTTGATGACGGGCAATCCGTAGACAGCCTTGACGTTCAGAACACGCTGCGGGCTCTCATGACCATGAAGCTGGAGAATGTCCGGCGATAGCGCCGAAACGATCTCGTCGAGATCGTCATTATCGGCATCGACGGTGACAGCAACGATCTTCGCCTTGCCGCGAATACGCTCCGCCAGTCGGCCAGCATCATCTGGCTCGATGTTGCGTGGGCTCTTCGGAAAGAAGATAAAGCCGACGTAACGCGCGCCAAGCGCCACGGCCCGATCCACGGCCTCGGCAGTCGTCAGTCCGCAAATTTTGACTTCCGTTTTCATGCACAGCGAACTGACATGAAATGGGCCGTGAGTCGAGCCTAAAACACGCCAAACACAGGCACCCACAGCGCTTCAGCCATTGCATATGGTTCGTGATCGACCCATATCGACAGCAACGATCACGGAGAACATCATGCGCCTTTTGCTTGCCATCATCCTGCCCTGGCTTCAGTTTTTCACTATCGGCCGGCCGATTGCGGGCTTTGTCTGCCTCATCCTGCAGATTACACTGATCGGCTGGATTCCCGCCGCCATCTGGTCGGTCTATGCGCTCAGCCAGTACAAGACGGACGAGAAGATCAGGGAAGCGCTGGGCAATCAGTACCGGCGTTAAGCCGGGCCGGCTCAATCGAAGTCGATTGCGTGCAACATGGTGCCGTTGCGCTTCAGCCAGCGTTTAGCATCGTCCATCGCCGGGCAGAGCTCTTCGCACAGATCCCAGAAATCCGGCCCGTGGTTCATCTCGCGCAGATGCGCGACCTCGTGGGCGGCGAGATAGTCGATCACCTTCGGCGGCGCCATGACGATGCGCCAGGAAAAGCTCAGGGCACCATCGGCGGCGCAGGAGCCCCAACGGCTGCGGGTATCCTTGAAGCTCAAGGACTTTACCTGGCGGCCGACCATACGCGCATAGTTCGAAACCAGCCGCTCCAGGTCCTTGCGGGCTTCCTTCTTCAGGAAATCCGCAATCCGGCGGCGTAGATGCTCCTCGGCACCGCTGACAAGCAGCACCGCTTCGTCATCGATGATCACCGCTTCCGTCAGGCCGCGCAGCTTGCCGGTGCGCTCGATCCGGTGGGCGATACCACGCAGAAGAATGGTGCCGCCCTCTTCCAAAACACTCTCGCCGGAAAACCGGGCAAGCTTGGTCATCAGCCACCCCTGATGGCGATCGAGGAAGGCGTTGATCTCGCGTTCGGGCAATCCGGCCGGAATGGTCATCTTCAGGGCGCGGCCGCCTGGCTCGATGCGCAGTGTCATGCGCGTCGCCCGGGCGTTCTGCCGAATGGTCAGCGGCATGACCTTGCCGGCGACATCAATCGTCCGCGTCACCGGTGGTGGCGGAGATTTGGGCTGACGCGGTTTTCGAAGCAGGGAGAACATGAGTGTCTTGATAACCGATTCGTTTGAAGGGCGCATGATCTTGAACAAGCAAGACTTCATAGAAAAGAAAAACCGGCACCTTTGGGGATGCCGGTTTTGTTTGTCTGTCTGATCGCTGAATCAGTTGGCCGGGAAACCCGGGACCGAACCGGAACCTCCGGAATTGCGATCGCGCATAAAGCGGTCGAAATCTTCCTGGTCCTTGGCGCGGCGGAGTTCGCGGGCATACTCGTCAAACTGTTCGCGCATTTCATCGAGCTTGCGGCGTTCCTCGTCGAGACGGGAAAGCTCAGCATCGCGCCAGTCGTCGAACGCAACATTGCCGGTGCCGAAGTTCGGGCGGCCATAACGCTGGCTCTTCCGCTTGAAGGATGAGCAAAAGCCATCAACGCTGTTGTTGGCATCCTTCTTGAAGCTCTTCAGCCGTTCGCCGAACAGGATATAGGCAAGCATGGCGAGCCCAAGCGGCCAGAAAATCACGAAACCGAGCACCATCATAGCAATGGTCGCTGGCGTCCAGTCAGGACGGATCAATGCAGATTGGTTCATGTTCAGAAGTCCTCGCTAAAAGTGGGCCTCTCCTTCGGGCCCGCTTATTACGAGATGGGAAGAGGCTTGCCCCTCTGCAAGATAATTGTCCGCAGATTCCGGCAAGCCTCTGATATCGATCTATGAAATCGATATACTTATGGATCAGGCGGTCTTTCCACCCTTGATCACCCGGCGCACCGGCTTGGCGCTGCGGGCATGCTCGCGCTGGAATGCCGCGATGCGCGGCGCGATTTCGCGGCGGAAACGCGAGCCGTTGAAAACACCGTAATGACCGACATCCGGCTGCATGTAGTGCAGGCGCATGTTGTCGGGGATATTGGTGCAGATCGTCTGTGCCGCCTGTGTCTGGCCGACGCCGGAAATATCGTCGTTCTCGCCTTCCACTGTCAAAAGCGCCACCTTGCGGATCGCTGTCGTATCCACAGGCACGCCGCGGTGCATCATCTCGCCCTTCGGCAACGCATGACGCATGAAGACGACCTCGACGGTCTGCAGATAGAACTCCGCCGTCAGATCCATCACTGCCATATATTCATCGTAGAAATCGCGGTGCTTTTCGGCGGCGTCGCCGTCGTTCTTGACCAGATGCTCAAAGAAATCCTTGGTCGCTGTCAGGTGGCGGTCAAGGTTCATCGACATGAAGCCGGACAGCTGCAGGAAGCCCGGATAGACCGGACGCATGAAACCGGTCTGCGGAAATGGTACCGGCATCACGACATTGTCGCGGAACCACTCGATCGGCTTGTCCTTGGCGAGCTGGTTGACTGCTGTCGGATTGATGCGGGTGTCGATCGGCCCGCCCATCAGCGTCATGGACGATGGCGACAGCGGGTCGTCATTGGCTTCCATCAGCGCCACAGCAGCCAGAACCGGCACCGCCGGCTGACAGACCGCGATGACATGAGTGTCCGGACCGAGGAAATGCAGCATCTGGATGACGTAGTCGATATAGTCATCGAGGTCGAACGTGCCTTCGCTCAACGCCACCGTGCGGGCATCGATCCAGTCGGTGATATAGATATCCGACTGCGGCAACAGCGCTTCGACTGTACCGCGCAGCAGCGTTGCATAATGGCCAGACATCGGCGCGACGATCAACACCTTCGGATCGGAGGCTCTCCCCTTCGGCACGGCACGCTCAAAATGGATGAGATTGCAGAATGGCTCACGCCAGACGATGCGCTCCTGAACCGCGACCGGCACACCATCGATAACGGTCTCGGGAAGGCCGAACTCCGGCTTGCCGTAACGGCGGGTGGTGCGTTCAAAGACCTCGAGACCGGCAGCGGCGGCCCTGCCCATATAGGTGTGCGAAATAGGATTGAGCGGATTGGCGTAGGCCAGTCGCATAGCATCCGCCGCAGCGCGCCAGGGCGCCATCATCGCATGATTGAGTTCGTATAGCTGGTAGAACATCGGAAGCGTTCTCCTTGTTACCGTAAACGACAACGCCGCTCCCAACCGGACGCAACCCTGCAATTCTTGTTTTTCGTGTCCGCAAGTCAGGCAAACATTAGCACTTTTCTTGTGCGGCGCAATAAATATGCCGCAACGCCCTCATGACAAGGCCTTCACAAGCATGTCACTGAGGGCTTGATAGTCCGTAAAGACGCTTGCCCGAGGCTGCTTTCCGATGAATGCAGAGGGCCGAGCCTTGCTTCCAGCGATGTGCTCTACTGCGAAACCTTGACCACCGCCTTGATCAACCCGGCCTTCTCATGCGCCCAGCGCGGTAGATCCGTGACGACAGCATCCAATGTTGTGCGATGCGTGATCAACGACGACACCGGGACATGTCCGGCTCGGATCGATGCTGCTACATGCTCGAAATCCTGCCGCGTTGCATTGCGGCTGCCAACCAGCATCATTTCCCGCTTGTGAAATTCAGGATCAGAGAAGCGAATATCGTCTTTCACCACGCTAACGAAGACCAGGCATCCACCATGTGCAACGAATGAGAAGGATTTCTCCATCGAACCACCGAAGCCGGTGGCATCGAACACTACATCGAAACCGTCCCCATCCGTGGCAGACAGCACGGCTTTCAGCGCGCCATCCCCCGCCAATATTCCTTCCGCAAAACCCAACCGCTCGGCCGCCATCTGCAAACGTTCTGCGCTGGTATCGAGCAGCGTCACCTGATGACCGGCGATGCGAGAGAAAAGTGCCGTTCCAAGGCCAATCGGCCCGGCACCGATGACCAGCGCCCGTGATCCGGCAGGCGCAAGAGAACGGCGTACCGCATGAGCGCCGATGGCCAGGAATTCGACGGTTGCCGCCGCCTCCAGTGAAAGGTCTCCAGCCGGATAGAGATTTGTCTCGGGCACGAGGATTTCCTCGCACAGCGCACCGTTGGTATGAACACCCAGAACCTTAATTGCCGTACAGCAGTTCGGCTTATCCTTCAGGCAAGCGACGCAGGATCCGCAGGACAAATAGGGATTGACGATGACCGGCGTACCCGGCGGCAGCAAAACTCCTTCGCCGGATTCGATCACCGTTGCGGAGATCTCGTGGCCCATAACTCTCGGATATTCGAGATAGGGGTGTTTGCCCTCGAAAATATGATAGTCGGTGCCGCAGATGCCGACATGGCTGACCGCCAGCCGCGCCCAGCCTTTCGGCGGCGAACCGGGCGCTGGTTGGTCGATGATCTCCAGGCGCCCGGGCTCCGGGCAGATAGCCGCTTTCATGGCAGACAGTTCCTTGCAGTCTCAATTCACAGATGGATAGATAACAATCGGCAACCGACCGGGATCGGACCGGCCGGGCATGCCGCAATGATCAGCGCGAACCGCGGCGGCGCAGCTGGTCGAAATAGACAATGACGATGATCAGCACGCCGGTGATGATCCGCTGTACGAACGCATTGACGTTGAGCAGATTGGCACCGTTGTTGATGGTTGCCAGGATGAAGGCACCGAGCAGCGGCCCGTGCACCGAGCCAACCGCACCAAACAGGCTGGTGCCGCCGATGACCGAGGAGGCGATCGCCTGCAATTCCCAGCCTTCTGCCTGGGTGGCATTGCCGATGCCGATGCGCGAGGCGAGCAGCAGGCCGACGAAGGCAGCGCAGGTCGAAGACAGGATATATGCGAGGTAGATCGTCCGATTGACATTGACGCCGGAGAGACGCGCCGCCTCACTGTTGGAGCCGACGGCGAAGAGATAACGACCCCAGCGGCTGAGGTGCAGAAAGATGTAGGCCGGTATCGCGACAACGATCACCATCCAGAACAGGCTGGGAATGCCGAGGAAATCGGCACGCGAGAAGTTTGTGAAGGACTCGTCGCTGATCGAGATCGTCGAACCATTGGTCACCAGCAGGCCGATGCCGCGGAGCGAAGTCAGCGTCGCAAGCGTGATGATGAAGGCAGGAAGCCCCATGCGCACAATGCCGAAGGCATGGAAAGCGCCGATCGCCACACCGACGAGCAACGTGATGCCCATGGCCGGCCAGAGCGGCACGCCATGCTGCAAAAGCCAGGCGACGGTGACGCTGGAGAAACCGACAACGGCACCGACGGAAAGATCGATACCGGCTGTGATGATGACAAATGTCTGCCCGACGGCGAGGATCGCGGTCATCGACCCCTGCCTCAGCAGGTTGCTGATATTGTTGGAAGTCCAAAAACTCGTCGTCGAGATGCCGAGGAGCAGCCAGAGAAACAGCAAGAGCCCGAGCAAGGTCAGGCCGAACAGGATGTTCATGCCTTTCTTCGGCACCGGTGCGGTTTCCGTCGTCGTCTCTACGGTCATGACTTTCCTCCACGCATTTTCTTATTCGGTCTTTTCATGATGCTAGACGCCGATTGCCTGGGTCAGCACTTCTTCATGCGACGCGCTGCGATAGGTATGGCTGGCGACCAACTTTCCCTGCCGGAACACATGCAGGCGGTCTGAAAGCTCATAGACCTCAGGGAGATAGGACGAGATCAGGATGATGCCGGCTCCCTGCTCCAGAAGCCTTGCAAACAGCCGGTAGATTTCCGCCTTGGTGCCGACATCGACGCCGACGGTCGGCTCATCGAAGATGAATAGTTTGGCGCCATGGCTCAGCCATTTGCCGATGACGATCTTCTGCTGGTTGCCGCCGGACATGGCGGACGCCAGCACACGCCGCGTCGGCGTCTTGATCTTCAGGTCCTTGATCTGGCGGTCGGCATTCTCGATTTCGCGTCCGCGATTGATGGTCAGACCGCGCGACAGCCGGTCGAAAACCGGTAGATTGATATTCAGGCCGATCGGTAGATTGAGGCAGAGCCCCTGGTCGCGGCGGCTTTCAGGTGCCAGCGCAATGCCGAGGTCCATCGCATCCCGCTCGTTGCGGATCCTGACCTTGCTGCCCTGCCAGTAGACTTCCCCGGCGCTCAAAGGCTGGCGGCCATAGAGCCCAAGCGCAAACTCGCTGCGTCCGGCACCGATCAAGCCATACAACCCGACGATTTCCCCTGCCCGCACTGACAGAGAAACATCCGAAAAACCCGGGCCGGAAAGACCACGCGTTTCAACGATCGTCGCACCGATGGGCAGTGTTTCCTTGTGATAGATTTGCTCGATGGTGCGGTTGATCATCATCGAGATCAGCTCGGCATCATTAGTCTCCGCGATCTTGCGTGTCCCGATATGGGTGCCGTCGCGCAGGACCGAAACCCGGTCGGCAAGCTCGAAAACCTCTTCCATGCGATGGCTGATGTAGACAATCGTCACGCCTTCAGCCTGTAGCCGGCGAATAAGCCGGAACAGCTGCGCCGATTCCTGACGGGTCAAATAGGCGGTCGGCTCGTCGAAAATCAGGAACTGCGTGCCGCGCATCGCCGCGCGCGCCGTCGCGACCAGTTGCTGCTGGCCGATCGTCAGGTCGCTGAGAAGGGCGCCGGCCGGCAGGTTGAATCCGAGATCATTGAGTACGGCCTGTGCCGCATCGGTCATGGCGCGCTTGCGCATCAGGCCGTTCTTGTTGATCTCGTCGCCGAGAAACATATTGGCCGCCACCGACAGGTGGCGGCAAAGCACCACCTCCTGATGCACGGCATTGATGCCGCGCGAAATCGCCTCGTTGGGAGTGGCGAGCTGCACCGCATCGCCACACCAGAAAACCTCGCCGGAGGTTCGCCGAATAACCCCGGTCAGAAGCTTGATCAGCGTCGATTTTCCAGCACCGTTTTCACCGACAATCGCGTGGACCTCGCCTGAAAGGAAGGTGATATTTGCCGGCTTCAGCGCCTCGACAGCACCGTATTTCTTCTGCAGGCCGCGCAATTCCAGGATCGGCTCGCCCTTGGGAACGGGATGTTTGGCAATCGTCATCGCACCACCGTCGTGTCGGTGACTGACATCGTGAAGTCCGGTCATTCGGCTCTCCTCCCGGATCCCGAAACCTGCCTCAAACGGGTATAGAGGTTTGAGGCAGGCCAAGATCGCAATATTCACGGGACGGCAGAGTTGCCCGCCGTCCCGGCCAATCAGATCTTCGGGTTCAGAAGAGCATCGATCTTCGGATCAGCCATATTGGCCTTGGTCACCAGGTTTGCACCGGTATCGACATTGGCCTCAACCTTTTCCTTCTTGGAGGCGGCCAGAGCGGTTTTGATGCCGTCATAGCCCATGCGATAGGGGTCCTGCACGACGAGGCCGGCGAGAACGCCTTCCTTGAGGAAGCCGACCGTCTTTTCATCGCTGTCGAAGCCGATAACCTTGATCTTGTCGCCGAGCTTGTTTTCAGCGATCGCCTGGCCAACGCCCTGCGCCATGATCAGGTTTGATGCGAAGACGCCAACGAGGTTCGGATTTGCAGTGATGAGGTCGGTCATCATGTTGAGGCCGGTGGTGGCCTGGCCGTCGGCATATTTATCGGCAACGACTTTCAGGCCCGGATATTTGGCCGTGATCTGCTCGACGAAACCGTTATGACGCTGATCCAGCGAACCGACGCCAGGCAGGCTGGTGATGATGGCGATTTCGCCCTCTTCCTTGCCGGTCGCTTCCTTGATAGCCGCGGCAAGACCGTCAGCAGCAATGCGGCCGCCCTGAGTGTTGTCGGTGGTCAGGAAGGACGTGAAGGCCTTGGAATCTGCACCGGAGTCGATGCCGATGATCGGCACGGTCTTGGCGGCTTCATCGATCGGCTTGCCAAGCGCCTTGAACTCCGTTGGCGAGATGACGACAGCAACCGGAGCGCCGGCAACGGCATTTTCCAGAATGGTGATCTGGCCGTTGATGTCCGATTCCGACTGGGCGCCGAGTTCCGGCACAGTGACGCCGAGATCCTTGCCAGCCGCCCGGGCGCCGGCCAGCACGATCTGCCAGTAGAATGACGTTGTGTCCTTGACGATGATCGGGATCGTGACGTCCTGCGCGAACGATGCCATCGGCATCATGGTCGCGAAAACGGCGGCACCGGCTAGGCTCGTGAATGCGCGGCGCGATAGGATATTCTTCATAAGGGTCATGCTGTTGTTCTCCTCCAACAACGTCTTGTTCAGTTCTCCTCCGACCGGGCCGCAAGACGCAGACAGCTCGATCTTTTATCCATAAAAAACATTTAACTTTGGCAAGCTATCTCAGCAATTTTGAAAATGCAAGCGGCTGCTAAAGTCCCTGAACATTGATCTCCTCCCAATGCCAAGTCACTGTTTTTCATTGTAAAGGCACGCTGCCCCACCTCCATGGGTCAGCGCTTCTGCTATGAAACGCGGTAAAGTTCCTGCGGGTGCACGACACCCTTCTTCAGGATGATATTCCCATAGAGCCGGAACTCCGTGGTCGCGACGATGTAGGCAGCCTTCCGGGAGCGCTCGTAAAATGCAAAGCGCTCGATCGGCACGACCTTGAAGTCCCCGGCGAGCTTTTTGACCATGCTCTGGAACTTGACGCAGACGTCCGGAACGGCCTCCGGATCGCCGACAACCTCCATTCGCCAGGCGGATTCGTCGACGAACGTATCGAGCGGCATATGCGCGAGGATCGCTTCCAGAATGCTTAGTGCATCGACGCCATCGGCGCGAACGACCTTCGGCCCCATGGTGCTTGCCGGAAAATTGGCGTCGGCGATGACGATTTCGTCACCATGGCCCATGGTGCGGATCGCATGCAGCAATTCCGGCCCGAGCAATGGATGTATTCCCTTGAGCATTCCTGTTCCCTCTATCCTGTGACGGCTAAACCCGGACGGCGTCTGTTCCCAGTTCGGCCGCGACCAGCGTATGCGCTTCGTAGGCGGTAAAGTCTTGCGGCTGCAAGCGCCGCTCCGTCAGTTCCATATTGCGTATCAGACTTGATGGTTTTGCTGTGCCGAGAAGGACCGAGGCGACCACGGGGCTCTGCAAGGGGAACTGAATAGCGGGTGCCGCAAGCGGAAGGCCTTGCGACTGCGCAATCTTTTCCATCGCTCCCACCTTGTCCAGAACCTCCCGGGCTGCCGGCATATAGTCGAAATGCGATCCCTCCACCGGACCCGTTGCCAGAATACCTGAATTGAAGACGCCGCCAACCACCAGCGAGGTTTTCTTTTGTTCACAAAGGGGTAGCAATTCGGCGGTGGCGGTACGATCCAACAGCGTATAGCGCCCGGCGAGCAGGATACAGTCGAGATCCGCCTCAGCCATCACATCCAGGCAAACGGGAACTTCGTTGACGCCAAGCCCATAAGCGGAAATGGTGCCACTCGATTTCAGCTGATCCAACGCCTTCAAACCGCCATCCAGCAATTGGCGAAGATAGACCGCATTGCGTTCGGCGCCGTGCGTATAGACGCCGATATCATGGACAAAGAGAATATCGATCCGGTTGAGACCAAGTCGCGCATAGCTGAAATCGACCGACCGCATGATGCCGTCATAGGTATAGTCGTAATCCGTATCGAACGGCAACGGATCAACAAAGCCATAGCTCGGCACCTTGTCGTCGGCCACCGGGCGCTGTAGCCGGCCAACCTTCGTCGACAGAACATAGCTGCCCTTGGGCTTGTCACGCAGAAAATCGCCGACGCGACGTTCCGCGAGACCGAACCCATACCAGGGTGCAGTATCAATGAATCGGAGCCCAGCAGCCCACGCCACCTCCAGCGTCTCTATCGCTGCCTCGCGCGGGCAGGCCCGGTACATGCCGCCGAGCGGCGCAGTTCCGAAGCTGTATTCGGTGACGGACAGATCAGTTTGGCCGATTTTGCGTGTTTGCATCAATTTTCTCCTCCGCTCCAACGGACGCCCGTCAGAGTGTCGCGCCCAGGTGCCAGGGCACGAATTCATTGTCACCGTAACCGAACAGCTCGCTCTTGGTCTTCTTGCCGGACGCCGTATCGATGATCAGGTCGAAAATCTCGCGGCCCATGCCGGCAATGGTCGCATCGCCGCTGGCGATGGTGCCGCAATCGATATCCATGTCCTCTTCCATCGCCTGATAGAGCGCCGTGTTGCTCGTCAACTTGATCGACGGGCATGGGCGCGAGCCAAAACAGCTGCCTCGGCCGGTCGTGAAGGTAATAACATTGGCACCACCGGCGACCTGTCCCGTCGCTGAGACCGGGTCATAACCAGGCGTATCCATGAAGACGAGGCCGTGTTCCGTGACGCGCTCCGCATAATGATAGACAGCCGTCAGCGGCGAACGGCCGCCCTTGGCAACAGCACCGAGCGACTTTTCAAGAATGGTCGTCAACCCGCCACGCTTATTGCCCGGCGAAGGATTGTTGTCGAGCGAAGCTCCATGCATGGCGACATACGCTTCCCACCAGGAAATCAGCCCATCGAGCTTTTCCGCGACGCCATCATTGACGGCGCGGCTACGCAGCAGATGCTCGGCACCGTAGATTTCAGAGGTTTCCGAAAGGATGGCCGTACCACCGGCACCGGCAAGGATATCGACGGCGGCACCCAAAGCCGGATTCGCAGTAATACCCGACAACCCATCCGAACCACCACATTGCAGCCCGACGATGATCTCACTGACCGGAATCGGAATGCGCTTGGCCGTTCCGACTTCAGCCGCGATCTCTTCGAGCACGCCAAGCGCCCGGGCAACGGCTCGGCGCGAACCGCCAGCATCCTGAATGTTGAAATGCCGTTTGCCGGCTCCGGCACCCGACTGACCATAGAGCGTCAGCTGGTTGACCTCGCAACCAAGCCCAACCATCAGCACGCCACCGAAATTGACATGGCGCGTATAGCCGGCGAGAGTCCGGTGCAGGTTTTTCATGCCATCGCCTGTCGAGCTCATGCCACAACCCTGATCGTGGACGATCGGCACGAAACCGTCTATGCCGTCATAGCGCGGCAGGATGACCTTGTTGGCCTCCTCGGCGATGGCACGACAGACGGTGGTGGAACAGTTGACGCTGGCGATGATGCCGATGAAATTGCGGGTCGCCGCACGACCGTCGGCGCGGCGATAGCCCATGAATGTCCGGGCTTTGTCACTGAGGCTTGCCGCTTCCGGCGGCACCGGAGCGCCAATCGACAGCCGGTCCTGATCAAAGGCCAGATTGTGCGAATGCACATGGTCGCCCGGCGCGATCTCGACGGTGGCGCGGCCGATCGCCTGGCCGTATTTCACCACCGGTTCGCCGATATGGACGGGATGGATTGCTACTTTGTGGCCGGGGTCGATCTTGCCATTGGCACGGACGCCACCCGGAAGCTCGCCACCCGGTTCAATGGCCAGCGATGCAACGGCGACATTGTCTTGCGGCGATAAAACGATGAAGGAAGGTGCGGTCACCCTTGGTATCTCCCTGGACAGTTTTTATCCGAATGAGCCTCTCATTCATTTTGTCTTTTATCCACAATAGACAGTTTATCGTCAATGGGTATTATGTGACCAAGACTCGCGAGCAAGACGACAGCGGTCGCGACAAAAGCAGACAAGGGACGAAACAACCGTGAAACAGCAGAGCAAAATCGAAGACAGGATTGGACGGACCGGATAGAGCAGCTGCAAAAGCTTGCCCGCTCGTCGGGCTTACAGAAACCCATATCCGGTCGATACAGTCATGGCGAAACAGAATACCGTCTTCAAGGACGCCTTCAACCGCTGCCTCAAGCTTTTGGCGGAGACCTCCAGTCTGCCCTCTGAGCCGGAGCTTGGCACAACGCTCGGCGTTAGCCGCACCACCATCCGCGCCATACTGACACGCATGGAAGAACTACAGCTGCTTGCCTGGGACAAGCGGGCAAAAGTGGTTTTGCGCCAGCCGAAGCCGGAGGATTATTATCCGGCGGAAGAAACCGATTCGCTCTCCGATATCATCGAGCGCAGTTTCATGCGCCGGATTCTGGCCGGCGGTGCCGAGCCCGGCATGCAGATCAACGAGCTGGAATTGGCCCGAGACATCGGCACCGGAACGACCAGCGTGCGCGAATTCCTCATCCGCTTCAGCCGTTTCGGCCTGATCGAGAAACGGCCGAACAGTCACTGGATCCTAAAAGGGTTTACCCGCGAATTTGCATTGGAACTGACGGAAGTGCGCGAGATGTTCGAGCTGCGCTCGGCCGCAAGCTTTGCAGCCCTTGCTCCAGAGCACCCGGCCTGGGCCGATCTCGACCGAATCGAGACCCTGCACCACGACATCCTCGCTGATATCGACAATCGCTACAAGGAATTCTCGGAGCTCGACGAACGCTTCCACCTCCTGGTGCACACGTCATCCAGCAACCGGTTCATCGTCGATTTCTACGACATCATCACCATCGTCTTCCACTATCATTACCAATGGAACAAGACGAATGCGCGAGAACGCAACGCCCGGGCGCTTGAGGAACATCTTGATTATATCGCGGCCCTTCGCTCTCGCGATCGTGCGCGCGTCGAGACGGCCTGCCGGCGTCATCTGAAATCCGCCCGCGAAACTCTGCTCCAATCCATTCAATAGCCGGATTCACAGCACCATGCCCACGCCCATTATTCAGTTTGGAACCAGCCGCTTCCTGCAGGCGCATGCCGATCTCTTCGTCAGCGAAGCGCTGGAAAAGGGCGAAGCGTTGGGCAAAATCACGATCGTCCAGACCACGGGATCAGCAGAACGCGCCGGGCGCTTGAAAGCACTGGCCTCCCATGAAGGCTTCCCAGTCATCGTTCGCGGGCTTGTCGAGGGTGCCGAAGTCGATCGGACTCAACAGGTCACCAGCGTTGCCCGGGCCCTGTCGGCAGCAACCGACTGGGAAGAGGTGAAGCGGATCGTTGCGACGGAAGCGGAGGTGTTGATCTCGAATACCGGCGATACTGGCTATGCGGTCGGCGCTGACGATCTAACGACTGAAATCCCGGCCTCGTTTCCCGGAAAATTGCTGATCCTTTTGCACGAACGCTACCGCGCGGGAGGCAAGGTATTGACGATTCTGCCTTGTGAATTGGTCGCCCGCAACGGTGACACATTGAAAACGGTGATGCTCGATCTTCAATCCATCCGGATTGCCGACGCTGCATTCAGGGATTGGCTGGAAAGCCAGGTTATCTGGGGTAATACCCTGGTGGACCGGATAGTCTCCGAACCGCTGCAGCCAGCCGGAGCCGTGGCCGAACCCTATGCACTCTGGGCCATCGAGGCGCAACCCGGACTAACACTTCCCTGCGCCCATCCGTCCATTCTGCTGGTCGACGATCTCGCCCCTTACGAAAAACTGAAGCTGCATATCCTCAATCTCGGTCACACGGTGCTGGCCGATCTCTGGCTGAAAGCCGGGCGGCCGCAGGATGAAACCGTGAAAGCCATACTGAAAGATCCGGATGTATTCGCAACGCTGATGGACATCTATGAAAACGAGGTCATTCCCGGCTTTGCCGCGAACAACCTCGGCAGCGAGGCGGCCGGTTACGTGGCTCTGACCCTGGACCGGTTCCGAAATCCGTTTCTCGATCACCGGATCCGCGATATTGCCAACCACCACGCCGAGAAAATCACCCGGCGGCTTGCCGATTTCAGGGTCTGGAGCCCGGATGTCGCGATGCCGAAGCTCACGGCGATCATTGAAACGCGCTGATCAGTAGCCGGCAACCGGCTTGGCGTCGCTCTTTCCACCCGACAGGAAATCCTCCCGCAACCGGGTCGTAGCGCTGACAAGAAGCGTCACGTCGGTGCCGATCGCCATGAATGTAGCGCCCATTTCGCGGTACATATGGGCCTGATCGAGGCTCAGCGTCATGATACCGCGTGCCTTTCCTGCCTTCTCGATACGTTCGAAGGCATCCCTGATCGCCGCAGTTACCTCGGGATGTCCGGGCTGACCGAGATATCCCATGTCTGCCGCCAGATCGGACGGACCGATGAACAGGCCGTCAATCCCGTCAAGCGCGGCAATCTCATCAAGTGCTGCAAGACCGGCGCGGCTTTCGATCTGCACGATCAGGCAAATCTCGTCATTGGCTGTTTCAAGGTAATCGCCGATCCGGCTGAACTGCGACGCCCGGCCAAGGGCCGCACCGACACCGCGAATGCCATGCGGCGGATAGCGCACGGCGCGGACCAGAGCCTGCGCTTGCTCGACACTTTCCACCATGGGGATCAGCAATGTCTGGGCGCCCGTATCGAGGACCTGTTTGATCATCCAGGTTTCACCGACCGGAAGCCGGACCATCGGATGGCTACCGGACCGGGCCACAGCCTGAATTTGTGCGGACAGAAGCGGAATATCATTCGGCCCATGCTCGCCATCGATCAGCAGCCAATCATAACCGCTGCCCGAAACCACTTCAGCCGCATAGGGACTGGCCAGCGCCACCCAGAGACCCAGTTGAAAACGATCTTCGCGGATCGCGGCTTTGAACGTGTTTTTCGGGGCGGGCATGGCTCTCTCCTGCTGTATCTATGGGTTTGTACCCGCAAATAAAAAAACCGGCCAGAGCTATCCGGCCGGTCCTCATCAAAACCTGACTGGCAGATCAGGCAATGCCGCCGAGGCAGACATATTTCATCTCTGTGAATTCCTCGATGCCGTATTTCGAGCCTTCACGGCCAAGGCCGGACAGCTTGACGCCGCCGAACGGCGCTTCCGCTGTCGAAATCAGACCGGTATTGACGCCGACCATGCCGTATTCCAGCGCTTCGGCAACGCGGAAGACCCGCGACAAGTCCTTGGCGTAGAAATAGGAGGCCAGACCGAACTCAGTATCGTTCGCCTGTTCGATAACATCCGCTTCGGTCTTGAAGCGGAACAGCGGTGCAAGAGGACCGAAGGTTTCTTCTCTGGCCACGGCCATGTCCTTGGTGACATCTGCCAGAATCGTTGCCTCGAAGAAGGTGCCGCCGAGCGGATGGGGCTTGCCCCCCTGCAGGATACGCGCACCCTTTTTCAAGGCATCGGCAATGTGCTCTTCGACCTTGTTCAGCGCTGCCTTGTCGATTAGCGGTCCAAGAATCACACCTTCATCGAAACCATTGCCGGTCTTGAGTTTGCCGACAGCCGTTGCCAGCTTTTCAGCGAAAGCGTCGTAAACACGGTCCTGCACATAGATCCGGTTAGCACAGACGCAAGTCTGGCCGTTGTTGCGATATTTGGCGATCATCGCGCCTTCGACGGCGGCATCAAGGTCCGCATCGTCAAAGACGATGAACGGCGCGTTGCCACCCAGTTCAAGCCCGAGCTTCTTGATCGTCGGTGCGCTCTGTTTGTAGAGTTCCATGCCGATTTCGGTCGAACCGGTGAAGGTCAGCTTGCGCACGGTCGGGTTCGAGGTCATCTCGCCACCGATGGCGACGGCAGAGCCGGTGATAACACTGAACAGGCCCTTCGGCAGGCCAGCACGTTCGGCGAGAACCGCAATGGCAATCGCCGAGAATGGCGTTTGCGAAGCCGGCTTCAGAACCATAGCGCAACCGGCGGCAAAAGCCGGACCAGCCTTGCGGGTAATCATCGCATTCGGGAAGTTCCACGGCGTGATTGCCGCAACGACGCCGATCGGCTGCTTCATCACCATGATGCGCTTGTCCGGCTGATGACCGGGGATCAGGTCGCCATAAATGCGGCGGCCCTCTTCGGCAAACCACTCGATAAAGGAGGCGCCATAGACGATTTCGCCGGTGGCTTCGGCCAGTGGTTTGCCCTGTTCCAGAGTCAGGATTCTCCCGAGATCATCCTTGTTCTCGATCATCAAGTCGTACCATTTGCGCAGGACAGCGCAGCGGTCCTTGGCTGTCCTTGCCGCCCAACCCTTCTGCGCGATCCGCGCCGCCTCGATGGCCGCCTTGGTTTCAGCCGCGCCGAGCTTCGGCACACGGCCGATGATCTCACCGGTCGCCGGATTGTTCACCTCAATGGCATTCTTCGGATCGGCTTCAATCCAGTTTTCGCCGACGAGCGCAGCCTGGCGGAACAGCGAAGGGTCTTTCAAGGTCACGGTCATCAGCAGCAAATCCTTTGCTTCGGAAAATCTACAGAACTTATACAACTTTTTTCCGACGTTCGACAATATCCCTTAAGGTGGTTTTATCATCGGCTTCCGCCGCAATGATCGCCGCTGGCCAGACGGTTGTCCTCATTTTGGAAACGGTCCATCTCCAATCCGCCACCTATCGTGGCTGGACGCGATCGCCATATACGGACTGTGTCCGTTTCAACGAACTCCCGACCTCCCAGACTTCGGACCTCCCGAGACAGGAATTTTACAATGGCAACTTCCAGCAACTACCGCCAGGCCGACTATCCGATCGAGCCGAGCTTTCTCAATCGCTGGTCTCCACGTGCCTTCACGGGTGAGACCATCTCCGAAACCGAACTGATGACCGTCCTGGAAGCCGGGCGCTGGGCGCCTTCGGCTTTCAACTCGCAGCCCTGGCGGTTCGTCTATGCGCTGCGCGATACACCGGAATGGCAGAGGCTTTTCCCGATCCTGGTCGAATTCAATCAAAGCTGGGTCAAATCCGCCTCGGCTCTGGTTATTCTGATCTCGAAAACCCATTTCGTCGCCCCCGGTGCGACGGAAGCCAAACTATCGCACAGCCATAGTTTCGATACAGGTGCAGCCTGGGGCGCGATCGCCCATCAGGCACAGCTCCTCGGCTTCCAGGCACACGGCATGACTGGCCTGCATTTCGACAAGGCCACCGAAATCCTCGGCCTTCCGGAAGGCTATCGCATCGAAGCAGCAGCCGCCATCGGCCGCTTGGGCGACAAGGCCCAGTTGCCTGAATACCTGCAGGCTCGGGAAACACCCAGCCCCCGGCGTCCGCTTTCGGAAGTCGCCTTCAACGGCACCTTCATCGCCGACTAATCTGAAAAAGAAAACCACGCCTTCCTGACGGAAGGCGTGGTTTTTTATGGGCCGGCAACGCTCTTCCCTCTAACGGGAAGAGGCTCATCAAATGTCCAGATTGGCAACGTTCAGCGCGTTTTCCTGAATGAAATCGCGGCGTGGCTCGACTTCGTCGCCCATCAGGCGCGAGAATAGGCCATCGGCATCGGTCGCATCCGGCACTCTCACCTGAAGCAGCGAGCGAACGTTCGGATCGAGCGTCGTTTCCCAGAGCTGCTCGGCATTCATTTCACCGAGACCCTTGTAACGCTGCATCGACAGGCCCTTGCGGCCGCTGGCGAAGATGGCATCGAGAAGCGCACGCGGGCCGCTGATTTCGACCGCACCGTCCTTGCGCTTGAGGATCGGCGGGATGCCGTAGATTTCCTTGAGACGCGGGGTCATCAAATCGATATGGCGCGCGTCCTGCGATCCGATCAATGCCATGTCCACCGAGGCCACTTCCTTGACGCCGCGCACCATGCGCTCGAACTTCAAGCCACCATCGCTGGCAACCACGGCAACCCAGCCGCGCTCGGTTTCCTCGGCGATCAGATCCAGCCGCTTGGCCACTTCGGCTGCGGTCGCTTCCGACTGCGCCTGATTGTTGTTCAGCTCCGGATTGAGAGCGCCGGCAATCGCGGCCTGCTCGACGACGGATCGGCTGTAGCGCGAATGCAGGGATTCGACCAATGTCCGCAACCGCAGCGCATCGACGATAACCTCGCGGAGATCCTGCCCGACCCGCACTTCGCCGGAACCGAGCTCTAGGGCAGCATCTTCGAGACCGGTGGAGATCAGATAATCCTCCAGCGCCTTTTCATCCTTCAGATATTGCGACGACTTGCCCCGCGCTACCTTGTAGAGCGGAGGCTGGGCAATATAGAGGTGCCCGCGCTCGATCAGTTCCGGCATCTGCCGGAAGAAGAAGGTCAAAAGCAGCGTGCGAATATGGGCGCCATCGACGTCAGCATCAGTCATGATGATGATCTTGTGATAGCGCAACTTGTCCGCGTTGAACTCGTCCTTGCCGATCGATGTGCCGAGCGCCGTGATCAGCGTGCCGATTTCCTGGCTGGACAGCATCTTGTCGAAACGCGCGCGCTCGACATTGAGAATCTTACCGCGCAGCGGCAGGATCGCCTGATTTTCACGCGAACGGCCCTGCTTGGCGGAGCCGCCGGCGGAATCCCCTTCCACTAGGAAGAGTTCGGACTTGGCCGGATCACGCTCGGAGCAGTCGGCAAGCTTGCCGGGCAACGATGAAATATCCAGTGCGCCCTTGCGGCGTGTGAGTTCGCGGGCCTTCTTGGCTGCTTCGCGGGCAGCGGCGGCCTCGATCACCTTGCCGACGAGGATCTTTGCATCACCCGGGTGCTCTTCAAGCCAGGTGCTGAGCGCCTCGTTGACGAGACTTTCGACAACAGGTCGAACCTCGGAGGACACGAGCTTGTCCTTGGTCTGCGAAGAGAATTTAGGATCGGGAACCTTGACGGACAGAACGGCAGTCAGGCCCTCGCGGCAATCTTCGCCAGTCAGCGTGACCTTTTCCTTCTTCATGATGCCGGAGCTGTCACCGTAGGAAATAATCTGGCGCGTCAGGCCGCCACGGAAGCCTGCCATATGGGTGCCGCCGTCGCGCTGCGGGATGTTGTTGGTGAAGCAGAGAACGTTCTCGTGATAGCTGTCATTCCACCACATCGCCACTTCGACGGTGATGCCATCCTTTTCGCCCCGAATGGAGACCGGCTTGGCAACGAGCGGCTTCTTGGCGCGGTCGAGATAGGCAACGAAGGCCTCAAGACCACCATCATAGAGCATCTCGGTCACGCGGACATCGGAATGCCGCTTATCGGTCAGGAGAATGCGGACGCCCGAATTGAGGAAGGCGAGCTCGCGCAGGCGATGCTCCAGCGTTCCATAATCGAATTCGATCATCGTGAAAGTGCCGGTGCTCGGCAGGAAGGTGACTTCCGTTCCTGTCTCGCCATTGCTGTCGCCGATCACCTTCAGGGGTTCATCAGCAACGCCGTGGGTGAAGTTGATTTCGTGGATCTTGCCCTGGCGCTTGATCTTCAGCTGAAGCTTGACCGAAAGCGCATTGACGACCGAGACGCCGACGCCGTGCAGACCGCCGGAAACCTTATAGGAATTCTGGTCGAATTTACCGCCGGCATGCAGCTGCGTCATGATCACTTCGGCCGCCGAAATGCCCTCTTCCTTGTGGATGTCGGTCGGGATGCCGCGACCATTGTCGGTCACGGTCACCGAGCCATCCGCATTCAACGTCACGGTGACGATATCCGCATGTCCGGCCAATGCCTCATCGATCGCATTATCCACGACTTCGTAGACCATGTGGTGCAAACCTGAGCCGTCGTCGGTATCGCCGATATACATGCCCGGCCGCTTACGGACAGCATCGAGACCCTTCAGAACCTTGATGGAATCAGCACCATATTCGGCGCTTGCGCCGGCTTCGGTTTCAGGCAAATCGGTCATTCGGCTATAAGTCTTTCCAGGTTTCGATGCCATGTCTTCGGAGATTTGATTCCGTGCGAATCACCCCTCGATGGCGCTCCCCGAATATAGGGATTTTGTCCATAGTTCCAAATCCCGTGCAGCCTGAAAGCGGCAGAAATCAGGGGATCATCAGAGTTCCTTATCAGGAAAGCGGGCTTTTTCCAAAACATCTTCCAGGATACGGATGGTTTCGCCGGATAAGGTGCGAATACGGCCTGCGAGGCGATTGGCAAATGCCGTATGCGCCGACGACAGGCCGGATGTATCAAGCACCACTTTCGGATCGGAGATGGCCGCAATCCCGAACAATTCGTCGGCATCATCCCAGATCACATTGAAATAACCAGCGACCCTCTGCAGAAATTCAAAGCTCGGCGCTCCGCGCTTGCCGTGCTCCAACGCGGAGAGATAGGCAGGCGAAACGCCGATCGCCGCAGCCATCTGCTTCTGCGAGACACCCTTTTGCCGCCGCAGCCGGTGCACCGCTTCCCCGAACGGGGTCATGGCGCCATGCCCCGTGGCCGTGACAGACGGACATAAAGCGCGCCCTCGCCACCATGGTTGCGCGCGGCAGGCTCGTAGGACGAGATCAGCATGCGGAATTCCGGCAGTGAAAACCACATCGGCACAGCCCGCTTCAAGGCACCATCACTGCCGAGCGACGTTCCCTTGCCGGTAATGACCAGCACATGCCGCAGGCCACGATCATAGGCCCGCATCAGGAAGTGGAGTAGCAGTCCATGCGCTTCGCTCTGGATCATGCCGTGCAGGTCGATCCGCGCTTCGATCGCCAGATGACCCTTCGCAAGCTTGCGCTTTACCGGCTTTTCAAGCGGATGATGCATGCGGGCGGGACGTTTCGGAGCTTCCGGCGCAGCCGCGCCGAAGGCTTCGGCGAGTGACTTGCCTTCCTTGATCACCGGAGGCGGCAGTTTTTCCGGCACCACTTCAGGCTTCGGCTCTTCGAATTCGGCGAGCAGATCCATGCGCCCCGGCAGCGGGCGCGTCGTGCGGGCGACCTTGCCCCAGAGGATGCGGTCTTCGCTGGTGAGCTTCTTTCCCTTAGCCATGACCGTATCTTGCCGCCGCGGCCTTCGGGATCAGAATGAAAAAATCGGCCTCGTTGCGCACGGCACCCGCCAACCGTCCAGCCTCGTCGCCGGAGCCGGTGAAGATATCGCCACGCGCAGGGCCGACAATTGCCGACCCGGTATCGAGCGCCAGCATCAGCCTTCGGAAGGGACGGCCGCCTTCGATAGAGGTCAGGCTGTCGCTCGAGATGAAAAAGGGTACGCCGAACGTATGGATGAGCCGATCGACCGCAAGCGAGCGGCCCGGTTCCAGCGCCACCTTTGCGGCTGCGACCGGGCCAAGCCCGGTATCATCGACCTCGGCCTCACGGAAAAAGATGAAGGAACGATTGTGCCAGAGTACTTCGTCTGCTTCGCCCGGATGATCGTCCAGCCATTGCTTGATCGTCTGCATCGAGACATTAGCCGCTTCGATCTTGCCACGTTCAATCAGAAGCTTGCCGGTGGCGGAAAAATAGTGGCCGGTCTTGGCCGCATAGGTGACCCGCTTCATCGCGCCATCGGTATAGATCAGGCGGGCAGCGCCCTGAACGTGGGCGAAGAACACGTCGGTCTTCGATTGGGCATAGGCAATCTCTAGCCCACGTCCAGCAAGATACCCCTGCTCGATGGCCTTCCGGTCTGGATATTCGGAGATGGCGCCATCCCCGCTCTGCCCGAAAGCAAAATAAGGATCCATGCCTTCCGGACGATTGCCGTCATGGATGTCGATGAGATCGTCCGGGCGCCGATAGAAGGGAAAACGGAAGGTCTCATCCTTTGTCGCGCTTACAAGAACTTCAGGCTCGAAAAACGCCGTGACGAAGCCCGATTTGCCATCGCGGCGAACAATCTTGAATGGAATGAAATTGTCTTCGAAGAAAGCCCGGGCTTCGTCCGCATTCTGCGGACGGGCCTCTCCGGCCGCCTCATAGGCTGGCATCAGATCATCGCTGGAAATACCGAGCGAAGCCGTCTTGTGTGGCTTGATCTCGGTAACCTGCCGGCGACAGCGCTCAAGCGCCGGCAGAAGCGGTGAAGGATCGTCGGCCTGCCAACCGGGAAGGTCGGAAAAGGCGACCCGTTGCAAATCGAAATCCATCGCCGCCAGTCCTGATCAGTTTTCTGATTCCGTCGCGATCAACTTCCAGTTCGGATCGCGGGAACGGGTATCGCGCGAGAAGGTCCAGAGGTCGTTGACCTCGGAAACCGCTTCGGCATCGCCATCGACGATCGCGCCGGCCTTGTCGTAGGTCGCTGAAATCAACTGGCTGATGATACGCAGCGTGATGCTGGCTTCGCTGTCCTTGATCTCGGCATGCACCATGTCGGCCTTCTCGATGCCGACGAAAGTGGACTTGACGACTTCGCCCTTGCTTTCGCGTTCGGAAATCGCGGCGTCGAAGCCTTCATAAACCTCACGGGAGAGAAGACCCTTGAGCGTCTTGCGGTCGCCGTCGGCGAAAGCCATGACGATCATCTCATAGGCCATCTTGGCACCATTGACGAATTCCTTCGGATCGAAGGAAGGATCGTTATCGGCCATGCGGCGCAGTGCGTCGTTCAGCGGTGTTCCTGCCTTGGTAAAGGCATCGATTGCCGCATAGCGGGAAATCTCTTCGCCGGCGCCGTCGCGGCGTGGCAATTGCACCACTTTGCCGGATGCTTCCGGGCCGTCGGCTGCTTCGCGTGGCGAATAAGGATCGACCGGCGGACGTTCGTTGCCGGTCCGCTTGCCCAGAACGCTGCGCAGTTGGAGGAATATGATCACCGCGGCGACCAAGAAAAACAATGTGATGAAGTCGAAAGAGCCCATTTCCACCCAGAACCGCTGTTAATATGCCGTGCGATCATCCCATATAGTCTGCATGACACGATCATTCAAATGGCTATATCACTTCTTTGCAATTGCCGGTGCTGTTCGGCTCAATCCCATTTCACCTGAGTAGATATCAATGCGCTCCCTTATCATCCCGATCCTTTTCCTTTTGATGCCGATCGCGGAGATCGCGACCTTCATTATCGTCGGCCGCGAAATCGGCGTCGGCATGACGCTTCTTCTCGTATTGACCAGCATCATCGCCGGCGCGGTTCTGTTGCGCATCCAGGGATTCGGTGTTCTCAGAAAGATCCAGCAAGCTTCGCAAACCGGTACCGATCCGGGTCGGCAACTGGTGCACGGTGTCATGATCGTCATCGCCGCCTTCCTGTTGATCATTCCAGGCTTCATCAGCGACGTTATCGGGCTGCTGCTCTTTATACCCGCCGTCCGGGATATCGGCTGGTCCTTCGTCAAAAATCGCCTGACGATCGTTACAGCCGGCATGGCGACTGGTGGGCGTGGCTTTTCTCGCGGGCCTGAACCAGACCGTGACGGCAATCGGCGCGGTGGTCCTCAGGTGATCGATCTCGATGACGACGAATTTTCGCGCACCGACGGCCGGGGGCGCACCGACCCGAACGAGCGCGACCGCCTCAAGTGAACGGCGGCACCGGGTTGTAAGCCCGGGTGCGAAATGCTAGATGCCTGACCAAATTTCATGTCCGAAGGAAATGGCCTTATGACCGATACCGCATCCCCGACAAACGGCGCTGCCGAGAACCCGTCCCTGAACATCCTGGCCCAGTACATCAAGGACCTTTCGTTTGAGAACCCGGGTGCACCGCGTTCGCTTCAGGCGCGCGAAAAGGCTCCGGCGATCAACATCAATGTCAACGTCAATGCCAATCCGTTGTCGGATGCGGAATTCGACGTCATCCTGACGCTGAACGCTGAAGCCAAGGACGGCGACAAGATGCTGTTCAACGTCGAGCTGTCATACGGCGGCGTCTTCCGCGTGACCGGCTTCCCGCAGGAACACATGCTGCCGCTGCTCTTCATCGAGTGCCCGCGCCTGCTCTTCCCGTTCGCCCGCCAGATCGTTTCCGATGCAACGCGCAACGGCGGCTTCCCGCCACTGATGATCGATCCGATCGATTTTGCCCAGATGTTCAGCCAGCGCATGGCCGAGGAAAAGGTTCGCTCGCAGGTCTCGACAACTGCGAACTGATCCGGCTTTAGCCTGAATATGAGTGTTCCAATGCCCGGTTATTAACCGGGCATTTTTTATTTCGCGGCTTCGTATTTGGCCCAAATGGCTTTTGCGCCCATCTTGGTGACGAGCTGGGTGTGAGCTTCGGCTTCTTCCGAGTTCAACCGTGAACCGAGCGGATGCGGTCTTTGCCCGGCAACGACGATGATATCGTCCACATCCGATGTCTGACCGTTGTTGTCGCTGGAATGCAGACCGAATGTCGTCTGGCGGCCGCCGATCAGCTCGATATAAACTTCAGCAAGAAGCTCGGAGTCGAGCAGAGCGCCGTGCTTTGTCCGGTGCGAATTGTCCACCCCGTAGCGCCGGCAGAGTGCATCGAGCGAGTTCGGACCCATCGGATGTTTGCGGCGGGCGAGTGCCAGCGTATCGGTGACCACATCATTGGTGATCGCCGGCAGGCCCAACCGCGCAAATTCGGCGTTCATGAACCCCATGTCGAAGGTCGCGTTATGCGCCACCCAGCGCGCGTCGGCGAAAAATGCCAGCAGTTCGTCGACGATGCCGGCAAAGTTCGGCTTGTCCTTCAGCGATTCGTCGGAGATGCCATGGATCGCCAGTGCATCCGGATGCACCTTGCGGTCGCCAGGATTGATATAGACATGGAAGCTCCGGCCGGTCGGAAAGTGATTATCGAGCTCGATGCCGCCGATTTCGATCACACGGTCGAGTTTGTTGTCGAGACCTGTCGTTTCCGTATCGAAAATGATTTCGCGCATCATGGCCTCTTCTGGCTTGTCAGCCGCTGGACGATCGTCGCCACCTGGTCGCGGGCCGAATCAAGTCCGTGGCCCGTATCAATGATGTAATCCGCTTTCGCACGTTTTTCCCGGTCGGGGACCTGACGCGACAGGATGAGAGCGAATTTTTCCTCCGTCATCCCCGGCCTTTTCAGCACACGCTCCCTCTGAATCTCCGGATCGCAGGTAACGACGGCAACCGCATCGACGCGATTTTCGCCCTTAGTCTCGAACAGAAGTGGGATGTCGAGCACAACGAGTGGCTGACCTGCGGCACGATGATGATCGAGAAACGCCCGCTCCTTTTCCCGCACCAGCGGATGGACGATCGCTTCCAACGTCTTGAACAGGGATGGATTGTTGGCGAGCTGCCGGGAAAGCTCCGCACGGTCGACGCTGCCCGCCTTCGTCGTTCCGGGAAACGCAACCTCAATCGGCGCGACGGCTTCGTCCTGATAAAGCGCGTGCACAACGGCATCGGCATCATTCACCGGCAAACCCATCTCCGCGAACATCGCGGCGGTGGTCGACTTGCCCATGCCTATAGAACCGGTGAGGCCAAGAACGATCATGCGTGGCTCGCCATGTCATCGATGATGATCTGGCGCAGGGCATCATCGACCGTTGGCCTTTTACCAAACCATTTTTCAAATCCGGGCGCCGCCTGATGCAGGAGCATGCCAAGACCATCGACCGTCACAAACCCCTGTTCTTGCGCTTGCGCGAGGATCGGTGTTTTCAACGGCACATAGACAATGTCCGTCACGATGCTACCGGCGGTCATGACGGTAAAATCGATCGGCGGGACGTCCGAGCCATCCATTCCGAGAGAGGTCGTGTTGATGAACAGGCCCGCACCGGTCATCACTTCGGACAAGGCTTCCATGGGCTGCGCGTGAATAGCTGGTCCAAACCGGTCCGCCAGTTCCTTGGCCCGTGCAACGGTGCGGTTGACCACATGGATCGTCTTGACGCCGCGATCGCGCACCGCCTGGATCACCGCGCGACTGGCACCACCAGCGCCGAGAATGACGGCGGTCTGACAGAAATCCCATCCGGGTGATCGTTCATCGAGATTGGCGCTGAAACCATAACCATCGGTGTTGGTCGCATGAACAAGGTTGTCCTCGATCCATAATGTGTTGGCGGCGCCAAGTTCTGTGCTCAACACGTCCGGGCGGTCGCACAGTGTGAAAGCCAGCTCCTTGTGCGGGATGGTGACATTCCCGCCTGTGAAACCGGACTGCCCGCTTTTGAGCGACGCGATGAAATCCGGAAACGCGTCCGGCGATACGGCATGTGCCCGGTAGCTTCCCTGCAATCCAAGCTGTTTCAGCCAGTATCCATGGATCAGCGGCGAGCGCGAATGCTTGATAGGGTAGCCCGTGACGAAGGCGTGGTTAACAAATGTTTCACGTGAATCACGCATCAATCACCCGTAGTTCCCTGAGTTTTGCAAGCAGCGGCAGCATGGGCAGCCCGAGAATGGTGAAATAATCACCCTCTATTTTATCGAACAACTGGATGCCTTCGCCTTCCAATTGATAAGCGCCGACACTGGACGTCGCCTTCGTCCCGACGCGCGCAAGATGCGCATCGATGAATTCTGGACTGAGAACCCGCACTGACATCCGGGCGGAAGAGACGTGCTTCCAGAGAATGTCATTTCCGCGCGTCAGCACAATGCCGCTGTTCAACTGGTGGACCTGCCCGGACAGCGACAGCAGATGGTCGCGGGCCTCATTCATATCGCGGGGCTTGTGATAGACCCGCGCGCCCAGCGACATGGTCTGGTCTGACCCGATGATGATACCGTCGGGAAATACGCCCCCGACATTTCGGGCTTTGGCTTCGGCCAGGATCAGCGCCACCTCTTGCGGTGACGATCCTTGCCGCTCGACTTCGCCTTCTATCGCCCGCTCGTCGATATCAGCCGCTTTTGCCTGAAAAGCGATGCCGGCATTTTCCAGCAGCATGCGCCGGAACGGGCTCGCCGAAGCGAGGACAAGAGAGGCTGCCATTGTCATTTATCCTGATTGACCGGATTCGCCTTAACGTAGCCGTGGCCGGAGGGCAACGATGGCGGCAGCTGTTTCCTCGATCGAGCGACGCGTCACATCGATCATCGGCCAGTTGTTGCGCGCGCAAATCGACCGCGCATATTTCAGTTCTTCGGTTATCGAGGCTCGGTCGACGTAATCCTCGGCGTGATAGCTGTGGGTCGCCGTGCCCAGAATACGGTTCTGACGGACCTGTGAGATTCGATCCGCCGTGGCGATCAGACCGACAACCAGCGGCTTGGTCGCCTCCATCAACCGGTCGGGCAAGGAGACACCCGGCACGATCGGGATATTGGCTGTCTTGATACCGCGGTTGGCCAGATAGATGCTGGTCGGCGTTTTCGATGTCCGGCTGATACCAATCAACACCACATCCGCATCGTTGAAATCCGCCGGCAACTGGCCGTCGTCGTGATCCATGGTGAAATTCAGCGCGTCGATACGGGCGAAATAATCCGCATCCATCACGTGTTGCGCGCCGGAACGCCGGCGCGACGTTGCGCCCAGATAGGATTGGAAGAGATCGATGATCGGCTCGAGAACCGAGACGCAAGGCAACCCCATGTCCTTGCAGGTCAATGCGATGATGTCGGCGAGTTCTCGATCGACGATCGTATAAAGTACGATCCCCGGAGATCCATCGATCGCCTCCATCACCTGCATCAGCTGCTTGCGATTGCGAATCAACGGATAGACATGTTCGAGCGCGTGCGCTGATTGGAATTGCGATGCCGCCGCTCTCCCCGCGGCGATCAGCGTTTCGCCGGTCGAATCGGAGATCAGGTGGAGGTGGAAATAGTTTTTCTGGTTCTCCACGCTATTCTCCGAGGGCTGTTGATAAACCGGGACAGCGACAGCTAAGGACCGGGACGGTTCAAAGGCAAGGGGAAAACCTGCGAGTTATTCACAATCTGGATTCCGGGGACCGGGATTCCAAGGGCATGTGGAGAAGACTCATCACGTTGCGAAGCGCCAACTTTATCCACAAGCCGTCCACATGACTGCATCGGTTCAAACGGCAAGCGAAGCTTATGACTCTTCATCGTTTTTTGAAATCGTCCCCGCTCCTATCTGTCGCATGGAAAAATCACGCAAGAGATTCTATTGAACAGGTCAGCATGTGGAAAAGAGTCGGATGGCGTTTAATCCTCGATAGTCACAGACTCTAAGAAATAGAATCCTTAGATATAGATATCTTTTATAGTGGGAGAACGTGTCCGGTGACTGCGCAAATCCGTAAGGTGCTACAGGTGTTGAAGGGTGAAACTCTCTCACCTCCCCCAATCTGGCTGATGCGGCAGGCAGGTCGGTATCTGCCCGAATACAAGCAGACTCGTGCCAAGGCCGGCAGCTTTCTCGATCTCTGTTATTCGCCAGAGATGGCGGTGGAAGTCACCCTGCAGCCAATCCGGCGATATGCGTTTGATGCCGCTATTCTGTTCTCCGACATCCTCGTTATTCCCGATGCCCTGAAGCGCAATGTTCGCTTTGAAGAAGGGCATGGACCACGTATGGACCCCATAGACGTTTCTGAGATTGCAAAACTGGATATCCGGCCGGTATCGGCCCATTTGCAGCCGGTCATGGAAACGGTTCGCCGTTTGCGCCGGGAGCTACCGGATGAAACGACGCTGCTCGGCTTTTGCGGTGCCCCCTGGACCGTTGCCACCTACATGATTGCCGGGCACGGAACGCCTGACCAGGCGCCAGCGCGGCTTTTTGCCTACCAGCACCCCGAAATGTTCGATCGGCTGCTGGCGGTCCTTGCTGAGGTCTCTGCTGACTATCTGGTCGAGCAGATCGATGCGGGTGCCGACGCGGTGCAGATCTTCGATTCCTGGGCAGGGGTTTTGGGTGAGGAAGAATTCCGCCGATATGCTGTCAAACCGGTTCGCCGGATGATCGACAGTGTTCGTGCCCGCCGACCGCAAGCGAAAATTATTGCCTTTGCGAAAGGTGCTGGAATTCTCCTGAAGGATTACCGGCAGGTAACTGACGCCGATGCCATCGGTCTTGACTGGTCGGTACCCTTGTCTTTTGCTGCTGAGCTTCAGAAGGATGGACCTGTTCAGGGCAATCTCGATCCGATGCGGGTTGTGGCCGGCGGAAAGTCGCTGGATGACGGGATCGACGCGATCCTGCAAAAGCTCGGGAATGGACCGCTGATTTTCAACCTCGGTCACGGTATTACGCCACAGGCCAATCCCGACCATGTTTCGCAGCTGGTCGCCCGTGTTCGAGGGACAGGCCAATGATCGAGCGCCAGACGGATGTCCAACCGGGGAAAAAAGCGCGGACCCGCGCCTTCATCGCGATCGGCCTGTTCGTCGCGCTGCTCGCTGGGCTGTTCGTCTGGCAGCCGGATGATCTCTATCTCTGGATCAAGGCGCTGCACATCATCGCCGTGATGTCGTGGATGGCTGCCCTGCTCTACATGCCGCGCCTGTTCATCTACCACACCGACGCAGCACCCGGCTCCGAACAGTCGGAAACCTTCAAGATGATGGAGCAGCGGCTTTTGAAGGTGATCATGAACCCGGCGATGATGATCACCTGGGTGCTCGGTCTTTATCTGGCCTGGAGCGTCTACGGCTTTCAAGGTGGTTGGCTGCATGCCAAGCTTCTGCTTGTTGTTCTTCTGACCGGCGTCCACATGATGTTCAGCCGTGCGGTGAGAGCTTTTGCGCGCGATGAAAACACCCGTAGTGCCCGCTATTGGCGGCTGATGAACGAAGCCCCGACGCTGTTGATGATCCTCATCGTTATCGTAGCGGTGGTGAAACCTTTTTAAGCTTCGCGCGTTGAAGAAGGAAACTTTCGGTAATTTCGGTTGCCCCCTTGCGGCGCAGCCAGTGAGTCGCTATTTTCCCGCTATCTCCTCTTTCGTGGCATGTGTAAACGTTACGAGCCTGCCCCTTCCGCTGCAGCTCCCCTTACATCAAGCACGCCGACTTTCCTTTCCGATTTTCCAAGTGTGGTCCCCTTCATGGCTGAAATGAAGCTACAAGAACTTAAAAATAAAACTGCAACCGATCTCCTGGCATTCGCCGAGTCGGTCGAGGTCGAAAACGCCAGTGTCATGCGCAAGCAGGAGCTGATGTTTGCGATCCTGAAAATGCTGGCGAGCCAGGACGTCGAAATTATCGGCGAAGGCGTCGTCGAAGTGCTGCAGGATGGCTTCGGCTTTCTGCGCTCGGCGAATGCCAACTACCTGCCAGGCCCCGATGATATTTATATCTCCCCTTCGCAGATCCGCCGTTTCTCACTGAAGACCGGTGATACCGTTGAAGGCCCGATCCGAGGCCCGAAGGAAGGCGAACGCTATTTCGCGCTCCTGAAGGTCAACACGATCAATTTCGAGGATCCCGAAAAGATCCGCCACAAGGTTCATTTCGACAATCTGACGCCGCTCTATCCAAATGAGCGCTTCAAGATGGAACTCGAAGTTCCGACGTCGAAGGATCTGTCCGCCCGCGTCATCGACTTGATTGCTCCGCTCGGCAAGGGCCAGCGTGGCCTGATCGTCGCGCCGCCGCGTACCGGTAAGACCGTTCTCTTGCAGAACATCGCCCATTCGATCACCGCCAACCATCCGGAATGCTACCTAATCGTTCTTCTGATCGATGAGCGGCCGGAAGAAGTGACCGACATGCAGCGCTCCGTGAAGGGCGAAGTGGTGTCTTCGACCTTCGACGAGCCGGCAACGCGCCACGTTCAGGTCGCTGAAATGGTCATCGAGAAGGCCAAGCGTCTGGTTGAACATGGCCGCGACGTCGTCATCCTGCTCGATTCGATCACCCGCCTTGGCCGCGCCTACAACACCGTTGTTCCATCATCGGGCAAGGTTTTGACCGGTGGTGTGGACGCAAACGCCTTGCAGCGCCCGAAGCGCTTCTTCGGTGCTGCCCGTAACATCGAGGAAGGTGGCTCGCTGACGATCATTGCGACGGCCCTGATCGATACCGGCAGCCGCATGGACGAAGTTATCTTTGAAGAGTTCAAGGGTACTGGTAACTCGGAAATCGTTCTAGACCGCAAGGTTGCCGACAAGCGCATCTTCCCGTCGATGGACATCCTCAAGTCGGGTACACGTAAGGAAGACCTGCTGGTGCCGCGTCAAGATCTTCAGAAGATCTTCGTTCTGCGCCGCATCCTTGCCCCAATGGGAACAACCGATGCGATCGAGTTCCTCATCGACAAGCTGAAGCAGACCAAGACCAACGGCGACTTCTTCGATTCGATGAACACCTGATCGACTATTTTATTTCTACGCGAAGCCCAGGTTCAGCCTGGGCTTTTGTGTTTCTAGCGAAAACTTCATAGCCGGATTCATTGTCCGGATTCTAAACTTGCTCAAAGCATCGCCCATTGCGATGGATATCGGCAAATAGGGATACGCACGTTGAACCAGCCGCAGCAGTCCATGTCCGACACGATCTACGCCCTTTCCTCCGGCGCGCTGCCGGCGGGCGTCGCGGTGATTCGCATCAGTGGCCCTCGTACGTCGGAGGTTTTAAACGGCCTATGTGGTTCCTTGCCCTTACCTCGGCATGCTGTTTTGCGATCGATTCGCAATCGAAACAATGATGTGTTGGACCAGGGACTTGTCCTCTATTTTGCCGCTCCGGCGTCGTTTACCGGTGAAGACTGCGCGGAACTGCAGGTTCATGGCGGTCGCGCTGTGGTGAATGCCATCCTTGCTGAACTTGAGGTTTCACCGGGTGTGAGACATGCCGAGGCTGGCGAATTCTCGCGACGTGCATTTCAGAATGGCAAACTCGATCTGGTGGAAGTTGAGGGTCTTGCCGATCTGATTGCTGCCGAAACTGAAATGCAGCGGCGGCTTGCGCAGGAGCATTCCAGCGGCAACCTCTCGACGATCTACGAGGGTTGGGCCCACAGGCTGACGCATGCAAGAGCAATGATTGAGGCCGAACTGGATTTCGCCGACGAGGATGATGTTCCGGGCTCGGTCGCCGAGAAAATCTGGGTGGACATGCACGAATTGACGTCCGAGATCACGTCTCATCTGGAGGGAGCCGGCGTCGCGGAGATCATCCGTGATGGCTTGAAGATTGTCATTGCTGGTGAACCGAACGCCGGAAAATCCAGCCTGCTCAATCACCTGGCACGCCGCGATGTTGCCATTGTCACCGATATTGCCGGAACCACACGAGACATTCTCTCTGTCGATTTATCATTAGCCGGATTCCGTGTTCAGCTTTTCGACACCGCAGGGCTGCGAGAAACCGATGACAAGGTGGAACAGGAAGGCATTCGGCGTGCCTATCTGACGATCGATCAGGCCGATGTCGTTTTGCTGCTGGCTGATACACCAGAAGGCTTTATCCCTTTCGAAAAACTCCAACCGACGAAGCCGGTTATTCGAATCGGCACCAAGATTGATCGATCCCCTCTTTTGTGGGATAAGGCCAGCGCTGACGTGTTGATCTCAACGGAGACGGGCGCAGGAATTGATCGGCTCATTGAAATCCTTGCTGATCACCTGCCTGACGTGTCCGGTCAAAATGCGCTGTCCTTACCGACCCGAAAGCGGCACGTGAGTTGCTTGAAGCAAACGCTTTCCGCGATCGAGATCAGTTTGGCGCAATCAAATAGCGGACTTGATATTCAAGCAGAATACTTGCGACAGGCTGGCGATGCGCTTGGGAGAATTACCGGGCGAGTTGATGTCGAGGATCTACTTGGCGTGATCTTTTCTGAATTTTGCATCGGTAAATGAGGTGCAACAATTTATACAACGTTGGCGAGTCTTAAAGGATGTTTCACGTGAAACGATTCGCTTCCGTAACACCGTGATGGAGACGGTCTAAGATGTTCGATTATGATGTCATTATCATCGGCGGTGGCCATGCGGGTTGCGAGGCTGCCAGCGCTGCTGCGCGAATGGGCGCCAAAACTGCCTTGGTGACGCACAAGCGCGACACGATAGGCGTGATGTCGTGCAACCCGGCTATTGGCGGCTTGGGAAAAGGCCATCTCGTTCGTGAGATCGACGCGATGGATGGGCTCATGGGGCGTGTCGCCGATGCGGCTGGTATCCAGTTTCGGCTGTTGAACCGCCGTAAAGGACCGGCCGTGCGCGGCCCACGAACCCAGGCAGATCGCAAACTCTATCGCCAGGCCATGCAGTCGGAAATCAACGCAATCGAGAATCTTGAAGTCGTTGAAGGTGACGCATTTGATTTGCAGCTGAAGGACGGCCGTGTTTGCGGCGTCATCCTTGCCGATGGTCGCCATTTCTCCTGTGGCGCTGCAGTCCTGACCACGGGAACTTTTTTAAGGGGCCTCATTCATATAGGGGATCGCAAAATTCCCGCCGGAAGGGTCGGCGAGAATCCATCCCTCGGTTTGTCTGCAACATTGGAGCGTTTTGGTTTACGGCTCGGGCGGCTGAAGACCGGCACGCCCGCTCGTCTGGATGGCAAGACCATTGATTGGCAATCCGTCGGCCGCCAAGGTGCGGACGAAGATCCGGTTCCCTTCTCGTTTATGACTGAAAGCATCCTCAACCGGCAGATAGAATGTGGTGTGACGCGGACGACCGACGCAACGCATAAGATCATTTCCGATAATCTTATGAAGTCCGCGATGTATTCCGGGCAGATCGAAGGCGTCGGTCCGAGATACTGCCCGTCGATCGAAGACAAGATTGTCAAATTCGGTGAACGCGATGGCCACCAGATTTTTCTGGAGCCAGAGGGTCTAGACGACGATACCGTCTATCCCAACGGAATTTCCACATCGCTGCCGGAAGATGTACAGCAGGCTTTCATCCAAACAATTCCTGGACTGGAGAACGTTTCGATCATTCAACCGGGTTACGCCATCGAGTATGATCATGTCGATCCGCGTGAGCTCTCCCTCTCCCTGGAAGTCCGAAAAATCCCCGGCTTGTTCCTTGCTGGCCAGATCAATGGCACGACAGGTTATGAAGAAGCTGGCGCCCAAGGTCTGGTCGCGGGTTTGAATGCAGCGCTTCTCTGCGCCGGCAATACACCGCATGTATTCAGCCGCACCAACTCCTACATCGGCGTCATGATCGATGATCTTACCGCCCGCGGCGTGGCTGAACCCTACAGGATGTTTACATCACGCGCCGAGTATCGCTTGTCACTTCGCGCCGATAATGCCGACGTCCGGCTGACGCCCGAGGCGATGTCGCTGGGGTGCGTTTCGGCGGAACGTAGCGCTAAATTTGATAAATGGGTCGGGGATATTGAGAGTAACAGGCAGTTGCTGAAGTCGTTGACGGTAACGCCCACAGAAGGGCGAAGCCACGGACTGAAGTTGAACCTTGATGGTCAACGCCGCTCAGCGTTCGAGCTTCTGTCCTATGCCGATCACTCCATCCAATCGCTGAGCGCTGTTTGGCCGGCACTGTCTGGGATTGATGGTAAGCTCGCAGAGGCGCTCGAAATTGACGCGACCTATTCAGTGTATATGGATCGCCAGGCATCCGATATAGCCAGCGTTCGCAGCGAAGAGAGCCGTGTCATTCCGGATGATTTTGACTTTCAGGTTCTGTCAGGTCTGTCGAACGAGCTGAAGCAGAAGCTGAAAGCTGCGAAACCACGCAATCTGGCGCAGGCCATGAAGGTGGATGGAATAACACCTTCAGCTATATCACTGATCCTGGCGCATATGCGCAAGGGGTACCACACCCAAACAGAGCATTTAAAGCAGGCGATTCAATGATTGCGAGTCCTTCCCGTGAGCTAAACGGATTGCGTGTTTCACGTGAAACGTCGGAGAGGCTCGAACATTTTTCCACCTTGTTTCAGAAATGGGCTAAGTCGATCAACCTCGTAGCCCCATCGACGCTCTCGGACTTATGGCAGCGTCATATAGCCGATAGCGCACAGATCTTTCAGCTATTTCCGGGCCGGAAACGGTGGGTTGATCTCGGTAGCGGCGGTGGTTTCCCTGGTATTATAACGGCGATCTTCCTGGCTGAATTGGGAGATGGCTGGGTTCACCTGGTCGAAAGCAACAATAAAAAGGCGGCATTCCTTCGCGTAGCGCTGAATGAAACCGGCGCCCGCGGCTCTGTGCATCCGATTCGGATCGAAGATGCACGTGACATCATTCCGCAGTGCGATGTTATTTCGGCGCGAGCGCTTGCTGATCTCAGTCAACTGCTCGATTATTGTGCCCCATGGATGACCATGGCTAACAAACCACGAGCCTTTTTCCACAAAGGCCGGGATTATCAGCAGGAAGTGGACAAAGCCGTTAGTCGCTTTCAGTTTGATCTGGTAAAACATGCAAGCGTCGTCGAGCCGGACTCTGTGGTTCTCGAAATCGCAAATCTTTCGCGGAAAATTCAATAACGGCGGAATGCGGCATGATAGGCGAGAAGAATAGAATTATCACGATTGCCAACCAGAAGGGCGGCGTGGGGAAAACCACGACGGCCATCAATCTCGCAACCGCTTTGGCTGCTATCGGCGAAAAGGTACTGATCGTCGATCTGGACCCGCAGGGCAACGCGAGCACCGGTCTCGGTATCCAGCGGCGGGATCGAAAGCTATCCTCTTATGAGTTGATGATCGGCTCTCACAACATTGCTGATATCGTTCAGGACACAGTCGTTCCCAACCTTTCCATTGTGCCATCGACAATGGATCTTCTCGGCGTCGAGATGGAGATTTCGGCAGCCAGCGACCGGGTGTTTCGCCTGCGCAAGGCGCTATCCTCCCCCGAGGCGCTTGCCTATTCCTATGTGCTTGTTGATTGCCCGCCCTCGTTCAATCTCCTGACGATGAATGCCATGGCGGCCGCGCATTCGGTGCTGGTTCCTCTGCAATGCGAGTTCTTTGCTCTCGAAGGGCTGAGCCAGTTGTTGGAAACCGTCGATCAGGTTCGACGCTCGGTCAATCCGACCCTGGATATTCAGGGCATCGTGCTGACTATGTTTGATTCCCGCAACAACCTGGCGCAACAGGTGGTCAACGATGTTCGTACGCATCTTGGGGAGAAGGTCTATCATACATTGATCCCCCGCAATGTTCGCGTTTCCGAGGCGCCGTCCTATGGAAAGCCGGCGATCCTGTATGATCTGAAATGCGCGGGTAGCCAGGCCTACCTTCAGCTGGCATCCGAAGTGATCCAGCGGGAGCGGTTGCGGAAGGCAGCTTGACCCGCAATCGATTCGACATCGTAACGAATAAGTGTGAGTACTGACGATGAATGACGACAATTCGAGACGTAGACTTGGCCGTGGTCTTGCTGCCTTGATTGGTGAAATGGACCAGCCCTTGCAGGCGAGCAGTCCTGTTGCTGCGGTCAATGCCGACAGGCGTATCCCGATCGAGTTTGTCGCCCGCAATCCGCGCAATCCGCGCCGGACCTTTGATGAGTCCGAACTGCAGGATCTGGCAAGCTCGATCCGTCAGCATGGTATTGTTCAGCCAGTCGTGGTTCGCACTATCGCCGATGAACGTTACGAGATTATCGCCGGCGAGCGCCGCTGGCGTGCGGCTCAACTGGCAGGGTTTACGGATATCCCGGTCATTGTCCGCGACGTGGACGACCGAACCGCCCTGGAAATCGCGATCGTGGAAAACGTTCAGCGATCCGACCTTAATCCGCTTGAAGAAGCGCTGGGCTACGATCAGCTGATCGCTGAGCACGGTTACACCCAGAACGATCTCGGCGAGATCATCGGCAAGAGCCGCAGTCATGTGGCCAATAGCCTGCGGCTGTTGAAGCTGCCCGAACCGGTTCGGGATATGTTGTCATCGGGCACCTTGTCTGCAGGTCACGCCCGCGCCCTGATCCCGACGTCTGATCCGGTCATGCTGGCACGTTCGATTATTGCCAAGGGCCTGTCGGTTCGTGACACGGAACGGTTGGCGCAGAACGATATCCGTGCCCAAAACGACCCAACATATGGCAAGCCCTCCCCCAAAGAGGAGAAGGATGCTGATACCTTGGCGCTTGAGCGGACGCTGTCTGACAGCCTCGGGCTCGACGTCACCGTCAACCACAAGGCATCCGGCGGTCAGCTCCGAATTTCGTACAAGACCCTGGATCAGTTGGAAGAAATCTGCCGCTTGCTCGAGCGGCGCTGATATCGATTCGGAAACGAAACAAATATTCTAATTGAGTAATAACAAATAGGTAACTCTATTTGCGCGCCGATTGCAGGGTAATCGCCAGCAATGTCTGCATCGCGATGCTGTCTTCGAGGCTCTGCCGGGTGCGGCTCTGAAGAATAGCGGCCTGAAGGCGACCCATTTCGCGGCGGATTGCTGGTAGTGTCCAGGTCTTCAACGCGGCTTCGATCAACGGCTTGCGCCGGAAATGCAGATGGCGGCCCAGTGTAGCCACCACCTGGGTGGGTTGTTGCCGCTTGTCGTCCATCTCAGAGCGCATCACATCAAGCAACTGAAACTGCTTCAGGCAGGCCTGCAGCACCAGGAAGATGGCAGTCTTCGACGCAACGATCTTGCGGATGGCATGCTGAAGGCCGTCGGCATCGCCCTTGAGCACGGCATCGATCGCGTCATCGACAGAGACGGCGCTGGCATCGCCGACGATTTCCAGCACATGATCCTCTTCGATCGAACCCATGCCACGGCAATAGAGCGCCAGCTTGCGGATCTCGTTGCGAGAGGCGATTCTGTCGCCCCCAAGAGCTTCGTTCAGCCGCTCCCGTGCTGCTGGCGAGATGCGCAATCCTTCCTGTCCAAGCTCCTGATCGATCAGCGCATTCACTGCTCTAGCGTCGTCACTATAACAGGCAATGGATACTACCGCACGGCTGGTTTCACCGATCTTGCGAATGCCGGTACCCTTCTTGAGATCTCCAGCTTCAATGATTACATAGCTCGCTTCCGGCGGCTCTTTTGAGAGCACGGTAAGGCCATCGACCAGTGTTTTTTCCGTCCCCGACGCGCGGATCCAGACGAGCTTCTCGCCACCAAAAAGACCGATCGTATTGACTTCGTCCAGCAGCCGTCCGGGGCTTTGCTGAAGGTCCGACCCATCCAGCCGGATGAGCGAAAACGGATCATCGAGAGCGACGCCGGTTTTGCCCGCAATCTGCCCGGCGCGCTCGGAAACCAGTCCGCGGTCAGGGCCGTAGATCAGATAGATACGATTGTCCCGCAGCGGACGCTGCAGGAACTGCTCAAATTCGTGCGATTTGATCTCGGTCATACCGCCACCTTATGCCGCTGATAGTTCAGCGGCCAAGCGCTGCAGCGAGATCGGCGCGGATGATCTCAGCCAGTTCTTTGGAAGCACGCTTTTCGCCATCGCGTCTGGCGCGAACCTTGGCAAATTCCTGCTCCGGAAAGTCGACGAGCGATACGGCGGTGCGGTTGCCGGAGCGTACGGTTTCGCCGGTGTCGACACGGGTCAGGTTATAATCAGCCATGACGACGACGCGGCCAGCGCCAGCGGTATCGGTGTTATCGTCGGTGGTGTTCTGATCGTAGAGAACGCCCTGGATCTCGCTTGTGACGTTCAAAGCCAGCTTGTATTGCGCGTTCTTCGGTTCACCAGCACCGCCGGATGTCAGGAAGATCAACGCGTTGCGGACTTCCTGCTCGACGCGGTCATCGGCCTCTGAAATCTCGATCGATGCAAGTGCCTTTGCAGGCTTGCCTTGCGGGCCGTCCGAATAAAGCGGTTTGACCTGGCAGCCAGCGAGAACCACGAGAGTGCCGAAAGCCAGAAACTGCACGTATTTTTGAGCTTTTTCAGACAACGACATTCACGATCCTCTGCGGCACGACGATGATCTTTTTCGGGCTTTGGCCGTTCAGTGCAGTCTTGACCGGCTCGAGCGCCAGAACGGCACTCTCGATTGCAGTCTGATCTGCATCGCGCGCAATTGTCAAATCTGCTCGCTTCTTGCCGTTGATCTGAACGGGCATTGTCACTTCGTTCTCGGCAACAAGCGCTTCGCTGTAGACCGGCCAGGCTGTCTGGGCGACCAAGCCCGTTCCGCCGATCTCCTGCCAGCATTGCTCGGCCAGGTGCGGCATCATGGGGGCAACAAGGCTAATCAGGATCGATACCGCATCCTTGACGGCGGCGGTGGTTGCCTGATCTGCCGTTCCAGCCGCAACCTGTGTCAGCGGGTTTGCAAGGGCATTGACGAGCTCATAGAGCCGCGCCACGGCCTTGTTGAAGGCGAGCTTGTCGTAGTCAGCCTGAACCGCTTTCAGCGTCTTGTGGGTCAGCTGCGAGATCGCAAGAGCTGGCCCCGTGGAAGCGGGCTCGGCTTCGATCGATTTCAGCGCATCGGATGCTTCGGAGATCAATCGCCACAGGCGTTGGACGAAGCGATGGGCACCTTCGACGCCGGCTTCCGACCAGATCACGTCGCGATCGGGCGGCGAGTCGGAGAGAACGAAGAATCGCGCGGTATCGGCACCATAGGAGGCGATGATATCGTCGGGGTCGACAACGTTCTTCTTCGACTTCGACATTTTCTCGATCGAGCCGATGGTAATCGGTTCGCCGGTTTCAATCAGGCTCGCCTGCCGTTTGCCATCGGTCTCGACGATGATGATTTCAGCCGGTGTGACCCATTCGCGCTGAGCACCCTGCCCGCGGCTATAGGTTTCGTGCACGACCATGCCCTGCGTGAACAGGCCCTTGAAGGGCTCGTCGAGGCCGGCATGCCCCGTGGCCTTCATTGCCCGGGTAAAGAAGCGCGAATAGAGCAGATGCAGGATCGCGTGTTCGATGCCGCCGATGTACTGGTCGACAGGCAACCAGTGATCGACTGCTGCCGGATTGGTCGGCTTGTTTTCCCATGGTGCCGTAAAACGGGCGAAATACCACGAGGAATCGACGAACGTATCCATCGTATCGGTTTCCCGGCGCGCGTCCTTGCCGCATTGCGGGCAGGAAACATGGCGCCACGTGGGATGCCGGTCCAGCGGATTTCCTGGCTTGTCGAAGGTGACGTCATCGGGCAGCTTGACCGGAAGATCGGCCTTGGGCACCGGAATGACACCGCAATCGTCGCAATGGATGACCGGGATCGGGCAGCCCCAGTAGCGCTGGCGTGAAATACCCCAGTCGCGCAGACGGAAATTGACCTTGCGCTCAGCCTGCGGGGCGTTGCCGATCGAGGCCTGCTCCAGCGTCGATGCCACCTTTTCAAAAGCGTCTTCGATCGTCAGACCGTCGAGGTGGCGAGAATTGATCATCACGCCGTCGCCGACATAGGCCTCATCGCCAATGGTAAAGCTCGTAGCGTCGCCATCCTTCGGCATCACCACGGCAACAACCGGTAAGTCGTACTTGCGGGCGAAATCGAGGTCACGCTGGTCACCGGAAGGGCAGCCGAAGATCGCGCCGGTGCCATAGTCCATCAGAACGAAATTGGCGACGTAAACAGGCAGTTCCCAGCTTGGATCCAGCGGGTGCTTGACGCGGATGCCGGTGTCGATGCCCTTCTTTTCGGCCGTTTCCAGCGCTGCCAGCGATGTGCCGGCGCGGCGGGTCTCCTCGCAGAAGGTTTCGATTTCAGCATTCCCCGCAGCCGCTTGACGTGCCAGCGGGTGATCTGCAGCAATCGCAAGGAAGGAAGCACCAAACAGTGTATCTGGCCGCGTCGTATAGACTGCGACCTCGGTCGCGTCCGCTGCACCCGTGCCCGGAACGATTTCCCAACGGATCGTCAGGCCTTCGGAGCGGCCGATCCAGTTCTTCTGCATCAGCCGGACTTTTTCCGGCCATTGATCCAGCGTGTCGAGCGAATCGAGCAGGTCCTGGTTGAAATCGGTGATGCGGAAGAACCACTGCGTCAGTTCGCGCTGCTCGACCAGAGCGCCCGAGCGCCAGCCGCGGCCGTCGATCACCTGTTCATTGGCCAGAACCGTGTTATCGACCGGGTCCCAATTGACCTTCGATTGTTTGCGGTAGACCAGGCCCTTCTCGAGGAAATCGACGAACAAGTGCTGCTGGTGCTGATAATATTCGACATCGCAGGTGGCGAATTCGCGCGACCAGTCGAGCGAAAGGCCCATGACCTTCAGCTGCGCCTTCATCGAGGCAATGTTCTGGTAGGTCCAGGCGGCCGGGTGCACGCCGCGCTCCATGGCGGCATTTTCGGCGGGCATGCCGAAGGCATCCCAGCCCATCGGATGCAGCACGTTATAGCCGCGCGCACGCTTGTAGCGCGCTACAACGTCGCCCATCGCATAGTTGCGCACATGGCCCATGTGGATCCGGCCCGATGGGTACGGGAACATCTCAAGCACGTAATATTTTTCGCGCGGGTCATCGTTGTCGGTGGTGAAGACGTTCTTCTGGTCCCATTCCTGCTGCCAGCGGGGTTCAGAATCGCGCGGATTGTAACGTTCGGTAGCCATGTGATCGATGTTCCGGAAAATTGGGCGAGGGGAAATCAGTCCCCTGGATATTTGGCGTGACCTTCACCATGAAACAAGCGTAGCGTCAAGTTTTGGAAGGCTTTGAGGCAAAACTTTGAAGCATTTGGCTGGCATCTGGCGATTACGGGTTGGCAGCCACGTCCAGTTTGACTATTGCGCCAAAAGGGCTGGAAATTGATGGAGATGACGGCAATGAGCGTGGAAGAACGGTTGAACGGCGTTTTGAGCCGGATTCGCGATGCAGAGCACGCTGCCAATCGTCCCATAGGTGCCGCCTCTCTCGTTGCGGTTTCAAAGACATTCGATGCCGATGCAATCCGCCCGGTGATTGCGACGGGCCAGCGGACCTTTGGCGAAAACCGCGTGCAGGAAGCGCAAGGCAAGTGGCCGGAACTGAAGGCTGAAACCGCCGATATCGAGCTTCATCTGATCGGCCCGCTGCAATCGAACAAGGCGGCGGATGCGGTGGCATTGTTCGATGTCATCGAAACCATCGATCGGGAAAAGATCGCCCACGCTGTCGCTGCTGAAATCATTCGGCAGGACAAACCGGTTCGCCTCTTTGTTCAGGTCAATACGGGTCTGGAACCACAGAAGGCAGGCATCGCTCCGGATGATACCGTGGCCTTCGTGACGTTGTGCCGTGAAACGATCGGTATTCCGGTGGAAGGACTGATGTGCATTCCGCCGGCGGACGAAAATCCCAGTCCGCATTTTGCACTGCTGGCCAAGCTTGCCGAACGGTGCGGCGTGAACAAGCTCTCCATGGGCATGTCCGGTGATTTCGATATTGCCGTGCAGTTCGGCGCCACCAGCGTGCGCGTCGGCTCAGCGATCTTCGGAACACGTTAGTCTTCTCTGACGGCTAGAACGCTCTAACGCTTTCGTCTGGCTTCTCCGTGTCCGGGCAATCCCCTATGGTCTCTTCCGGAGGCCGGTTCGCCCGGTATGGGAGTGGAGGAGACGGCTATGGCGAGCAGCTATTCCGACGTTTATGGCGCGTGGAAACAGGATCCCGAAGGCTTTTGGGCCGATGCAGCCGGCGAAATTGACTGGTTCCGGCCGTTCGATCAGGTTTTCGACCCGAGCCAGGGTGTCTACGGACGCTGGTTTCCCGCTGGCGAAACCAATACCTGTTTCAATTGCCTGGATCGCCAGGTGGCCGCAGGTCTCGGCGATCAGAATGCCTTGATCTACGACAGCCCGGTGACTGGCACAGTCGAGCACTGGACCTATGACGCCATGCTCGGCGAGGTCGTGGCGCTTGCGGCGGTCTATCGTGATCTGGGTGTCGGCAAGGGCGACCGGATCATCATCTACATGCCGATGATCCCGCAGGCCGTGTTTGCCATGCTGGCGGCGGCGCGCATCGGCGCCGTTCATTCCGTTGTCTTCGGCGGTTTTGCCGCAAGTGAACTGGCGACCCGCATCACTGATTGCGAGGCTAAATTGGTCGTCTCAGCCAGTTGCGGTATCGAAGTTGGCCGGATCATCCCGTATAAACCGCTGCTCGACGCCGCAATCGAGATCAGCCAGCACAAGCCAGCTCATTGCCTTGTTTTCCAACGGGATGTGCTCACGGCAGACCTTCAAGTGGGGCGCGACATCGATTTCGCCGCTGCCACAGCATCGGCAAAGCAACGTGGCGTTGCGGTTGCCTGCACCCCGGTTCTGGCCACCGATCCGCTCTATATCCTCTATACGTCAGGGACGACCGGCCAGCCAAAAGGTGTCGTGCGTGACAATGGCGGCCATATGGTCGCGCTCAAATGGTCGATGCAGCATTTCTTCGGCATCAAGCAAGGCGAAGTCTTCTGGGCGGCCTCCGATATCGGCTGGGTCGTCGGTCATTGTTACATCGTTTACGGGCCGCTGCTGAATGGCAGCACGGCAATCCTCTATGAGGGGAAACCGGTGGGCACGCCTGACGCCGGTGCCTACTGGCGTGTGATCGAGCAGCATGGCGTGACCACGCTGTTCACTGCGCCGACAGCCTTTCGCGCCATTCGCAAGGAGGATCCGCAGGGCGATTTGATTCGCCGTTACGATCTGTCGACATTCAGGGCGCTTTTTCTGGCAGGCGAGCGCGCCGATCCCGATACGGTGGCGTGGGCGGAGGAAAAGCTCGGGGTTCCCGTCATCGATAATTGGTGGCAGACGGAAACGGGTTGGCCGGTTGCCGGAAATCCGATGGGCCTTGGGTTATTGCCGGTGAAATACGGATCCGCCGCCGTGCCGTTGCCAGGATATGATGTTCAGGTGCTCGACGATGCCGGTCATCCGGTCGGATCCGGAACGCTGGGCAATGTGGTCATCAAGCTTCCGATGCCTCCTGGCTGTCTGCCGACATTCTGGAATGCAGATCAGCGGTTTCGCGAGACCTGCCTAACCGAGTTTCCCGGCTATTACCGCACGGCTGACGCCGGTTACATAGATGAGGATGGCTATATCTTCATCATGTCGCGCACCGACGATATCATCAATGTCGCCGGCCATCGTCTGTCCACTGGAGCGATGGAAGAAATCTGCGCCAGCCATCCCGATGTCGCAGAATGTGCCGTCATCGGCATTGCTGATCCCATCAAAGGCCAGGTGCCGGCCGGTTTTTTGGTCATCAACGCAAATGTTTCCCGTGAAACAAACGATATCGAGAAGGAGGTTATTGGTTTGGTTCGCGAACGCATCGGGCCAGTCGCAGCGTTCAAGACGGCGATCTGTGTCAAGCGGCTACCGAAGACCCGGTCGGGCAAGATCCTGCGCGGGACGATGCAGAAGATTGCGGACGGCGAAAGCTGGAAGATGCCGGCAACGATCGATGATCCGACAGTGCTGGACGAAATCGCGACTGCTCTGAATGGGCGAGGTATCGGAGTCTAGCCGCCCACAATTATCTTTAGCCGGAGTCACCTCTCAAAAGGCCAGACAAGGAAGTTCGCTCTAAAAGCACAAAAAAACCCGGATCAGCTGATCCGGGTTTTCCATCGTGAACAATTGGTTCCGATCAGTAAGCGTTGTCTTCGTCCTCGTCCTTGCGGTCGGACTTGAGGGCCTTGAGCTTGGAGAAAACAGCGTCGGCGTCGATCTCTTTTTCTTCTTCGCGGTCGTAGGAGAACGGCAGCTTTTCGGTTTCCTTCGAAGCTTCCAGCGTCGCGCCGAGTTCGGCAGCGGTTGGCAGCGGACGGCCCTTATTGGCGCGTTCGACTTCAAGGTCGAGGTCGATCTGTGTGCAGAGGCCCAGCGTGACCGGGTCCATCGCCGTCAGGTTGGTCGAATTCCAGTGGGTGCGCTCGCGGATCTGCTCGATCGTCGACTTGGTGGTGCCAACGAGACGCGAGATCTGGGCATCCTTCAATTCTGCATGATTGCGCACCAGCCACAGAATGGCGTTCGGGCGGTCCTGGCGCTTGGAAACCGGGGTATAGCGCGGGCCCTTGCGCTTGCTGTCCGGGACGCGAACCTTCGGTTCGGAAATCTTCAGCTTGTGGTTTGGATTGCTTTCAGCGCGGGCGATCTCGTCGCGCGACAGCTGGCCGGTGGCGATCGGATCAAGGCCCTTGATGCCCTGCGCGGATTCGCCGTCGGCGATTGCCTTGACTTCCAGCGGATGAAGTTTGCAGAACGTGGCGATCTGTTCGAACGACAGGGCAGTGTTGTCAACAAGCCATACGGCCGTCGCTTTGGGCATAAGCAGTTGTTGAGCCATGGATATAGTCCTTCTGTCCGTCCGCGCCGGTGTCGCGGGCCGTGGGGGTGTAACCACTTAATTTCCGGGAAATTAGCGCCTCTATACCCTCGTCCTCTCAGAAATGCAATTCTTCTTGAATAAATGACCTTTTGTCTAATGGACGCCGTGTCTTGACCTGATATGTATGGCGCCCGAAGCGGGCGAGCACGAGGAGATGTGCCGTCTGAAACTGCCTGTGCAGGGAGGAAATCATCATGTCTGCCAAAACCTATCCAATCCTGGAATCCGCCCGGAACCGTGCTCTTATTGACGATGCGACTTACCAGGCCTGGTACAAGCAAAGCGTCGCTGATCCTGAAGCTTTCTGGGGCGAGCATGGCAAGCGCATCGACTGGTTCAAACCCTATACCAAGGTCAAGAACACCTCTTTCGAGGGCGATGTTTCGATCAAGTGGTTCGAGGATGGCGTCACCAACGTCTCCTATAATTGCATCGACCGGCATCTCGAAAAGCGTGGCGACCAGGTGGCGATCATCTGGGAAGGCGACAATCCCTATGACGACAAGAAGATCACCTATCGCGAGCTTCACGAGCATGTCTGCCGCCTCGCCAATGTGCTGAAGGCAAAAGGCGTCCAGAAGGGCGATCGCGTTACCATCTACATGCCGATGATCCCGGAAGCGGCCTATGCGATGCTGGCCTGCACGCGTATCGGCGCCGTGCATTCCATCGTTTTCGGCGGTTTTTCGCCAGACGCACTGGCCGGCCGTATCGTTGATTGCGAATCCACCGTTGTCATCACGGCTGATGAAGGCCTGCGTGGCGGCAAGCCGATCCCGTTGAAGGCCAATACCGACCAGGCTATCGAGATCGCTTCGCGCGGTGGCGTCGAGGTCAAGTCGGTGATTGTCGTGCGCCGCACGGCCGGCAAGATCGCCTGGTTCTCCGAGCGTGACGTCTGGTACCATCAGGCCGTTGCCAATGTCGAAGCGGATTGTCCGCCAGCGCAGATGAACGCGGAAGACCCGCTGTTCATCCTCTACACCTCCGGATCGACTGGAAAACCAAAGGGCGTGCTGCACACGACGGGTGGCTACCTCGTCTATGCTTCGATGACGCATCAATACGTCTTCGACTATCACGACGGCGATATCTACTGGTGCACCGCCGATGTCGGCTGGGTGACCGGCCATTCCTATATTGTCTACGGCCCGCTCGCCAATGGCGCCACAACGCTTATGTTCGAAGGTGTGCCGACCTATCCGGACGCTGGCCGTCTCTGGGACGTCGTCGACAAGCATCAGGTCAACATTTTCTATACTGCGCCGACAGCCATCCGCGCCCTGATGGGCCAGGGTGACGCTTTCGTCACGCGGTCTCAGCGCACATCGTTGCGCACGCTCGGTTCCGTCGGCGAGCCGATCAATCCGGAGGCCTGGGAATGGTACTATCATGTTGTCGGCGATGGCCGTTGCCCGGTGGTGGATACCTGGTGGCAGACGGAGACCGGCGGCATTCTGATTACGCCCCTGCCCGGCGCCACGGCCCTGAAGCCCGGCTCTGCCACCCGCCCGTTCTTCGGCGTGCAGCCGCAGCTGGTCGATGGCGAAGGCAAGGTGATCGAGGGAGCCGCAGACGGCAATCTCTGCATCACCGACAGCTGGCCCGGCCAGATGCGGACGGTCTACGGCGATCACGAGCGTTTCATCCAGACCTATTTCGCCACCTACAAGGGCAAGTATTTCACCGGTGACGGCTGCCGCCGTGATGACGACGGCTACTACTGGATCACCGGTCGTGTCGATGACGTCCTGAACGTCTCCGGTCACCGTATGGGCACGGCGGAAGTCGAATCAGCGCTGGTCAGCCATGATTCGGTGTCGGAAGCCGCAGTCGTTGGCTATCCGCATGACATCAAGGGCCAGGGCATCTATTGCTATGTAACGTTGATGGTCGGTGAGACCGGATCAGACGATCTGCGCAAGGCGCTGGTAACCCATGTCCGCAAGGAAATCGGGGCCATCGCGTCACCGGACAAGATCCAGTTTTCGCCCGGCCTGCCAAAAACCCGTTCCGGCAAGATCATGCGCCGCATCCTGCGCAAGATTGCCGAGGATGATTTCGGGTCGCTCGGCGATACATCGACGCTTGCCGATCCAGCCGTTGTCGATGACCTCATCGCCAATCGTCAGAACAAGAAGTAAAGCGACCCCGAGCCATCCGCTGTCCGGATGGCTCGGGTCACCTACCAGGAAGAACAGGTTTTTGATTTGCGGCCACCATCGTAAGGCGCGACGTAGCCCGCCGACAGCATTTCCTGAGCCGGATTCCGTCCGTCCGAAAAGCTGACATCGGCAACGACCCTGCCAAAATACTTGTCGCCGGAAATATGCGTCAGCTGGATTTCACCCTGACCATCGGTCAGGCCTGTAAGTGCCGCGCGTGCCTGCTGGCCGGCATCGCGGTCGGCGGAGCAGGCGGATTTAAGCTCGGGCGCATCGATACCGCGCAGCCGCACATAGACTTCCATCGTCTGTTGCGGCCAGGGCTTTGCCGCCACCAGGATCGTATCGCCATCAATGACACGCAGGACCTCAGCTGTGACCGGACCGGCTATTTCTACTCTCCTGCCGGATTCTGCCGCGTGCAAAGGAATGGCCAAAGACGGCAGTATCAACGCGGAAATGAGGAGTGGTGAGAAGCGAAACATCATGAATAGGAAAATATACCGATATTCATGTGATTTCAACAGGAATTATTTCCTTAGAAATCGATCGCCCGGCCGTTGATTTCCCAGTCGCCGAAACGCGAAGGCTCTGCTCCGCCACGACCACCCAGTTCTTCCGGGAGTTCCATGGGCTTTTGCGCCTTGCGGCGTTCGGCGGCTTCCGCCAGCGCCCGCTTGGCGGCAGGAGAAAGAGGCTTGCGCGGTTCGACCGCCAGATTGTCGTTGTCGTTCTGCATGCGAATTTCCGCGAAAAAGTTGAAGAATGCGCCTAATGTCCCCATCATATAGGAAACCTTTGTTCAAGCGAAACCCATGATTCACGTGAAACATTGGCAAACTTTGGAGACCTGACCTGATGAACCTGATGCGCACCGCGATGCTTCTGGCCTTTATGACCGCATTGTTCATGGCGGTCGGCTTTCTCATCGGCGGCCGGGGTGGCATGATGATCGCTCTCGTTATCGCCGCCGGTATGAATTTCTTTTCCTACTGGAATTCGGACAGCATGGTGCTGCGCATGTATCGCGCCCAGGAGGTCGATGCGCAATCGGCGCCTGAATATTACGGTATCGTCCGTGATCTGGCCCAGAATGCTGGCCTGCCGATGCCGAAAGTCTATGTCATAGACAATCCGCAGCCAAACGCCTTTGCAACGGGGCGTAACCCCGAAAACGCCGCGGTGGCTGCCTCTACTGGTCTTTTGAATGCGCTGAATTATGATGAAGTCGCGGGCGTCATGGCGCATGAGCTTGCCCATGTGCAGAACCGCGACACACTAACAATGACGCTGACGGCAACGCTGGCCGGCGCCATTTCCATGCTTGGCAACTTTGCTTTCTTCTTTGGCGGCAACCGGGAAAACAACAATCCGCTTGGTTTCATCGGGACGCTAGTGGCGATGATTGTCGCGCCGTTGGCCGCGGGGATCGTACAGATGGCGGTTAGCCGCACGCGGGAATACTCGGCCGACCGTCGGGGTGCGGAAATCTGCGGCAAGCCGCTGGCGCTGGCATCGGCGCTCGCCAAGATCTCGAATTTCGCCCATCAGGTGCCGAATGCCGAGGCCGAGCGCAATCCTGCCACCGCCCATATGTTCATCATCAATCCTCTGTCCGGCGAGCGCATGGACAACCTGTTTTCCACCCATCCGGCGACGGAAAATCGCATCGCTGCACTGCAGCAGATGGCGCAAGAGATGCAACCGGTCTCGACGCCGCCGGTCAGGGCTGATAATCCCGTCCGCAAATCGCGCTCTGTGCCGCCGACAGGCTGGGGTCGCGGTGGTTCCGAACCACCGAAAGGTCCCTGGTCTTGACGTCTGACGATAATAAAAACGATTCGAATCCGAAACGAAATAATCGCCCTGCCCGTTCGCGTGGCCAAGGTTCGGAGAATCCGGCCTTTGAACGCAGCGACAAGCCCGGAATCCGGGCCCGGCAGGTTGCTGCAAAGATGCTCGCCGCCGTTGTTGATCGCAAGACGTCTCTGGACGGCATGCTGGACGCCGGTAACGGAAATCCGGCCTATCGGGAACTCAATGAGGCCGACCGGGCTCTGGTTCGGGCGATTCTCAATTCGGCGCTGCGGCAATTGCCGCGCATCGACGCGATGATCGGTTCGCTTTTGCAGAACCCGTTGCCGGAAGGCGCCCGCGCGCTTGATCATGTCTTGACGGTGGCTGCGGCGCAGATCCTCTATCTCGATATACCGGATCACTCCGCTGTCGATCTCGCGGTCGAGCAGGCGCAGATCGATCCGCGCAACAAGCGCTTTGCCAGCCTCGTCAATGCCGTGCTGCGTCGCATGTCCCGCGAAAAGCAGGACTTATTAGCCAATGTCGGTGAAAAAATCCCGGCAATTCCCAGCTGGTTCCATAAGCGGCTCGTGACCTATTACGGCGCTGATGAAGCCGCCCGCATTGCAGACGCGCTTTTGACGCCCGCAGCCATTGATCTGACCGTCAAATCGGATGCCGAAGGCTGGGCAGAACGCCTGAATGGCCGTCTCCTGCCGACTGGCTCCGTCCGTCTCGCCGGGTTTTCCGGCGCGGTGCCTTCCCTCGAGGGTTTTGATGATGGCGAATGGTGGGTGCAGGATGCCGCTGCTGCGCTTCCTGCCAAGCTTTTCGGGTCTCTCGCTGGCAAACGCGTCATTGACCTTTGCGCCGCCCCTGGCGGAAAGACGGCACAGCTCATTCTCGCTGGTGCTGAGGTTACCGCTCTCGATCAGTCGGCAAGCCGCCTCAAGCGCCTCCAGGGTAATCTGGCTCGTCTTGGGCTGGAAGCATCCACCCAGGAAATCAACATGGCCGATTTCCGCACCGAAGAGCTCTTCGATGCCGCGCTGCTTGATGCGCCCTGCTCCTCGACCGGCACGATCCGCCGCCACCCGGACGTTCTCTGGACGAAAGGCCCGGAGGATATAGAGAAGCTGGCTGTGCTGCAGGAAAAACTCCTGCGTCATGCGTTGACGCTGATAAAACCAGGCGGCCTCGTCGTCTTTTCCAATTGCTCGCTCGATGTGCGGGAAGGCGAAACCGTTGCGGAACGCGTTTTGGCTGATGGCAATTGCGAACGGGTGGTGATTGTGCCGGCAGATTGGCCGGGCCTCGAAAATGCGGTGACACCTCTGGGTGAATTCCGCACCACGCCGGCGATGATTGATCCGCAGGACGGTTTCTCCGGCGGGCTGGACGGATTTTATGCCGTCATTCTGCGCCGCAAGATTTAGCTACATCTCTGTCAACAGGCACATTGCGGGCGTCAATTGACGCCCTATGTGCGTTTGCCTAAACAATACAGGGTGCGATCCATAAAAGTTTAACGACTTTTCAGGCACGATCGTGGTCCTGGTAGTATCTGGTGCGGACAGCAGTCATTCCGGTTTTCGATGCCGCATGAGGCCTGTCCGGAAGTAGGGAGACGCGCAAGCGTCGAAAATGCAGATTTCAGACCGGCAAAGGCTTCTCTATCTGTATGCACGCGAGGGCTGGCGCCGCTTCTCGCGCCGCCTCGCCTTGGGCCGCAATACCGCGTTCCGTTTTACCGGCACAGCACCCGACCGGCTGATCGTCGCCCCCACTGATCTCAGGGCAGTCGATCCTTTCGTCGCACAGGAAATCCTTCAGGGGCGCTTCCCGCTGGCCGGACGCGTGCTCGAAACCGAGGGCGAATCACCTTTCGAGATGGATCTGCCGTCCCACGAATTCGCCGTCAGATTGCATTCTTTCGGATGGGTACGTCATATGCGTGCCTCCAAGGAGGAGGAGGCCTTCGCGCATCTGCGTCATATCGTCAACGACTGGATGGCAACGCATGGGCGTTACATCGGCGGTATTGCCTGGGACGCCGATATCATTTCCCAACGGCTGATTGCCTGGTTGTCGCATTCGCCGATCATCCTGCGCAACGCCGAGCATCCATTCTATCGGCGGTTTCTGAAAAGCCTTGCGTTTCAGGTACGCTATCTGCGCCATATCACCGACACGACCTGCGATGGGGAAGCGCGGCTGCGGGCGCGAATCGCGCTTGCCATGGCTTCCGTGGCCATGCCGGCCTCTGAAGCGACGATCCGCAAGGCTGCCCGCAATCTTGATGTGGAACTCGACCGGCAAATCCTGCCGGATGGCGGCCACAGCTCACGCAACCCGCGCACAGGTCTGGAATTGCTGATCGATCTGCTGCCGTTGCGCCAGACATATGTCAATCTCGGTCACGAGGTGCCGGCCAAGCTGATCCCGTGCATCGACCGGATGTATCCCGCCCTGCGGTTCTTCCGTCATGAGGGTGGCGAGTTGGCTCTCTTCAATGGAGCGACCTCCACGCTTGCCAATGAGCTTATGGCGGTGCTGCGCTATGACGAGACTGCCGGTGCGCCCTTTAAAGGCCTGCCGCATCTCCAGTACGAACGTCTCGCGCACAACAATGTTGTTGTCATCATGGACACGGGTAAGCCGCTATCTCCGGAATTGTCGCGCACGGCGCATGCCGGATGCCTGTCGTTTGAAATGTCGTCCGGCCGCCATCGGTTTGTCATCAATTCCGGATCGCCAAAGTTTGCCGGCGAACGATTCCGTCAACTGGCGCGTTCGACCGCAGCGCATTCGACCGTGACGATCAATGATCGCTCGTCATCGCGCCTATCGCAATCGGGTTTTCTCGGTCCGATCGTCACCGGCGGCGTTTCCAAGGTTGCTGTCCGCCGCGAAGAGCGTGCTGGCCAGCCGGATGCGGTCATCGCCAGTCACGATGGCTATACCCAGGTCTTTGGTCTGCAGCATGAGCGCGATATCAGCATCAACGGCCAGGGTAATGCGGTTCGCGGGCGTGATCGGCTGTTCCAGCCGGATGGTTCGGAACCAGCGGAAACCAATAGTGCCGTCGCTGTCGCCCGGTTTCATATCCACCCGTCGATCAATCTCCGTCAGCACAGCGCTCATGAAGTCTATCTGAGCGCACCGGATGGCGAAGTCTGGTTGTTCACCTGCCGTGACGGCGAGGTTCTGGTCGAGGAAGACATTTTCTTTGCTGATCCGTCTGGCGTGCGCAAGTCGTCGCAGTTGACCATTACCTTCGCCGTGGCTTCGCAGCCGGAAATCCAGTGGATTTTTTCCCGCGAAGCCTGACAATCTCTCCGGTAGGGCGCTCATTGCCGTGACTGCGGTTTCTTCGGGGAGAAAGCTGTGTTAACGGCAGGCGGACATTTGCCGGAAGACCCTCCCGATATCCGGCCCTACCAAGGAGCTTGATGATGGCTGTCGCCTCCAAGAAGATTCCCGCCCCGGATCAGGTCACTGTCCGTACCGCTCTCCTCTCCGTTTCCGACAAGACCGGTATCGTCGATCTGGCCCGGGCCCTGCATGACAAGGGTGTGCACCTGGTTTCGACCGGCGGCACCCACAAGGCGCTCGCCGATGCCGGCCTTCCGGTCACCGACGTGTCGGAACTGACCGGTTTTCCGGAGGTGATGGACGGCCGGGTCAAGACGTTGCACCCGGGCGTGCATGGCGGTCTTCTGGCGATCCGCGATGATGAGGACCATGTTCAGGCAATGACGACGCATGGCATTACCGGCATCGATCTCGCTGTTATCAAACTCTATCCATTTGAAGATGTCCGCGCCAAGGGTGGCGATTACCCGACGACAGTCGAGAATATCGATATTGGCGGCCCGGCGATGATCCGTGCTTCGGCCAAGAACCACGCTTATGTCACCGTCATCACCGATGCGTCCGATTATTCGGCTCTTTTGACTGAGTTCGGCACCAGCGCTGCCACATCCTTCGCTTTCCGCCAGAAAATGGCCGCGAAGGCTTATGCCCGCACGGCTGCCTATGACACCGCGATTTCCGGCTGGTTTGCCGAAGTGCTCGACACCCCGATGCCGCTTCACCGAACTATCGGCGGTATTCTCAAGGAAGAGATGCGCTACGGCGAAAACCCGCATCAGAAAGCCGGATTCTACATCACCGGCGAGAACCGCCCGGGCGTTGCGACCGCTACTCTCCTGCAGGGCAAGCAGCTCTCCTACAACAACATCAACGATACTGATGCGGCCTTCGAACTGGTCGCCGAATTCCCGGCCGCAAAATCCCCGGCTGTTGCCATCATCAAGCATGCCAATCCATGCGGTGTCGCCACCGGCGACACACTGCTTGAGGCCTATGAGCGTGCGCTCGCCTGTGATTCCACCTCGGCTTTCGGCGGCATCATTGCCCTGAACCAGGAGCTTGATGGCGCCACGGCGGAAGAAATCGTCAAGCTGTTCACCGAGGTCATCATCGCGCCATCGGTCAGCGACGCCGCAAAGATCATCATTGGCAGCAAGCCGAACCTGCGCCTGCTCATCACCGGGGCCCTGCCCGATCCCCGCATACCGGGTCTGACGGCAAAAACAGTCGCTGGCGGCCTGTTGGTGCAGACACGGGACAACGGCATGGTCGAGGATCTCGAGCTGAAGGTTGTTACCAAGCGTGCACCGACCGCGCAGGAGCTGGAAGACATGAAGTTCGCCTTCAAGGTGGCGAAACATGTGAAGTCCAATGCCGTTGTCTACGCCAAGGATGGCCAGACCGTCGGCATCGGTGCGGGTCAGATGAGCCGGATCGATTCAGCCCGCATCGCCGGCCTGAAAGCGGAAGAGGCCGCGAGGGCGCTCGGCCTTCCCGCACCGCTGACACACGGCTCGGCCGTTGCGTCGGAAGCCTTCCTGCCATTTGCCGATGGACTGTTGTCGATGATCGCTGCCGGTGCGACTGCCGTTATCCAGCCCGGCGGCTCCATGCGCGACCCGGAAGTCATCGCCGCCGCCGACGAAGCTGGCGTTGCTATGGTCTTCACAGGCATGCGTCATTTCCGGCACTGAGGCTTTAGCCCGGTACGATCAATCAGAAACCCGCCCCTTCGGCGGGTTTTTTTATGCAGGTTTATTCGCCGGATAAGGAGTCCGGATCAGAATGAGCAGGCCGACAGCCAAAAAGACGACCAAGGCCATCATGCCAATGCGGGCGGAACCGGTCATCAAGGTGACGGTGGCGACAGCGGCGGGCGCCAGAAAAGTCGTAGCGCGCCCGGACAAGGCATAGATACCGAAATAGCGTCCCGCCTCGTCAGGGCTGACACTGCGCGCCATATAGGAGCGTGAGGAGGCCTGGACCGGGCCAAAGGCAATCCCGACCAGAAGGCCGAAGACGATGTAGGCCTTTTCTGCGGCGGTGCCGAAAAGGCCGCCGGTATCAGTCATCGACAGCGGGAGCAAGCCGAACAACGTGTAGCCAGGCCCTGTAGAGACGATACCGAGTGTTGCGATGGTCAGGCAGATCAGGCTGGCCATGACAATCACCTTCGAGCCGAGTTTCGCGTCAAGTCGGCTGGCATAGAGGCAGCCGCCGATCGCCACGACATTGAGGATTATGCCATAGACGCCAAGCTCGAGAGTCCGCCAGCCAAACATGCTGGCGGCGAACGTGCCGCCAAGTACCACAAGGCCATTGACGCCGTCCTGGAAGATCATGCGGGCGATCAAAAAGCGTAGGATGCCTGAGCGCTGTTTCAGCTCGCCGATGGTGTGTCTCAGCTCGGCAACTCCCCTGCGCACCGCAGTTGCCACTGGCATAGCCGCCTTGTGGGCGTCCGGCGTGAACAGGAACATCGGCAGGATGAAGATGAGATACCAGACGGCTGAAATCGGGCCGGTGATACGGGCGTCATCACCTGTTGCCGGGTCTAGTCCGAACAAAGGATCAAGGCCGAGAAGTGTTTTGCCGGATTCCGGGCTTGCCGCCAGAAGCGTTACGACCGCGATTAGAACGATCATGCCGCCGAGATAGCCGAGCCCCCAGGCCATATTGGAGATCCGCCCAATCTGCGCTGCGCCGACCAGCCGCGGCATCATCGAATCGTTGAAAACAATCGAGAATTCCGCCGCGATCGATGCCAGGATGATGAAGATGAACGGGTAGATCAGCGAAGAGCCAGGTACCGCAAACCACAGAAGCGCCAGCGAGACAATCTTGATGACGGCGAAAAAGGCGATCCAGGGTTTTCGCGCGCCGGTCTGGTCGGCGATCGAGCCGAGTATGGGCGAAAGCACCGCGATGACGATGCCGGAAATGGTCAGCGTATAGCCCCACATCGCCTGACCGTGAACCGGATCATCGGTGAGCCTGGCAACGAAATAGGGACCGAAGATGAAGGTGATGATCACGGTGAAGAATGGCTGGGCTGCCCAGTCAAACAGCATCCAGCCTCCAAGGCCGGCGCGCGATACTTTCGGTTCGTCGCCGGCCGGTGCTGTAATGCTGCTCACCCGATTCTCCACTGCCTGTCTGCCCGGTTTAGGGCAAACAGTGTCACCTCATCCTGTTCTGCGCAAGATCGCTCAGCAAACCCGCCGCAACGGTAATCTTGGCGAGCGTTGTCTCGCCCTTCTCCGTCAACTGGGTCAGCTGGTCGGTCACCCGGGAAATCCGGATCCGGTCGCTGTCGCGCCAGGCACCGACCGGATTTTTCTCGTCCTTGTTGCCGGTGAGTGCCGCGATGGTGATGTCCTTGCGTGCAGTCGCGATGTCGTTGATGCTGCGCGAAAGGGCCATCGCCTCGTATTGCTCCGTTGCCGAAACACGTTCGGCAGCCGCGAGCAGCCGCGCGATCCGCAGGTTCTGTGTCACGCCAAAATAGCTCTGCGCCGTGCGTGCCAGAGTCACGCCGGTATCGGCGGCGATCTGGATGATTTCCGGCACGAAGGTCAACACAGCGAGAGCTGCGATCTCCTCGGCAAGCGCCGGTGGCACGCCGCGCTCGACGAAATAGGCAGCCCTTTGCTGTACGTCCGCTGTTGCGTCCTCCGGAATAGAGCTTTGCAGCGCAGATTTCAACTTCTGCAGTGCTTCACGCAGCCGCTCGATCGCCTCGCCGAGTGGCGCCTGCATTGCCGAGGTCCTGAGTGTCCGTTCGGTGACGATGGAAAAGATCCGCGCCGCCTCCTGGTAAAGCTCGTTCTGCACCGCGCCGCTGATGACGTTGTCGAGTGCGTCGATCTCGCCATAGATGCGCTTCAGGTCGTAGCCGTCGCGTGTCAGCACTGCGGCCTTGACCACGTCCGCCGGCATGAAGCCCGTCTGGTCGATCAGTGTGCTGACGAAAGCAGGCCCGCCGCGGTTGATGACATCGTTGGCGAGAACTGTTGCGATGATTTCGCGGCGCAGCCGGTGTTCGCTGATATCGCTCGCATGCGCCTTGTGCATCTTCGCCGGAAAATAGTCGCGAAGCGTCGTCAGCAGATAGTCATCGTCGGGCAGGTCGCTGGCGACGATTTCATCGAACAGAACGATCTTCGAATAGGAAAGCAGGACGCCGATCTCGGCGCGTGTCAGTGCCTTGCCGCTCTGGTAGCGTTCGCTCAGTGCCGGATCGTTTGGCAGCACTTCAACCTTGCGGTTGAGATGGCCATCGGCTTCAAGCCGGGTCATGAGCCGGGCAAGAGCCGTCCGGTTGCCGGCGCCGAGCATTTCCGTCAGCGAAATCGACAGCGACTGTTCGTAGTTGTTGCGCAGAACCAGAGCCGCCACTTCATCGGTCATCGAGGCCAGAAGCGTGTTGCGCTTGGCGCGCGTCAGCCGGTTGTCCCGCATGGCGGAAGCAAGCGCGATCTTGATATTGACCTCGAAGTCGGATGAGTTGACGCCGGCCGAGTTATCGATGGCGTCGGAGTTGCAACGCCCGCCCTTGAGGCCAAAGCCGATGCGGCCACGCTGGGTAACACCGAGGTTGGCGCCCTCGCCGATCACCTTGGCACCGACATCGTCGGCGGTAATGCGGATCGGGTCGTTGGCACGGTCACCGACTTCGGCGTCGCTTTCGGTTGGGCCACGGACATAGGTGCCGATACCGCCGAACCAGAGTAAATCGACCGGGCTCTTCAGGATCGCCGTCATGATTTCGAACGGTGTCGCCTGGCTTTTCTCAAGGCCAATCGCCGCCATCGCCTGCGGCGTCAGGGACACTGATTTTTCGGTGCGCGGAATGATCATTGCACCGGCAGAAAGTGTCGATCGGTCATAGTCCTGCCAACTCGAGCGTGGCAGATCGAACATCCGTTTGCGTTCAGCGAAGGATTTTTCGATATCCGGATCCGGATCGATGATGATGTCGCGATGGTCGAAGGCTGCGATCAGGCGGATTTTCTCCGACAGCAGCATGCCGTTTCCGAAAACGTCGCCTGACATGTCGCCAACACCGGCGACGCTGAAGGGGGTCGTCTGGATATCGATGTTCATCTCGCGGAAATGCCGCTTGACGGTTTCCCAAGCACCGCGCGCGGTAATGCCCATCTTCTTGTGGTCGTAACCAGCAGAGCCGCCGGAGGCGAAGGCGTCGTCAAGCCAGAAGCCGGCTTCCTGTGCCAGGCCATTGGCCGTGTCGGAGAAGGTCGCCGTTCCCTTGTCGGCCGCGACGACGAAGTATGGATCGTCGCCATCGAGCCGCAGCGTATCGGCAGGCGGTACGACATCCTGGCCGACGATATTGTCGGTGATCGACAGCATTGTGCGGATAAAGGTCTTGTAGGCTTCGGTGCCGGCCTTGAAGATGTCGTCGCGCGTACCACCGACCGGAAGCTGCTTCGGAACGAAGCCGCCCTTGGCGCCGACGGGCACGATGACCGCGTTCTTGACCTGTTGCGCCTTGACGAGACCGAGCACTTCGGTGCGGTAGTCCTGCGAACGGTCGGACCAGCGAAGGCCGCCGCGTGCCACCTTGCCGAAGCGAAGATGAACGCCTTCTACCTGCGTTCCGTAAACGAAGATTTCGCGGAATGGCCGTGGCTCAGGCAGGCCGTCAAGAACCTTTGGATCGAGCTTGAAGGCCAGCATAGGCTTCGGATTACCATCGGCATCACGCTGGAAATAGTTTGTACGCAGTGTTGCCTGTATGGCGTTGATATAGCGGCGCAGAATCTGGTCTTCGTCGAGGCTTGGAACATCGTTCAATGCCTGTTCGATGCCGGAAAGGAGCTTGGTTGTTAGCTTCGTCTTCAGCTTATCCTCAAGCGTGGGGTCCATCCGGGTGACGAACAGCTTGAAGATGTCGGCAGCAATCGAGGGATACTTGTTCAGCGTGTCGGCAAGGTAGCCTTGCGAATAGGTGATGCCGGTCTGGCGCAGGTAGCGCGCATAGGCGCGCAACACCGTCACGTCGCGGGCGCTCAGCCCTGCAAGCAGGATCAGCCGGTTGAAGCTGTCATCCTCGATGACGCCGTTCCAGGCGGAAAGATAGGCTTCCTCCAGCATTGGACCGGTCCTGTCGAGATTGAGCAGATGCCCGTCACGATGGATCAGTTCCATATCGTGCAGAACGACGAGCCGTTCGCCGCCCTTGGCACAGGAAACGGTAATATCATGGGTCTGTTCGCTGATGACCCGGAAGCCGAGGTTTTCCAGCAGCGGAACGCGGTGCGAGAGCGAGACCGGCTCGCCAGCATGGAAGATCTTCAGCTCGAGTGATTCCGTACCCTTGCCTCGCTTCTGGTAAAACGCGATGTGGATCGGGTCCTCCGGCGAGCAGGCCGCGATATCGGCGAGATCGGCATGGGCCTCAGCTGGCGTGAAAGCCGCTTGATAGGCTTCATTGACGTTGATCGACACGCCGTCATGGCGGGCAAGCAGATTAAACCGATCGATCCAGCGCGTGACGATATCGCGAACGGCCTCTTCCAGTTTGGCCTGCTGCACGCGCGGGGTCTTGCCGCCGGAGCGGCCGATGATGAAGTGGACGCGGGCAAGACCGCCTTCCGGGAAGGCAGGGTAATAGGCAGAAACGCGGCCGTCATAGACGGTTTTCAGGTAGAGCCCGATCTTTTCGCGCACGTCGGAATCATACTGTTCACGCGGCACGTAGACGATAACGGACACGAAACGATCGAAATGGTCGATACGGGGAAGAACCCGGATTCGCGGCCGGTCAGCCAGTTCGTTGATCTGCTCGCAGAAGCTGGCCAAAAGGCCGACGTCGATCTGGAACAGGTCGTCACGCGGGTAGGATTCCAGCGTATTGGTCAGCATCTTGCCGGAATGACCCTGCGGATCGAAGCCGAAATGATCGACGATCTTTTCCACCTTGAAGCGCAGCAGCGGGATTTCCGCCGCCGGGCGCGTATAGGCGCTGGAGGTAAAAAGGCCGACGATGCGCAACTCGCCGGTGACATTACCTGCCTCGTCGAAACGCTTGACGCCGATATAGTCCATATAGGCGCGGCGATGAACGAGCGATTTGACGTTGGCCTTGGTGACGATGAGGAAATCTGGGCCATTCAGGAAAGCGAGGATCTCCGGCGTCGTTAGCACGGCATCCTTGCCCTGGCGCAGCACACGGACATCGGGATTGGACAGAATACCCAGCCCGCGGCCCTCGCCGCGCTCTACGACGGCATTCTCGCCCTTGCCGGAATAGGTGTATTCGCGCATGCCGAGGAAGGTGAAATTGTTTCCACGCAGCCAACGCAGGAAGTCCAGGGCTTCGTCGCGATCACCCTTTTTACGGCTCGGCGCATGATTTTCCAGCTCGTTCATTGCCTGGTCGAGCAGCACCGTCATCTGGCTCCAGTCGCCGACAGCCTGGTGAACCTGCGACAGCACGTTGGCGACGCGTTCCTTCAGGTCCTCCGCTTCCGCCGCGGTCAGCTTGGAAAGGTGAATCTGGATATGGCTGACGCGGCTGGCAGGCTCACTCTTTTCTTCGGGGTCGAAGATCTTAGCCGGCTTGCCTGCTTCGATAACAAGAATTGGATGCACGGCAAGAAAGATGTCGCGGTGGGTGCTCGTCACCTCGCCCATGATCGAATCAAACAGGAATGGCATGTTGCGATCGGTCACGGACAGGACCGAAACGTCGTCGCCGTTGGGGGCGATGCCTTCGATCGTCTGAACGCTGATGACCGGCCTGTCGCTTTCCTTGGAACTGATGGCCGTCAGTGCATGAGCGGCGGTCAGCGCCAGCATGTCCGGCGTATAGGCATCGAGATCGTCATGGCTGGCACGGCGAAACAGGATCTCTGGAGCGAGCATTTTAACCCCCAGCAACTTGCCGGCTTCGCTCACCGCTTCGAAATGACGGTCTTTTTTTGGATTGTATTTGGTGCCCATGACGTAACTCCCCGCAATCACCATTTTGGCCGAACCTAACAGAAGAATTGCCCATGGCGATTGTTTTTGTGGCTATTTTTCGGTCAGATTGATCCAAATCGGAATGGTTTTATGAAATTTTCGACAAGGTTTGACTGATTTTCGAATTCAATCGGTTATAATCGCATATTTCGTTGTTCTCATGAACAAGTCCAAAATGAACCCTTCCGATCTTTTGGCAGTCACAGTTGACAGCGGCATGACTGTCGGGCGATCTGGGCAGGTCGAAACAGCGGAAAATCAGAAATGTCCGAGCCTGCCCCCGGCGCCGTCATCGTCATTTCCAGTCATGTGATTCGCGGATCCGTGGGCAATCGCGCCGCTGTCTTTGCGCTCGAGACTTTGGGTTATCCGGTATGGGCTCTGCCAACGGTTATCCTGCCCTGGCATCCCGGCCATGGGCAATCGACGCGGGTGACGGTCGCTGCCGAGGATTTCGACAGATTGATCGACGATCTCATCCGCGCGCCGTGGACAGGCGAAGTTCGCGCCGTGCTGTCCGGATATCTCGGTGCCGCCCATCAGGCGGAAGGCGTTGCCCGTCTGGTCGAGGCTTTGCGGGTCAAAAATCGGGACCTGTTTTATGCCTGCGACCCGGTGATGGGCGATGTCGGTGGGCTCTACGTGCCGGAGGCGACGGCAATTGCGATGCGTGACCGGCTGCTTCCGCTGGCCTCGCTTGCGACGCCGAACCGGTTCGAACTGTCGTGGCTCTGTGGCGCCGAACTTGAAACAAATACCGCCATTCTGGAGGCCGCCCTGTCGCTTGGGCCGTCACGCATGCTGGTGACGTCGGCGATGCCGATGATGCAGGGTAGCACCGGCAATCTCTATTTATCCGGCAATCACGCGCTGCTTGCCGAGCATCGCCTGATCGACAATCCGCCGAACGGTACCGGCGACCTTCTGGCGGCTCTGTTTGTTGCCCGGCTTCTGGAAGGCTTGAGCGAAGAGCGTGCCTTACAGCTGGCGACCGCCAGCGTCTTCGAAATTATTGCTCGCACCAGTAAGCGTGGTGCGGATGAACTGACGCTTGAGCGGGATGCTGCCAGTCTTGCGACACCGATGGCCATGGTTCAGATGCGCCGGTTGATGCATCCCGGTCAGAAACGCAGGTCTTGATAATGTTCGGCCGATCTACCACTTGCCAGCGCATGCCCTGACCGAATAAACCTTTTCCACCCTACGCAAAACGATACGGAGAATGTCACGGATGTCACCGGCGGCGCGGGCTGCCGTAAATTCGCCTGTGTGCGGCGCACAAAGATGATATGTGCTGCACAGCTGACATGCGAATGTACATCTCAATTGTCTTAAATAGTTGGAGTGATCGAACACCATGCAGCGTTTCCCGGACTATTTGCTGAACGGCTACAACAACTTCATGAATGGCCGCTTCAACGAGCAGCAGCAACGCTACAAGGCCTTGGCCGAAATTGGTCAACAGCCCAAAACCATGGTTATTGCCTGTTGTGATAGCCGTGCGGCCCCGGAAACCATCTTCGACAGCGGTCCGGGCGAGCTTTTCGTGGTGCGCAACGTTGCCAACATGATGCCGCCCTACGAACCGGATGGACATTATCACTCGACATCGGCCGCGCTGGAGTTTGCGGTTCAGGTTTTGAAAGTCAGCGACATCGTGGTCATGGGCCACGGCCGCTGCGGCGGCATCAAGGCTGCGCTGGATGTCAATGCCGAGCCGTTGTCTCCCGGCGACTTCATCGGACGCTGGATGCATCTTCTCAAGCCGGCCGCCGAGCAGATACAGAACAACGAGGTCATGACCGCCGCCGAACGCCAGCGGGCGCTGGAGCGGGTGTCGATCCGCAATTCGATCGCCAACCTGCGCACATTTCCCTGCGTCAAGATTCTCGAGCAGCGCGGCAAGCTGCAGCTGCATGGCTCCTGGTTCGATATATCGACCGGCGAACTCTGGGTGATGGACGGCAAGACCGGCGATTTTGCCCGGCCGGGCGTGTAGTTTCTGAAAGATCGATGTTTTTCGTGTGCGGCGTGCTCGTTGAGGCGGCCGGTGTTTTCATGCGGAGTTACGCTTGAACGCCGGGCAATTCCTGCAGAGCCTGTCGCCGCACCATCTTGTCTACGAACCTGCCGTCCGCACGTGATGGTTTGGTTTGTGCACCTGCGCCAAACCTGAAATAAAAAATCCGCAGTCCGGTTTCCCGGGCTGCGGACCCATGTCATTCCAAAACTGCGCTGGCTTATCGGCCGCCGTCGATCTCGGCGCCGATGATGGCGATTGCCTGCTGATAGACGCTAGCGGCATTCCATCCCTGGATCGCACCGAAATTGGGCTGACCGGGCTGATAGCCGGCGCCGGCAGTCCAGCCGTGACCGCGCAGGAAGTTGGCGGTCGAGGCAAGCGCGTCTGCCTTGGAGCGAACCATGTCGATATGACCGTTGCCGTCGCCATCGACGCCGTATTTCAGCACGTTGGCCGGCAGAAACTGTGTCTGGCCGATTTCGCCATGGGCTGCGCCGCGTGCGTCGGGGCTGAGGTCGCCGCGTTGCACGAGGGTGAGCGCTGCATAGAGCTGGTTGGTGAAAAAGTCGGAACGGCGGCAGTCAAACGACAATGTCGAGACGGCGGAGAGCGTGTGTTCCTTACCGAGGAAGCCGCCGAAACCGGTTTCCATGCCCCATATCGCGATGATCGGGCCGGCCGGAACACCGTAGCGGTTTTCGATGGAATTGAAGAGGGCGGCGTTCTGCGCCTTCATCTTCTTGCCGCGCGAAATGATCGTCTGGCCGCCACGTTTCTGCATGAATTGGTCGAGCGACAGCTTGAAGCTCTTCTGGCCACGGTCGGCGCGGATCGTTGCCTTGTTGTAGGTGACGTTGGCGAAAGCCTTGTTCAGAACGGCCGGGCTGATACCGCGGCCTGCGGCTTCGCTCTTGAAATCCTGAACCCAGGTATCAAAGCCTGCCGATGTGTTGCTGCATTGCGCGGCAGATGCCTGCGCGGGCAATATTGCAGCTGCAATGATTGCTGTGAAACCTGCCAGTACGCACTTCGCCTTGTGCATGAAAAACCCCGTATTGCCCGAATCCAAATTTGTTTCCGCAAAATGCCAGTCTTTGCGGCATCTGTCACGATGGTGGCACAGTATCAGGAGGGCGTGTTTCACGTGAATCCTCCTTTCGACTATGAAAAATCGTCGCAGTTGCCTTTTTACAAAGAAGCCTCGCATCCCGTTTGACGGATTATGCGAGGCTTTCTACCCAATCGCGATGATAGAAACCCAACGGTTGGTATCATCACGATTGGATATAATTGGTTAAAACTTTATATTTTCTGATCAGGCAGCCTGTTTCTTCGCCTTGATAAGACCGCGATTGACGAGAAGCTCGGCAATCTGGATGGCGTTGAGGGCGGCGCCCTTGCGCAGGTTGTCAGAAACGACCCAGATATTCAGGCCGTTTTCGACGGTCGCATCTTCGCGGATACGCGAGATATAGGTCGCGTCTTCGCCAGCGCTTTCGTAAGGCGTGATGTAGCCGCCGTTCTCATGCTTGTCGATAACGATGCAACCGGGTGCTTCGCGCAGGATGTCGCGAGCCTGATCGGCAGTAATCTCGTTTTCGAACTCGATGTTGACCGCTTCGGAATGGCCAATGAAGACAGGAACGCGCACGGCCGTGCAGGTCAGCTTGATCTTCGGATCAAGAATCTTCTTGGTTTCGGCCATCACCTTCCATTCTTCCTTCGTGTAGCCGTCTTCCATGAACGCATCGATGTGCGGGATGACGTTGAAGGCGATACGCTTCGTGAACTTCTTGCTTTCCATCGGATCGGCAACGAAGACGGCGCGGGTCTGGTTGAACAGCTCGTCCATGCCGTCCTTGCCGGCGCCGGATACCGACTGATATGTGGAAACGACGACGCGCTTGATCTTGGCAAAGTCATGCAGTGGCTTCAGAGCCACGACGAGCTGGGCGGTCGAGCAATTCGGGTTGGCAATGATGTTGCGCTTGGTGAACTGGGTGATGGCGTCCGGGTTCACTTCCGGAACCACCAACGGCACGTCCTGATCATAGCGCCAGGCCGAGGAGTTATCGATGACGACGCAGCCCTGCGCGCCGATCTTCGGCGACCACTTCAGCGATACAGCACCGCCGGCCGACATCAGGCAAATGTCCGTGTCGGAAAAATCATAGTTCTCGAGGTTCTTGACCTTCAGCGTCTTGTCCCCGAACGAAACCTCGGTGCCCTGGCTGCGGGCCGAGGCCAACGCCACGACTTCGTCCGCCGGAAAGCCACGCTCTTCGAGGATGTTCAGCATCTCGCGGCCGACATTTCCGGTCGCGCCGGCAATAGCAATCTTGAAACCCATTGTCTTTGCTCTCTTTCTGTCTCTCCGCGGGGCTTTGGGGGAAACCCGCCGGCCAAAGGCGCGGGTTTCGGGTCCCCGGCCGTGCCGGGGAGAGAGCGGTGGCCAGAGACGTCAGACGGTTTTCGTCGTCGTTTTGGCCGTTGTTTTGGAAGATATCGAGAAAGAACGAACCCGCCCGGCAGCAAATGCCGGGGCGATCAGCGCAGCGATGGCGTAACCAAAACGGTGCATGGTGGGTCCTTTTCCGCTGCTGCTCATACGCGCTTTTGGCGTAGAGTCAACAGAAAGCTGAGGGCGCGCGTCAGGAAGGCATGCCGGCACTTGCCGTTAAAACGTTATGGAAGTGTCACGCCGATGTCATCCGCGGTGACTATTGCGGGCCCGTCAGCTCTAAAGCAAACCACAAGGGGGTTTCCATGCGTATGCTTCTGTCGGCGCTCGCCGCCACGACAATCCTCACTGGGGCCGCACAGGCCACCACCGTTTATCCGCTCGATCGCGCGACGATCCTGGCCGGATCGCCATTCGACTTCAAGGTCGAGTTCAAGGCCGTCGTCAAGCCGGAAGACGTCAAGATCACCGTCAACGGCCAGGATTATAAGGCGGTTCTCGGCAAGGAAGCCGAATTTGTCGCCGAAGAAAAGGGTAAGGAAGACAAGATCCTCGGTTCGGCGATGATCGCCCGCGGCCTCGTCCTGCCGACTGAAGGCGCCTACAAGATTGAAGTGAGCGCCGGCTCGGAATCGAAGTCGGTGACATGGGACGTCTACAACACCGGCGAAACCCAGAAGGCCAAGAACATCATCTTTATCCTTGGCGACGGTCTCTCTGTCGCCCATCGCACCGCAGCCCGTATCATGTCGAAAGGTATGACCGAGGGCAAGGCCAACGGCCGTCTCAACATTGACGATCTTGACCACATGGCTTTCGTCGGTACGTCGGCGACAGACGCCGTTGCCACGGACAGCGCCAATACGATGTCAGCCTACATGACCGGCCATAAGACTGCCGTTAATGCTCTCGGCGTCTATGCCGACCGTACCCCGGACTCCTTCGACGATCCGAAAGTCGAAACCATCGCTGAAGCGCTGCGCCGCCAGACGAAAAAGTCGATCGGCATCGTTTCGACTGCTGAACTCGAGGATGCGACCCCGGCCGCCGTTTTTTCCCACACACGCAAGCGTGCCGACAAGGAGCAGATCGTCGGCATGATGTTCGGCGTCAAGCCGGATGTCGTGCTCGGCGGCGGCTCAGCCTATTTCCTCGGCAAGGAAACCCCCGGTTCCAAGCGCAAGGATGACAAGGACTATATCAAGCTCTTCCAGGAAGCCGGCTACACGCTGGCAACGAGCAAGACTGAGCTGGCGACGGCAACCGGTACCAACACTGGCAAGATCCTCGGCCTGTTCCACACCGGCAACATGGACACCACGCTCGACCGCGAATTCCTGAAGAAGGGCACAGTCGAGAAGTTCCCGGACCAGCCGGGCCTGGTCGACATGACCAAGGCTGCACTCGGCGAACTGTCCAAGAATGAAGAAGGCTTCTTCCTCATGGTGGAAGGTGCGAATATCGACAAGATGTCGCATCCGCTGGATTGGGATCGCGCCGTCATTGAAACCATCGAGCTCGATAAGGTCGTCGGCGTTGCCCGCGAATTCGCCAAGGCGCATCCTGATACGCTGATCGTCTTCACGGGTGACCATACTCACGGTGTTTCGATCATCGGTACGGTCGATGACGAAAAGCAGGGTACCGAAATGCGCGAAAAGGTCGGCACCTACGCCTCAGCCGGCTTCCCGAACTACACGGACGAGAATGGCGATGGTTACCCGGACAAGATCGACGTGACCCGCCGCCTGTTCCTCAGCGCCAACAATGGTCCAGACCACTACGAGACTTTCCGCCCGAAGATGGATGGGCCTTTCGTTCCGGCGATCCAGGACGAAAAGAAGGAATACATCGCCAACGAAGCCTATAAGGACGTTCCCGGTGCCGTTTTTGTGCAGGGCAATATCCCGAAGGAAGGCGATAGCGGCGTGCATGCTGTCGATGATGTCGTGCTGCAGGCCGCCGGTCCAGGTGCTGAAGGCTTCAAGGGCTATATGGAAGAAAGCGATATCTACCGCGTTCTCGCCGATACCCTGGCACTCGGTGCAAAGCAGACCAACTGATCTGTAATCGTCCCGGTGGGCTGATGAAACAGTCCGCCGGAACCGAAACGCAGTTGGTTGGCGTTACGCAACCCTCACTCTCGGTCATTCCTGTGCTCGTCACAAGAATCGAGTCAGCCCAAGTTCTTAGGCTGAAAAAGTCCTTTGACCCGACAGACGTCGGGTTGCTGGGATCCCCGCCACAGGGGCGAGGATGACGGATGTGGGGTACGCCGCCGCTAAAATCCCGCCGGGAGACTGGTGGGGACCGACATCGAATGACAAGAAATCGACCTCGTCAGCGGGTGTGTTCTACCGGCCTGACGTCATACAATAAGGTGGACGCCCGATGACCCGTCCTTTTGCAGGAACCACGCGCCGCGATGCGTTATGCCTTCTGGTCGGTCTGCCGCTTCTGGCTGCTGCCCGGCCCGCCGCCGCCGCGGTTCCGTCCTTGTCGTTCGATGAGCTCTACAGCAAGTTCGGCGTTCTCGGCCTGGAGTTCTCCGAAAAGGTGAAGTCGCTCGCCGGTCAGGAAATCACTATCAACGGTTTCATGGCGCCGCCACTCAAAGCCGAGGCAGCCTTCTTCGTGTTGACCGAAATTCCGATGTCGCTCTGCCCATTCTGCTCCTCCGATTCCGACTGGCCGGATAATATCGTCGTGGTCTATCTCGGCGAAAAGCAAACCTTCGTGCAGCCATCGCAGACAATTGAGGCGCGTGGTGTGCTTGAGTTCGGATCATGGACCGACCCTGAAACCGGTTTCGTCAGCCTGCTGCGCCTGCGCAACGCCGAATACGCGTCCGTGTAGCCGCGATGCTGTCGCTCGACCTCAATCAGATCTCCGTTTCCTACCCAGGTCTCCCTTCACCGGTCCTCGATATTCCCTCTCTATCAGTAGGAGCCGGTAGCCGGGTAGCGGTCACCGGCGCGTCCGGTTCCGGCAAGAGCACGCTGGTCAATATTCTCACCGGTCTCGAACGTTGCGCGGGCGGCTATATCCGTTGGGGTGGTACCGATATCGCTGCGATGTCCGAGCGCAGCCGTGATCGCTGGCGCGGCGCGCATATCGGCCTCGTCATGCAGGATTTCCATCTTTTTCCGGGTTTGAGCGCGGTCGATAATATCCTCCTGCCCGCCCGCCTCTCGCGCGCGATGCAACCGGGTGATCCGGATCGCGCGCTGATGCTGCTCTATGCCGTCGGCCTTTGCCGCGCCGACCAGAAGATCGAAACCATGTCGCGTGGCGAGATGCAGCGCGTCGCGATTGCCCGGGCGCTGCTTCGAAGACCCGGTGTGCTGATCGCCGACGAGCCGACGGCAAGCCTCGACAGTGAAAGCGGCGATGCGGTCGCCCGCTTGCTGATCGATCTTTCCGTCAGCAACGAAAGCACGCTGATCGTTGTCTCGCATGATCCGCGCCTGACCGGCCAGCTCGATCGGCGCATCACCCTGTCGGCCGGCCGTATCGCGTCGGATCGCGGGCATCGGGAGAAAGCGGCATGACCCGTTTCATTCTTGCCGATCTGCGCCGCCTCTGGGCAGGTTCGCTGGTCGTGGTACTTCTGATCGCCTTTGCCACAGCACTTGGCGTTGCCGTTACGTTGCAGGAGAGGGCGCTGAGGCTTGGCAGCGCCCGCGCGGCAGACCGGTTTGATCTGGTCATTGGCGCGCCGGGCAGCGAAACGCAGCTGCTTCTCTCCTCCGTTTTCCTGCAACCCTCTCCCCTGCCGCTGATGTCCGGCGATGTGCTGGGCAAGCTCGCTGCCGATCCGCGTGTCTCCTGGGCAGCGCCCGTCGGTTTCGGCGATTCCTTCTCCGGCTATCCGATCGTCGGTACGTCCACGGCCCTCACCTCAAATCTATCGGCCCTGACTCAAGGTCGGCCATTCTTCAAAGCGGGCGAAGCCGTCGTTGGTGCCGCCGTCGATCTACCACTCGGTTATGCGGTAAAACCCACCCATGGGCTCGCCACGCTCGGGGGCGAAACCCATACCGAACTTGCCTATCGCATCACCGGCCGGATGGCGCCGACCGGTACCTCCTGGGACCGCGCAATCCTGGTGCCAATCCAGTCGGTCTGGAGCCTGCATGGAATGGGTGGGCATGAGGATGAGCACGGTCACGCGACCGAAGCGGATGAAGCCCACCAGGACGATGCCGGTGCCGCGCACTCGGAAGAGCCGGGACATGATCACAACCACGAGCATGTCCATGTCGATCCCGACGCGCCACTCGATGAACACTGGACGGCCGAGGCACCAGGCCTTCCGGCAATCCTCGTCAAGCCGAAAACCATCGCCGATGCCTACAAATTGCGCCAGGACTATCGCGGCAATGGCACGCTGGCGGTCTTTCCCGGCGAAGTCTTGACCAATCTCTATGCGACGCTCGGCGATGCCAAGCGTGTGCTGTCGGCGGTTGCGGTCGGCGCACAAATCCTGGTGGCCGCCGCCGTCCTGATGGTGACGGTCATGCATATCGGCCAGCGCCGCCGCCAGATCGGTGCGCTCCGGGCTTTTGGCGCACCGCAATCGGCTGTGCTGGCGATCGTCTGGTTGGAGCTTTTCATCCTTATTGCGCTTGGCATTCTGTTGGGCTTCGCGTTGGGCTATGGTGCGGCGATGCTGCTATCGATGATGTTTTCAGGCGAAAGCGGCATCATCCTGCCGGTCGGCTTCATTCGGGACGATCTGAAGAGCGTGGCCGCTATCGTGGTGTTTTCAGCCCTGCTTGCGCTCGCGCCGGCGCTTCTCGCCTATCGCCAGTCGCCCGCGGCTGCGCTGCGCGCCTGATCGTCGCATTCGACTAAAGTCATAATCCCAAAGCCTCTCTGCCACCTCAGGGTGTTTTCTGCCATTTTGGTTACATGGCGCATTCCGCTTCGGAATCAGGGAGGATTCCGAAGCAATTGAGGGTGCGCACAAAGCCGTTTTTGAGTGGAGGACAAACGAAATGGCAGATGTCGCAGTAGCGCCCGGTGCAAAGGCTGCACCGATGACCGGCGAGCAGAAGAAGGTGATTTTCGCCTCTTCGCTCGGCACAATCTTCGAGTGGTACGATTTCTATCTTTACGGTTCGCTGGCCGTCTATATCGGCGCGACCTTCTTTTCCCAATATCCTGAAACCACCCGTAACATCTTCGCCCTTCTGGCGTTTGCGGCAGGCTTCCTTGTGCGTCCGTTCGGCGCGCTGGTGTTTGGCCGTCTCGGCGATCTCGTCGGCCGCAAATATACCTTCCTTGTCACCATCGTCATCATGGGTCTCTCGACGTTCCTCGTCGGCATCCTGCCCGGTGCTGCGCAGATCGGCATTGCCGCTCCGATCCTTCTGATCGTGCTGCGCATGCTGCAGGGCCTGGCGCTCGGCGGTGAATATGGTGGTGCTGCAACCTATGTGGCCGAACACGCGCCGCAGGGCCGGCGCGGCTACTTCACCTCATGGATTCAGACGACGGCAACGCTCGGCTTGTTCCTGTCGCTGGTGGTTATCGTCGCCGTGCAGATGATGCTCGGCAAGGAAGCCTTCGCAGCCTGGGGCTGGCGCATTCCGTTCCTGCTGTCGTTCATTCTGCTCGGCGTTTCCGTCTGGATCCGTCTGAAGATGAACGAATCGCCAGCCTTCAAGAAGATGAAGGAAGAGGGCAAGGGTTCCAAGGCACCGCTGACGGAAGCTTTCGGCCAGTGGAGAAACGCCAAGATCGCGATTCTGGCCCTGTTCGGCGCCGTCGTCGGCCAGGCTGTTGTCTGGTACACCGGCCAGTTCTACGCGCTGTTCTTCCTGCAGAACATCCTGAAGGTGGACGGCCAGTCGGCAAACATCATGGTCGCGATCTCGCTTCTGATCGGTACCGGCTTCTTCGTGCTCTTCGGCGCACTGTCGGACAAGATCGGCCGCAAGCCGATCATCATGGCCGGCCTGGTGCTTGCCATGCTGACCTACTTCCCGCTGTTCAAGGCCTTGACCTGGGCCGGCAACCCGGCGCTCGCTGAGGCACAGGAAACCATCCGTGCAACCGTTACTGCTGCTCCAGGAGACTGCAAATTCCAGTTCAACCCGACCGGTACGGCGAAGTTCACGACTTCCTGCGATATCGCCACGTCGTTCCTGACGCGCAACTCGGTTCCGTATGATGTCGTCACCACAGCGGCTGCCGGAACAGCGGCAACGGTCAAGATCGGCGAAGAAACCGTCACCGGCTACGACGCGATTGCTGCTGGCGACAAGGCCAAGGCATCGGGTGCAGCCTTTGAAAAGCAGATCAACATTGCTCTTCACGACGCCGGTTATCCGCTCGTTCGTGGAGCTGCAAAGGTTCCGGAAAGCAAGCTTGACGGCTTCGTTGCCGCCAATCCGGAATTGACGCTGGATGCTGCAGCCGTTCGCGGAGGCGACAAGGCATCCATGACCGGCGAAGCTCTGGTTGCGGCCAAGCTCCTGACGGCGGAAGAAGCCGCAGGCGTTACCGAAATGCCTGTTTACACCATCGACAAGGGCGGCTCGTTCGCCATGGTCGCCGATCCGGCTCGCGTCAGCTGGATCAGCGTCATCGCCGTGCTCACCGTGCTGGTCATCTATGTGACGATGGTTTACGGCCCGATCGCAGCGCTTCTGGTCGAACTCTTCCCGACCCGCATCCGCTATACCGGCATGTCCCTGCCCTACCACATCGGTAACGGCTGGTTCGGCGGCCTGCTTCCAGCAACGGCCTTCGCAATGAGCGCCGCGCAGGGCGATATCTACTACGGTCTCTGGTATCCGATCGTGTTCGCCGGCATCACGCTGGTGATTGGCATGCTGTTCCTGCCCGAGACCAAGGATCGCGATATCCACACCATGGATTGATCCCGGCTGGATATTGATACGGAAAAGCCCGGCGCAGCCCCTTGCGCCGGGCTTTTTCATTCATTCCATGTCTTCATTTCGAAGGCAGAAAACTGTTCTTCGGCCGTGGCCAACCGCTCTCATCCAGCCGGAACAACCAGTTCTGCCGGGCAAAGAAGAAGGCAGTCATCAGCGCCGTCCACAATCCCACCAGCAGCCCGGCCGCCACGTCGCTCGGATAATGCGCGCCGACGATGACGCGGCTGATGCCGATTACCAGGGCTCCCAGCGCGAAGACGATCCGCAGCCGCGGGGCCAGCATCGAAAAGGCCCCGAAGAACGAGCCGACGGCGGCTGAATGGCCGGAAGGAAAACTCTGGAACACCCAGTCATGGCCGGAGAAGAACGATAGGCTGTGGGCGCCATATTCGCTGTAAAGCTCGGGCCGCGCCCTGCCGATGACCAGCTTTGCCACGTGCACCACGATGCTGGCACTGCCGATCGTCGCCAGGAAATACAGGGCCAGCCGCCAGCCCGTCTTGCTCTTCGACGAAAACCCTTCACTGCGTGATACCCGGTGGAGGATATAGGCGATAATGACGATCGAGCCCGAACCGTAGATCATCCAGGCGAAGGTGCCGAAATCGGTGATCCGCTTGTTGAAGGCAACGACCCCACCCGGCAGCGCCTGCGCCGTCTGCGAGATCATGCCGTCAAACGGCAGCAGCGCTGCGACAAGAATAGCGGTTGCGAGAAGAAGCCAGAGGGATGAGGAGAGTGGTCGGTTCATGGAGGCACTTTCTTGGTATGGCGATGTTTTAGTCTTACGCGGTGCCTACCTCCCCCGTCATCCTCGCCCTTGTGGCGGGGATCCAGCGGCACCGCGTCCGCGGTGCCGGAGACTCTTTTCACGCGATGGACATCGCGTGGCTGGATTCCTGTGACAGGCACAGGAATGACGGGGTGGGAGCAATGTCCCCGGGAACCTGTGGTCCTCCTGGCGAAGATTCAACCCCGCCAAACAAAAACGGCACCCGAAATCTTCCGATTCCGGATGCCGCGAAGAACCGCCCTTGCGGGAGAGAAGACGTCTTAAGCCGAAAGCGCCTTGAATTCGGCAAGGATCGCATCACCCATTTCGACGGTGCCGACCTGGCGGGCGCCGGTGGCCATGATGTCGCCGGTACGGATGCCCTTGTCGAGCACGTTGGCAATCGCCTTTTCCAGGTTGTCTGCTTCCTTCACGAGGTTGAACGAGTAACGCAGGCACATGGCGAACGAAGCGATCATGGCAATCGGGTTGGCAATGCCCTTGCCGGCAATGTCCGGGGCGGAGCCGTGTACGGGCTCATAGAGCGCCTTGCGCTTGCCGGTCTTGGCGTCCGGGGCACCGAGCGAGGCTGATGGCAGCATGCCGAGCGAACCGGTCAGCATCGCCGCAACGTCTGAAAGCATGTCGCCGAACAGGTTGTCGGTGACGATGACGTCGAACTGTTTTGGCGCACGGACAAGCTGCATGCCGCCGGCATCAGCCAGCATGTGGTCGAGCGCCACATCGGAATATTTTGCCTTGTGCGTCGCGGTCACCACCTGGTTCCACAACACGCCCGACTTCATGACGTTGCGCTTTTCCATCGAGCAGACACGGTTGCCGCGCGTGCGGGCCAGTTCGAAGGCAACGCCGGCGATGCGTTCGATTTCGTATGTGTCATAAACCTGCGTGTCGATGCCGCGCTTCTGACCGTTGCCGAGATCGATGATTTCCTTCGGCTCGCCGAAATAGACGCCGCCGGTCAGTTCGCGCACGATCAGAATGTCGAGGCCTTCGACCAGCTCAGGCTTCAGAGAAGAGGCATCGGAAAGCGCCGGGTAGCAGATCGCCGGGCGCAGGTTTGCAAACAGCTGCATGTCCTTGCGCAGGCGCAGAAGGCCTGCTTCCGGGCGCACTTCGTAGGGAACGTCATCCCATTTCGGGCCGCCGACGGCGCCGAACAGCACGGCATCCGCTGCCATCGCCTTTTCCATGTCAGCATCGGAAATCGCCGCGCCATGCGCGTCATAGGCCGAGCCGCCGACTAGGCCTTCGTCGGTGGTGAAGCCACCGGCCATTTCGGCATTCATATAGGCGACGATTTTGCGGACTTCCGCCATAGCTTCCGGGCCGATGCCGTCGCCGGGCAGAAGGAAAAGATTGCGCACTGTCATGGGGCATTCCTTATATCGAAGAGTGGGCGTGTCAGATGTTGGCGCGTTCTTAACGCAACTTCCGTTCAAGGAAAATGCGTTTTTGGAAAGAATTGTGCGCGCACCGTCAGTTCCTGCTGAAACGGGCGGGTGCCGGCCAAGCGTGAGATTCTTCGGTTGGGCGGACGTCTTTCCGAATTTGACTGCTGAAACGACTGACACACGCAGGCATGGCCCGCGACCTTACGGTTCATGTTGGAAATCCTGTTCCATCTGGAACAGCGCCGATATCTGCCGCGTGGGATAGTCCGGTCACTGGATGAGGAAGCTCATCCACACGATCTCAAGGAGAGACCACGCATGCGCACATTCGTTCTGACCGCCGCCGTTGCCATCATTGCCGCCGCTTCTTTCGCTGCCCCTTCGCAGGCCGGCTACTACAACGACGACTGCAAGCCTTATTGCTATGTCAAGAAGGTCAGAACCTACGATTACGATGGCAATCTGATCGTCAAGAAAATCCGCGTCTGCGAATAGGTGCCCCTGCCCTGACGCCCTCACCAAAAACCCGGCTGCCCTTGCAGCCGGGTTTTTGGTTCTAGCAGGCGTTACGCTTTGAAAAAGGCGAGCATGTCAGGATTAAGGATGTCAGGATGTGTCGAGAGCATGCCGTGCGGAAGTCCTTCGTAGCTCTTGAGTGTTCCGTTCTTGAGGAGCTTCGCCGAAAGCGGCGCGGAGTCACCATAGGGCACGATCTGGTCGTCGGTTCCGTGCAGGACAAGGACCGGAACCTCAACCCTTTTGAGATCCTCGGTAAAGTCGGTTTCGGAAAACGCCTTGATGCATTCGTAATGCGCATTGGCGGCACCCATCATTCCCTGCCGCCACCAATTGTCGATCAGCCCCTGCGAAACCTTGGCGCCCGGGCGATTGAAGCCGTAAAACGGGCCGGACGGCACATCGATGAAGAACTGGGCGCGGTTTGCAAGAAGGGCGCTGCGCAGGCCGTCGAAGACATCGATCGGCAGCCCGCCGGGGTTCTTGTCGGATTTCACCATGACAGGCGGCACAGCACCGGCGATCACGGCCTTTCCGACCCGGCCCGGCTTTGCGCGCGCCACATAATGAACGACCTCGCCGCCACCGGTGGAGTGGCCGACATGGAATGCATTTTTGAGATCGAGTGCATCGGCAAGTTCGGCGACGTCGGCGGCATAGGTATCCATTTCATGGCCACCCGATGTCTGCGAAGAGCGTCCGTGGCCGCGGCGGTCATGGGCGATGACGCGAAAGCCTTGCGCCAGAAAATAGAGCATCTGGTTGTCCCAGTCGTCGGCGCTCAATGGCCAGCCGTGATGGAACACGATTGGTTGCGCATTGCGCGAACCCCAATCCTTGTAGAAAATTTCCGTTCCGTCCTTTGTGGTGATGCTGCTCATTCGTGCGTTTCCTTTTCAGGCGCGGGGTGAAAGGCAAGACAGCAGAATGCCTGTCGTCCCCATCGACTGCAACACGATTAAAGGGCCACGTATCATTCATGATGCGCAATGGCCGCTGTATCGCCTGATGCAACAAAGCCGATTGAAGCAGGGAATATGCACATCAGCTCCAGTCCGTCTCGCCGCGGCGCCATCTGTGCAGGTCGTACCAGGAGACGAGAAGAAAGGCCCCGGCCAGCCCAAGGTGTTCGAAGAAGATGTTCATCGCCATGAAACGGTCCTGCCCCAACGGCATCTCCCAGAAGCGAAAGGCGATGAATGTCGCAAGCAATGTAAAGACAGCCAGCGAAAGCGCACCGATCCAACGCAAAAACCCGCTGATGACCATCGCTGAAGCGGTCAGCTGGAAGAGGATGACCACGGCGGCGATGGGCCTTCCCGGCAGGAGCCCATACCGCTCCATCTCGGCGACGGCGCTGCCGAAATCCATCAGCTTGGTCACTCCACTCAGAATATAGGCAGAGCAGAGTGCCGCCAGCCCCAGCCAGCGGACCGGATGGCTGGTGAAAACCGGCGTACAGACGCCAGCGAGTTTCGCTTCCATTCTCAAAAGCATCGTTTTCCCCTTCTGGCGTGCATGTTTATGCCGGATGCTACATCGCTCTGCGTTGATATCGAACAGTTTTGTTGGAGTTTTCTTCCTCCAGAATCCCCGCCCTGAAAACCCGTGGCATGATGATGGCGTTCTGTCACGGATACACCGCAAGACGTTGGCGGCGAGGCAGGGCTGGCGCTCCACGTGAAGCCTCGTGGTCTCCCGCAAGGAGGCCGCGAACGTCAGGCGGACCGGAAGGAGAGCCCCCGGAAAATGGATTCCCTCCGTCCTTATGGGGTGGGCGCATCTGTGGGATGCACATGCCGGGACAGGAAGCGTGACGTACCGGGCCGTGTTGCTGAATGCCGGATCCGGAAAGCTGCGTGATGACGATTGTCCCGGGGCAGAGGGTCCGGAGTCGGGGTCTGTAGGGAGGAAAGCTCCCGAGAGAACGCCAAACGGGGCGCTGGAAAGCGTCACATATATACTTTCATTAGAGGCGGTTTCCAGTGCCCCGTCCGATGATTGCAAATCTCCAAACCACGGCGGTCACCGCGCGGGGATGTTTTCCTGTGATGGTTTCGCACGCCATCAGGAAGGACGTGATTTCATGCCCTATATCGCGCCGAAACCCTCGCTCTCCAAAACGATCATGTTTCGCGTTGCCGCGATGGCATGGTGTAACCATCTTCGGTGCCGCGTGCGCCGCTGCCGCCGCAATAGCTGCTGCCTCGGTCCTGTGATCTATTTCGGGATGCCTCAATGCGTTCGCGATGCATCCAGTGCCGAGACGAGCAGGATGCTTGATTTTCTCGCGGACACTATTGATCTCGCGACACCGGAAAGGGTTACGGAAAGTCTGGAGCAGGCAACCACCAACGAGGAGCGCGAGATGATCGCGTTCCGGCGCAGCATATTTCTCCATTATCATCAGGAGTTGGCAAACGCCGGTCTGGCCGAGCCCTTGGGGCCACCCTTCGTCGAAGGGGAAGTTACCCCTTGAAGGCGGTGACTTCGATCTCGATCAGCATTTCCGGGCGGATCAAGTCGCAAACCACCATCGTCGCTGCCGGGCGGATATCGCCAAAAGCCTCGCCGAGGATAGGGAAGACGAGATCGGCAAAGGCGGCATCGGTCACGTAGTAGTGGTTGCGCACCACATCCTTGAGCGAGAAACCGGCTTCTATCAGGGCCGCTTCGATTGTCTTCAGGCAGTTGCGGGTTTGCTCTTCCACCGTCTGCGGCATGGTCATCGTCTGATAATCGTAGCCGGTCGTGCCGGAAACGAAGCACCAGTCGCCTTGCACGACAGCCCGCGAATAACCCGCCGTCTTTTCAAACGGCGAGCCGGAAGAAATCAGCTTTCGCGGGCTGGACATCGGGGCTCAGGCCCAGGGATGCGAAGCAGCATTGGCCTTTTCGAACGTGTCGATGGCACTAACCTTTTCCAGCGTCAGGCCGATATCGTCGAGGCCGTTCAGCATGCAGTGGCGGCGGAACGCATCGAGTTCGAAGGTGATCTTGCCACCATCGGGGCCGGTGATTTCCTGGTTTTCCAGATCGACCGTCAGGATGGCGTTGGAGCCACGGCTGGCGTCATCCATCAGCTTTTCCAGGTCTTCCGGCGAGACCACGACCGGCAGGATGCCGTTCTTGAAACAGTTATTGTAGAAGATGTCGGCAAACGAGGTCGAGATGACGCAGCGGATGCCGAAGTCGAGCAGCGCCCACGGCGCATGTTCGCGTGACGAGCCGCAGCCGAAATTGTCGCCGGCAACCAAAATCTTGGCGTTCTGGTAGGCGGGCTTGTTGAGGACGAAATCCTCGTTGACCGAGCCGTCTTCATGATAGCGGGCTTCGGCAAAAAGCCCCGTGCCGAGGCCGGTGCGCTTGATCGTCTTCAGGTAATCCTTCGGAATGATCATGTCCGTGTCGATATTGACGACGGGGAGCGGCGCGGCAACGCCGGTGAGCTTGACGAACTTGTCCATGGCTATGGCCTTCGATTTCAACGGGGCGGAAAAACTTCCGCCCAGCGTTTAGATCAATTTCATGCCGAAATGAAGGAAAATCTCACTTCAGGGCACCAACAACAGGCGACCGGCGCTTACATGTCGATGATCGTACCGCGTCCGTCGTTCCAGATGCGCGGCTCGCGCTCACGCCGGCCGGTATTGCGGTTCACGGTGGCGCGGACCGGTTTCGGCATAAGCCGTGCGGAAATCGCGCTGCCGATGACGAACACGGTGGCGATGCCGGCGAGTGCCAGGCCGAGCGATGCGGTGAACACCAGCGCCATCAGCGTGAAGGCAATGCCGACGGCTGTCAGGAGGAGAGAACGAATGCTTTGCATGATCTTACCCTTTCGTTGTCTGGAATGTGGGTCCGCCCGCCTCGCGTTGCAAGGCCTACTTTCGGATTGCATCCCTGCCTTGCGAAAGTGGCGAAACACAGGCACAAAAGCCGCATGAATTCATCCCTTGATCGCCACCCCGCCCGCCTTCGCCGTTCGGTGCTCTGTGTGCCTGCCGATAATGTTCGCGCTCTTGCCAAGGTCGCGAGCCTTTCCTGCGACGCGGTGATCTATGATCTCGAGGATGCTGTCTCCTACGACAACAAGGCTGCCGCTCGAAAGACGCTCGCCGATCATCTGGCCAAGGCGCGGCGCGGCGATATCGAGGTGATCGTCCGCATCAACAGCCTGAAAACCCCGTTCGGTGAAAAAGATCTGCTGGCCGCGCTTGCCATGGCGCCGGATGTCATCCTGCTTCCCAAGGTCGAAAGCCCGCAGGATATCCAGTCCGTCGTTGATTTTCTTTCGGAAAACGACGCGCTGGATAGCCTGCGCCTTTGGGCGATGATCGAGACTCCGCGCGGCGTACTCAATGCTGCGGCGATCGCCGAAACCGGCCGCACCCGTGGCGGCAGGCTCGATTGTTTCGTGCCGGGGCTGAACGACCTGCGCAAGGAGACCGGCGTGCCCTCCCTGCCCGGCCGCGTCTATCTCGTCCCCTGGCTGATGCAGGTGTTGCTTGCTGCCCGTAGCTGCGGCCTCGATGTCATCGATGCGGTCTTCAACGATTTCCATGATGATGCTGGATTTGCAGCGGAGTGCGCCCAAGGGCGTGACATGGGTTTTGATGGCAAGATGTTGATCCACCCGGTCCAGATCGGCCCGGCCAATCGTCACTTCGGGGTCGATGACAATGCCGTGACCGAAGCGCGATCGATCATCGATGCCTTTGCGCTTGCGGAAAATGCGGATAAAGCCGTCATCAACCTCAATGGCCAGATGGTCGAGCGCCTGCATCTCGAGCAGGCGCTCAAGCTTGTCGCCAAGGCCGATGCTATTCATAAAAAAGGAAAAAAATCTTGAAACTCTACCGCTTGCTGACTGCCATCGACGATGCCACTTTCTGCCACAAGGTGACGGCCGCCCTCAACAAGGGCTGGGACCTGTACGGTTCGCCGACCTATGCGTGGAATCAGGAAACGCGGGCGATGATGTGCGGCCAGGCCGTCGTCAAGGATGTCGAAGGCAAGGAATACACCGCCGACACCAAACTGTCCGAACACTGATTGTACGATGGCGGGAGGGCTTTCAAGCCCTCTCAGCCGCCCACATGCTCGACGCTTTCCTCGATCCGCTCCATGTCGTCGTCCGACAGGCCGAAATGATGGCCGATCTCGTGGATCAGCACATGGGTGATGATATCGCCCAGCGTCTCCTCGTTCTCCGCCCAATAGTCGAGGATCGGCCGGCGATAGAGAATGATCCGGTTCGGCATTTCGCCGGTTTCCATGGTGAAGCGCTCGCCGATGCCGCGTCCCTCGAAGAGTCCGAGCAGATCGAACGGCGTTTCCAGCGCCATGTCCTCGAAAACGTCCTCGGTCGGAAAATCGTCAATCTCGATGGTCAGATTGGTTGCCAGCGCCCGGAATTCCTCCGGTAGGTGGCTGTAAGCCTCCAATGCCAGGGATTCGAATGTGCTGATTGTCGGCGCGTGGCGTTCCCGCCAATCATCGCTCTGGTCTATGCGGGCCATGGGCACTCCTTACTTACCCCCTGATATAGCCATTTCATCAGTGTTTTTCGAGGGTTGAATTTCTACGTCCCCAGTCAAGGAATAAATTCTTAGAGATTCCCGTTGACTCTTTCCTGAAGCTCTGGAATCTATAAGAACATAACAGGAACAATTTGAACTGGAGTACGTCATGGCGCAGACGCCCATGGCGCGCGAGCGTCTTTTTGCGCTCCGTGAACAGGTAGCTAGACTGGAAGGCAGTTCCATTGCCGCCGCCAGGCAGGAGGCGTTGGCAGGCGAGAGTGGTCAGGGAAAGAGGCGGGAAAGCCATCGTTTTTCGCTGGGCGTGCCATCGCTTGATGCAGCATTGGAGGGTGGCCTGCCGCTCAATGGCATGTCCGAAATCCGGTCGCAGTTGATGCGGGATGCAACGGCAGCAACCGGCTTTGCACTGGCGCTTGCCGCCCTTTTGCAGCGAGAGGCGGGTGAGGATCGCTCGCCGGTTCTGTGGATCAGCGATACGGTTACATCGATGGAAACAGGCATTCCCTATGCCTTGGGGCTGGCGGATTTCGGCCTGAAGCCGGAGCGGTTTCTACATGCAGTTCCACGCAGGCTGGAGGAGGCGCTCTGGCTTGCCGAAACCGCGGTCGAAAGTGGTGCCTTTTCGGTCAGCATTCTGGAGGTCAAGGGTAATCCGGCCCATTTCGGACTGACCGAAAGCCGGCGGCTGGGCCTGCGGGCAAAGGCGGCAGGACGCCCTCTCCTCATTGTACGCCAGTCCGGAGAGGAAGAGGCAAGCAGTGCGCCCTTCCGCTTCCTGGTTGAACCCGCGCCCGCGACAAGCCGGTTTTTGCCGGATCGGTCAATGCTTGGCGGCAGCATCGGCAATCCGGTTTTCCGTCTCACCTTGGAGAAAAGCCGAAATCCGGCTCCGGTCTCCCTACTCCTCGAATGGAATCCCCATGACCGTCAGTTTCTCCCTCTCCGCGAACCCGAGTTTGCTCGGCTTCCGGCCGAGTTCGCAGCGCATCCTGGCCCTCGCCTTCCCGCATCTGCCAACCGACCGGATTTCCCGCAAAAACTGGGGTCTGTCCTGGCGCTTGACCGGGCGTCCTGACGGCCCGCCGATCGTCTGTTCGGGGCGGGTCAATAACGCGATGCGGCTGACGGCTCTCGATGAAGTGGCAGAAGCGTTCGGTCTCAGAAAAAGCCAGGGCGTGGCGGAAGCACGGGCCATGTGCCCCAGTCTCGATGTCGTGGAAGAAGACCCGGCCGCAGATCGCCGCCTGCTCGATGGCATCGCTGACTGGTGTGACCGCTACACGCCGCTGGTGGCGCTTGATGGCTCAGATGGATTGTTCCTCGATATTACCGGCAGTTCTCATCTCTTCGGTGGCGAGAAAGCGCTGCTCAAGGACATTCTCATGCGGCTCTTCCAGATGGGTATCGATGCCCGTGGTGCCATATCATCAGCGCCGGGTCTCTCTTGGGCAGCCTCCCGCTTCGGGTACGGCGGCGTCATCGCCGAGGAAGACATGGAGCAGGTGCTGGCACCCTTGCCGGTCGCCTCTCTCCGGCTGGAAGAGCAGACTGTCGCCGCGCTTCAGAAGCTCGGACTGAAGCAGATCGGCGATCTCATCGCAGCCCCCCGGGCACCTTTGGCACGCCGTTTCGGAGCGCAGGTGTTGCTGCGGCTCGATCAGGCACTCGGCCGCGATGAAGAGCCCGTCTCTCCGCGCCGGCCCGTCGCCAGCCTGTCTGCCGAGCGGCGTCTCATCGAGCCCATTCAGGCGGAGGACGATATCCTCTCTCTGACCGGGCAGATCGCCCTGTCGCTGAAATCAAGCCTAGAAGAGCGGGGTGCCGGCGGACGGGCTTTCGAGCTCATGTTGTTCCGGGTCGATGGCCGGGTCTTTCGTATCGCCGCTGGCGCTTCGCAGCCATTGCGGGATCCAAAGCGAATTGCGGCCCTTTTTTCCGAACGTCTTCAAGCCGTTCATGACGACCTCGATGCCGGCTACGGTTTCGAAATCCTGCGGCTCAACGTCATCCGGTATGAAGCCTTCGATACGCCGCAGGAGGATTTTGACGGCGCCCGGCAAAAGGATGTCTCTCTCGCAGGGTTTGTCGATCGCGTTTCGGCCCGTCTCGGCGCTGACTGCCTGCAGAGTTTTCAGTTGCGCGAGAGCCATGTGCCGGAGCGGGCGATGGCCGCAATACCGGCTATTCATACGCTTGCGCCGGGCAAAAAACTGGCCGTAAGCAGCTTTCCCTGGTGCCGCAGCGAGCGTCCGCTCCGGCTTTTTCGCAAGCCGGAACTGGTGGACGTCTCTTTGGCGGAAGTACCGGAGGGGCCGCCCGAAAGCTTTCGTTGGCGCCGCATCGTGCATCGCGTCTCTCGCAGCCAGGGGCCGGAAAGGCTTGCCATGGAATGGTGGATCGATGGTGCAGACGCGCAGTCGAGGGATTATTTTCGCCTTGAGGATGATACCGGTCATCGCTTCTGGCTCTACCGCGAAGGTCTTTACGGCCAGATGCCGCCACCGCGCTGGTTCATGCATGGACTTTTCGCATGAACGCCCATGCCGTCTTTTTCGAGATCGGCGCCCGCTCGAATTTTTCCTTCCTCGAAGGCGCTTCGGGGCCGGAAGAAATGGTGACACAGGCGGCCCTCCTTAAGCTTTCCGGCTTGGGGATTGCCGACCGGAATTCGGTCGCAGGGGTTGTCAGAGCGCATGCGCAGATCAAGGCGCTGCGGGAGAAGTATGAAGAGAGCCTTGAGAAGCACCCGATGCTTTATGGAGGTGGGGCGGAGGGAAAAAAGCATATTGAAGCTTTCAAGGTTCAGCCGGGTGCACGGCTGGTCTTTGCCGATGGCACGTCGGACATTCTCGCTTACCCGCAGACCAGAAAAGGCTGGGCGCATCTCTGCCGCCTGCTGAGTGCCGGAAATCTTAAGGCGCTAAAGGGAGCGTGCATTCTCAATGAAGCAGACCTCATCGAGTGGGGTGACGAGATGATGCTCGCCCTTGTTCCTCATCCCTCTTTACTGGATGGAGAAGACGCGCGGAAAAGGCTGGAGGATTGCCTAGATCGCCTGAGGGAACGCTTCCGCGAGACGTTCTTTATGATTCTGTCGCCATCCTATGACGGGCGGGATGCAGAGGTCTTTGCCGCGCTCTCGCTACTTTCTAACCGCCATCGCGTGCCACTGATCGCAAGCAACCAGCCTCTTTATCATGACAAATCCCGCCGCCCGCTGTCAGACATCGTCACTGCCATTCGCGAACACGTGACGATTGCTGAAGCCGGCTTCCGGCTAGCGCCGAATGCGGAACGTTACCTCAAGGATTCACGTGAAATGTCGCGGGTGTTCCGTGCCTATCCACGTGCGATTGCTAACACGCAGACCTTCTTCAATAGCCTCACATTCTCTTTGGATGAACTGAAGCATAACTATCCAGATGAAGGCGACGAAGGAGAAACACCTTCCGACATGCTCGAACGTTTGACGTGGGAAGGCGCTCGAAAACGCTACCCAGATTCGGAAGGTATTCCGGATAAGGTCAGAACCCAGATCGGTTATGAGCTGAAGCTCATCCGAGACAAGGACTATGCCCCCTATTTCCTGACAGTCTACAAGATCATCCAGCATGCCCGGTATGTGCTGAAGATCCTGTGCCAAGGGCGGGGTTCGGCGGCAAACTCTGTCATCTGCTATTGCCTTGAGATAACCGAGGTCAATCCGGAGAAAAGCACGCTTCTATTCGACCGGTTTCTGTCTATGGATCGGGATGAGCCACCGGATATCGATGTCGATTTTGAACATGATCGGCGTGAAGAGGTCATCCAGTATATCTACAAGACCTATAGCCGGGAGCATGCCGGCCTGACGGCGGCGGTGACAAGCTATCGTGCCCGGTCTGCCGGCCGTGAGGTGGCGAAGGCGTTCGGGCTTTCGGAGGATGTGCAGTCGGCTCTTGCCAGCACAGTGTGGGGCTGGTCGGCGGAGGATCTGTCCGAACGTGAGGCGAAGGCAGCCGGACTCAATCTGTCCGACCCGGTAACCCGGAATGTTCTTCAATATGCGACCCAGCTTCTGGGCTTTCCCCGGCATCTCACCCAGCATGTCGGTGGTTTTGTCATCACCAAGGATCGGCTCGACGAGGTGGTGCCGATCATGAACACGGCCATGCCGGGCCGGTATATGGTTGAATGGGACAAGGATGATCTCGACAATCTCCGGATTCTCAAGGTCGATATCCTGGCTTTGGGAATGCTCACCTGCTTGCGCAAAGCCTTTGAGTTTCTGGAGAGCCACTATGACGTGAAGAAGACGCTCGCCGATCTTGGAAACAAGGATCACGAGGATGGCGAGCCGGTCTACGACATGATGTGCCGGGCCGATACGATCGGCGTATTCCAGATCGAAAGCCGCGCGCAGATGAGCATGCTGCCCCGCCTTCGCCCACGCATATTTTATGACCTCGTCATCGAGGTCGCGATCGTTCGGCCTGGCCCCATCCAGGGCGATATGGTGCATCCCTATCTCAAAAACCGGGGGCGAGCCCATCTCCCCGGTTTCAAGGTGGATTACCCCAAGGATGAAATGAAGCCCATTCTGGAGCGCACACATGGTGTTCCGCTCTTTCAGGAACAGGCAATGCAGATCGCCATTACGGCAGCAAAATTTTCGCCGGCAAAGGCGGATCGTCTGCGGCGCTCGATGGCAACGTTCAAGCGCTCCGGACAGGTCAATTCGTTCAGAGACGATATGGTCAATGGCATGGTGGCCAATGGGTACACGCGTGACTTTGCCGAACGCTGCTTCAAGCAGATCGAGGGTTTTGGCGAATATGGCTTTCCTGAAAGCCATGCCGCCTCCTTCGCCCTGCTGGTCTACGCATCCTCCTGGGTCAAGGCTTACTATCCCGACGTCTTCTGCGCCGCTTTGTTGAACTCGCAACCGATGGGTTTTTACGCGCCGTCGCAACTGGTTCGGGATGCGCGCGAGCACGGCGTTGAAGTGCGGCCGGTTGATATCAATTCTTCAAAATGGGATTGCCTTCTGGAAGAAGCCGAGTTCGACCCAGGCGCGATCGACCAGAGGCATGCGTCGATGCGGGGGATCATCAGGACGCAGAGAGCCGTGCGGCTTGGCTTCCGGCAGGTGAAAGGTCTTTCGGAAAGCGACATGGCAGACCTGGTTGCCAATCGCGGCGAGCGTTACATTTCCGTGCGCGACCTCTGGCTACGGTCGAGATTACAGAAATCCGATATCGAGCGGCTGGCGGATGCCGATGCCTTCGGCTCCATCGGGCTTTCGCGGCGCGAAGCGCTCTGGGCCGTGCGGGCGCTGGATGCCAGAAGTGCTGCGGAAAGCCTGCCTCTGTTCGATCGCGCGGATCGCGCCGACCTTCAATTGGAGCCGGAAACTCGACTTCCGGACATGCTGCCGGGCGAACAGGTCATCGAAGACTATCGTTATCTTTCTCTCTCCTTGAAAGCGCACCCGGTATCTTTCCTGCGTTCTGTGTTGGCGCAGGCCGGGGTCATGCCGAACGGGAACCTTCTGAATGTTCCGAACGGGCAGAGGGTTACCATTGCCGGACTTGTTCTGGTCCGCCAAAGGCCGGGCTCGGCCAAAGGCGTAATTTTCATGACGTTGGAAGACGAAACCGGCGTTGCCAATGCCATCGTCTGGACCAAGACATTCGACCGGTACCGATCCATCGTCATGGGCGCCCGGCTGGTCAAAATCAGAGGAAAATTGCAGTGCGAGAGCGGGGTGATCCACGTTGTGGCCGAGCATATCGAGGACATGACGCCAATGCTGGGTTTGCTTCAACAGGAGGTGCGCCGGTTTGGAGCGTGCGAGCGGGCAGACGAAGTCCTTCGTCCAACAAGGGATCATCGCCAAAAGAGACGGCCAGCTGGACGACAGCCAGTGTCCCTCAATGGAGAGGACGAAGGCAAGGCCAGCCATCGTGAGATTGTCGAGACGGTAAGCGTCATGCCGAAGGGCCGCAATTTTCATTGAGGCGGAAACCTTGGGGACAGGAGGGGAAGCGCCTCATCGGGCGCAGCCCCCACCGTGCCCGTTTTCCACTCCTTTGTAACAAAAATTGTTTGGCATTTTGGTCACTCAAGAAAACTTGAATTCCACCAAAAATCCGGCCGTGTTCAGCGGTCCTCTTATTAAGCTAATGAAAACACGATGTTTTTTATCAAGTTTAGAATTGCTCTAATATGGAGTCGGGACTTGCCGGTGATAATCATGTGGCATTTTTTGTTGACACCAAATATCCGCTTTTGCTTTATGGATAGAATTCAGTGCGTTGCGTATCACGGACAGACGAAATGCTGGTTTGTAGCTGCAATTTTATCACCGATAAGGACATTCAGGACGTCATCATCGAGATGCTCGATGCCGACTGTTGGCAGCTTATCGTGCCCGCAAAAGTCTATCACGCGATGGAAAAGCGCGGCCGTTGTTGCGGCTGTTTCCCCAATGTCGTCGACATCATCATCCGCACCACCGAGCAATATCACGCCAGCCGCCCCTCGACGGGCGACCAGATATTTGATTTCATGAGCCGCCTCAAACAATTCCATGAAGAAAACAGGAGAGCGGATCTTGAAAGGCGACAAAAAAGTCATCGAGCAGCTTAACGAAGCGCTGTATCTCGAGCTCGGGGCCGTCAATCAGTATTGGGTTCATTATCGTCTTCTCGACGACTGGGGCTACACGCTGCTTGCCAAGAAAGAGCGTGCCGAATCCATCGAGGAAATGCACCACGCCGACAAGCTGGTTTCGCGCATCATCTTCCTTGAAGGCCATCCCAATCTGCAGACGGTTGCCCCCCTTCGCATCGGCCAATCGGTCAAGGAAGTGCTGGAGGCCGATCTCGCTGGCGAATACGATGCCCGCAAGGCCTACAAGAAATCCCGCGACATCTGTCATGATGCGGGCGACTATGTGTCCATGAAGCTGTTCGAAGAGCTGCTGATGGATGAGGAAAGCCATATCGACTTCCTCGAAACCCAGCTCGATCTGTTCAACAAGATCGGCGCCGAGAAATACGGCCAGCTCAATGCAGCACCGGCCAACGAGGCCGAATAAGACCTCCGCGAATTTACGAAAAGCCCGCCGGTTTCCCCGCGCGGGCTTTTTGACGCCAGGCTATCGGCCCAAATTCGATCCGCTTTTCACCCTCATCGGGAGTGCAGCCCCGACTTTCCATGCCTGCGTGTTTTGAGCGCACCCGCTTACGGCACCCTCGGCTACCTGATATGCCCTTCTTTTAAGAAGGAGCACGCAAATGCCGGAACACTTCACACCAACGACCAATCCTGCCCTGACGGGTATCAAAGGTAGATGTCCACGATGTCAGCGCGGTCATCTGTTTCAGGGCCTCCTGAAATTGGCACCGCGGTGCGAGGCCTGCGGCCTGGACTATTCGTTTGCAGACCCGGCCGATGGCCCGGCGTTCTTTGCGATGAGCATCGTGGCGGTGCCGGCCCTGGCATTCGCGCTTTGGCTGCAGTTCACCTATGAACCGCGGCTGTGGGTTCATTTGGTGACCACCGTGCCGCTGACGCTGCTCGCGTCGCTCCTGTTGCTCCGGCCACTTAAAGGGTGGCTGGTCTGTGCGCAGTATTTTCACAAGGCGGAAGAAGGCAGCATAGACCGGGAATGGCATAAAAAGGCCGCAGAAGAAGCGGCGAACAAGCGCGCAAACGATCAGACTTCGGGCGAGTGAGGGAACGCAGCTCTTCCGGTAAACTTCAATTTGATTTCCAACCGCCTCGCAAGATGCTCAGGGCGTGTCGCGGCGGTCTTAGGAAATCTGGGCAGCCTGAAAAGCGAAGCCTCCGCTGCGAACATTCAGAGAGAATTGCAAGATTCGGAGCGCTTAATGCCGCCTTTGCCGGAACCGGCCGACCCTTGGTTGTCCCTTCGGGGACCGGGCTATTGACGCGAAACGTGCCTGCGACGGAAGACACGCCGCCAGCCTACGGCGCTGCCATCCGGTGTGGTTTCGAACAGGCAGGCTCTTGCAAAAGCCTCCACTGGCGTGCGCGTATCCGTCACGTGCTTTCCGCCATCTGTTTACGGTAATAGCGACAACGGGTTTGCGCCTATCTTGATCTGTCGTGTTATTTCGACGCACAACAGGCAGCGGCTGGAAGCGTGCCTTTACAGTGACGCGGTTCCCTCCAGATGCCCGAACGCAGCCACGACATCCTCGTAGACCCTACGTTTGAACGTCACGATCAAGTCCGGCAGCGCCTGCATTGGTTTCCAGGCCCATTCGTCGAATTCCGGCTCATGGCCACCGGGCGGCGGGTTGATGGCAATTTCGGATTCGTCGCCTTCAAAGCGGAAGGCAAACCAGCGCTGGGTCTGGCCGCGATATTTGCCTTTGAGGCCGATGCCCATCAGGTGAGGAGGCAGGTCGTAGTTGATCCAGTCGGGTGCTTCGGCCAGCAGCGACACGGTGGTCATTCCGGTTTCTTCGTAGAGTTCGCGATAGGCTGCCTTCAGCGGATCTTCACCTTTGTCGATGCCGCCCTGCGGCATTTGCCAGAGTTGCGCCGAGCCGTCATATTCCGAATTACCGATGGGAATGCGCCGCCCGGCCCAGACGAGCCCCTCCCGGTTGAGCACCATGATGCCGACACAGGGGCGATAAGGCAGGTCGTCGGCCTTTACCGGTTTTGATTTGTCCTTGCTCATGTGCATGCCCTCTTCTGATCCTGCCGTGTCGGGCGGATGAAATCTGCCCTGTTGCAGGCTTAAGCTATTGTTGTTGCGGATCTTTGACGAGCGCCGAAACGCCGACAAATTCGATGCCGCGCGTGCTGGCTTCGTCCATCCATTGGGAAATGGCCGCAACGCTTTCATCAAATGCCGAGGCTACCCCGATGGCGCCGCCATTGCGTCTGGCGATGCGTTCCAGTTCGTCGAGTTTCTTCAGGATCGCCGTGCGATCGATCTGGTCATCGACGACCATGTCGGCAAAACCGTGTGGTACGCCGATCGTCCCCGCCAGCGTTCCGGTCAGCGTCTGCGCCGATGTGGCGTCGTCGAGGAAAAGCAGCCCGCGTCTGCCGATGTCGCGCATCACCGGCTCCAGTGCGTCGGCGTCAGAAAGAAAACGCCCGCCCAGGAAATTCATGACGCCGGTATAATTGGTGATCTGCGCCAGCGAATAATGCAGCTCCGACAGGTTTTTCTTTGCATCCAGCCCGACGCGCAGCGTGTGAGGGCCGGGATTGTTGTCCGGGTAATCGAAAGGCTCGAAAGGAACCTGCAAAAGGATTTCATGGCCGGTGCGGCGAGCTTCCTGCATCCAGCGTTGTAGGCTGTTGCCGGTCGCGGCAAAGGCGAGCGTCACATCGGGAGTAAGCTGACGCAGAGCATTCTGCGTGCCCGTCTGGCTAAGCCCTAGGCCTCCAACCACCAGCGCGATGCGGATTCCGCGTGCGCCGGACCATGGGCGCGCATATTGATCCATGGGCCGCAGGCCCTCAGGGCCGGTGATCGGAAGGCGTCCCTGCGGGCTGTCTTCCAACAGGTCGTCGTTGGGGAAAGTCGCCAGGCGTGGGTCCTGACCCTTCGTCCGGCCGACTTCGATGAAGGCGGGGCCATCTCCATCGCGCTGCTTGGGTGAGAATTTGGTGACGATGGAGCCGTTGTCGGTCAGCGTCTCCTCGACATGAGCGCCGGATAGCGCGCCGCTTGTCTTCTGCTGCTTCGGCTTGGTCGTGTTGGCGTTCAAATCTACCGCGGCTTTGTCGCCGGGCTGCGTGGCATCAGCTACCGTTTCCGGAGGAGCGATCAGACCGGTGGGCTTCAGAACGGTCCAGACGGAAATGCCGATCAATGCCAGGGCGCAAATGCCAAGGGACAGGCGGCCGAATGTCAGGCCCGACTTTTCAGTTTTGGAGGCGCGCGTCTTGCGGTTTTGACCAAGAGGAGCGTTGAGATCTGTTCCCAAAAGGGCCTCTGTCAATCTGAGTTGCGATGGAAGAAGCCTTGAGGTTAAGGCGTCCCTTCAAGAATCGAAACCGCCGCCCGGCCGGAGCCAGGCGGCGAAGAGTATCAGGCGATCCGCATTTTCAGCGAATGTTATGGCTTCAGTTCGGCCTTTTCCGGATTGGCTGGGAAGGCCGGGTCGGTCTTCTTGCCGCGCAAAAGGTCAAGTGCATAGTTTAGCTGCAGGTCGTCCTTGGTTTCCGGTGGAACGTAAGCAACCGAGCCCGAGCCTTCGTCATTTTCGTTCTGGCCCTTGATATGGCCACGCAGGCTGGATTCGCTCGTCGTTTCGACCTTGCCGAGCAATTCCGGCGGCAGCGGCTGATCGACCTTGATGTCCGGCGAGATGCCAGTGCCCTGGATCGACTTGCCCGATGGCGTGTAATAGAGCGCAGTGGTCAGACGCAGCGCACCGGCTTCGCCGAGCGGAATGATCGTCTGAACTGAACCCTTGCCAAACGAACGTGTGCCGAGAACGGTGGCGCGCTTCAGGTCCTGCAGAGCGCCAGCAACGATTTCCGAAGCTGAAGCCGAACCACCGTTGACCAGCACGATCACCGGCTTGCCGTCGGTCAGATCGCCCGGTGTCGCATTGAAACGGCGCGTTTCGTCAGGATTGCGGCCGCGAGTGGAAACCACTTCGCCACGCTCCAGGAAGGCATCGGAGACATTGATGGCCTGGTCGAGCAGACCGCCCGGATTGAGGCGCAGGTCGAGCACATAGCCCTTCAGCTTGTCAGCCGGAACCTGGGCCTTGATCTTTTCGATCGCGTTCTTCAGGTCGTCATAGGTCTTTTCCGTGAAGGAAATGACGCGGACATAACCGACATCATCTTCCGTGCGGAACTTGACGGCGCGCACAGCGATGATGTCGCGAATGATTGTCAGTTCAATCGGCTTTTCAGCACCCTTGCGCAGCAGGGTCAGCTTGATCGGTTTGCCGACCGCACCACGCATCTTGTCGACGGCTTCCTCAAGCTTGAGGCCGCGGACATCAACGCCGTCGATCTTCGAAATGAAGTCGCCGGCGAGAACGCCAGCCTTGGCAGCCGGTGTATCGTCGATCGGGCTCGTTACCTTGACGAGATCGTCTTCCATGGTGACTTCGATGCCGAGACCGCCGAACTCACCCTTTGTCTGGGTGCGCATGTCTTCCGCATCAGTCGAGTTCATGTAGCTCGAATGGGGATCCAGCGACGAGAGCATGCCGTTGATGGCATTCTCAATCAGCTTGTCGTCCTGCGGCGGCGTCACGTACTGCGCACGCACGCGCTCGAACACGTCGCCGAAAATCGACAGTTCGCGATAGGTCGACGGGTTGGCCGCGACAGCCGGGACGATGGAGGAATATACAACGCCCGTGGCCGCTGCACCCATGAGTGCCCCGACCAGAACAAGTGACGTTCTACGAATCATTGCGTGCCTTTCCGGTGTCTGCTGCGGTCCACCATGGTCGGGAATCAACCGGTTTTCCGTCTTTTCTGAATTCAATGTAAAGCGTCGGACGTTCGGTTTCCAGCGCCAATGCAGTGGCGCTGGCCACTCTTTTGTTACCCATCGTGCCGAGTGGCTCACCGGCGACGACGAATTGGCCCTGTTGTACTGTCACGCCCTCCAGACCCGACAGAACGACATGATAGCCGTCACCGGGATTGAGAATGATCATCTGGCCGTAACTGCGGAATGTACCGGCAAAAACGATCCAGCCATCCGATGGCGCTGTCACCAAAGCCCCCGCATTTGTCTCAAGCATCATGCCCTGGAGCGAATGCCCCGTGCCATCGGCGTCGCCGAACTTTCGCAGGATCGATCCGGCAACCGGAAGCGCAAGCTTTTTCTGCAGGTCCGAAAATGCATATGCAGGCGCAATGCGGTTTTTGTCGGGCGTTGTGCTGTTCGCCAGTTCGCGGGCTTCGGCGCGCTGGGCCTCCGACATGAGCCGCCGGTTTTCCTCCTCGGCCTTGGCAGCGGCGGCTGCGTCGCGCGCCGAGGCGATTTCATTTTCGATCGAGCCGATCAGACCCTCAAGGCTGGTTGCCTGCGCGGCAAGCTGCTCGGCCTTGCGTCGTTCGGAGGCAAGTTCGGTGGCGCTGCGCTGCTTGAGTTTCTCTTTTTCGGCAATCAGCATGTTCATGCGCCGCTCTTCCTCAAGCCGTGCCGTCATGTCGTCGCCCAGCGCCTGCCGTTGCGCGACGATGTCCTTTCGGACGCCGGCAAGGGCCTTGAGATCCGCGGCAAGATTTTCCGTCTCGTGCCGAATACCTGGGACGACAGCACCCAAAAGAATGGCGCTGCGTACGGATGCCAGCGCATCTTCTGGCGTGACCAGCAGTGCCGGGGGGGGATTGCGCCCCATACGCTGCAATGCCGCCAAGACTTCGGCCAGCACGCCGCGCCGGGCTCGCAGCGACGCGTGCACGGCATCTTCCTTGGTGCGCAGCGTATTCAACTTGTCTTCGCCATCGACAATCTGCTGTTCCAGCGCTTTGCGCTTGTTGGCGGAATCGACCAATGCTGTCCGTAGCGACTCGTTGGTTTTTTCGATCTCGGCGATGCCGGCCTGCAATTCTGCCGCCCGGTCGTTCGACAGCGTGATGGTTTTCGACAGGGCATCCAGTTCGCCGCGGGTGCTGTCGCGCTTCACGGCAAGTTCGGCTGCTGGATCCGGTGGCGTCTGTGCCTGTTCGGTGGCCGCTTGCGGATTCTCCTCCGGAATTTCCGCAGTCTGTGCAGCCGCACCGGTGCTGAACAGAAGTGCGGTGGCCAAAAGGCTCGCACGGAAACAGAGCCATCCGGTGTTTACCGGTTGCTCTTTCCGTGCCTGCTTTGCCGCACCTGTCGTCATTCCGCCATTCGCTGTCAGCCGTCTAATTAAGCAAAAAACCCTACGCTGATTTGGCTAATTCAGCCAACAGCCATTCGCGGCAATTGCGGCATCCGGATGGCCGCACACCGGTGAATCTTTAGACGCGATGATAGGGATGGCCTGAAAGGATGGTGACGGCACGGTAAAGCTGTTCTGCGATCAGGATCCGCACCAATTGATGCGGCCAGGTCATCTTGCCAAGACAAATGACGGCATCTGCCTTGGCGTGAAGGGCGGGATCGAGACCGTCGGCCCCGCCGATGGCAATCGTCAGGTCGCGTTTGCCGCTGTCGCGGAAGGAGCCTATGAGCGCTGCGAAACCTTCGGAATCCAGCGCCTTGCCGCGTTCGTCGAGTAGGATGAGAAGGCTGGCGTCCGGCAAAGACTTTTCGAGCAGGGCTGCCTCCTCGCGCTTGCGCGTATCGCTGCTCGATCCGCGGCTTTCGGGGACTTCTGCGACACGCGAAAGCTCAAGGCCGATTGCGGGACCAGCCTTGGCGAAGCGGTCAAGATAACGGGCCGCAAGATCTTTTTCCGGGCCAGCCTTGAGACGCCCGACGGCAAAGAGGCCAACCCGCATGTCATTTCCTTAATTTTCATCACGCCAGTGAGAGCATCGTCGCTCTGTCAGCGACGACAGGCACATTCTTCCACGTCCAGCGGAGCGCTGGTGCCGAACTTCATTCTGCAAATGGCCGCAATCGGATAACCTATCCTGCACGACCATTGCAGGATCCAAATGTGTCACTGCCGCTCAAGCACCGGGTAAAGGTGCTAAAGGCTCAGTGCAAGGTGCCGTCTTCCATGTCCGGCGCGGCCCACATCTTTTCGATGTTGTAGAACTCGCGGATTTCCGGGCGGAATACGTGGACGATGATATCGCCGCCGTCGATCAGCACCCAGTCACCGGTCTCCAGACCTTCAACGCGGGCATTGCCCTGGCCACCGTCCTTGAGGTCGGTCATCAGGTGATCGGCGATCGCCATGACATGCCTGCTCGACCGCCCAGAGACTACGACCATGTAGTCTCCCAGCGCCGATTTTCCGGCAATGTTGATGGTGACAATATCTTCTGCCTTCGAGTCCTCGAGACTGTCGAGAACCAGCTGAAGAGCACGGGCAGCGGCTTCGTCGCTGCGTTCCGTGCTTGGCGGGAAAATGCGAGTGACATTTCCCTTCGCGTGTACTGTTGTCAGAGGTTTTCCTTTCCAGGTGAACAGAACAGGCATGATGCGATTCGAATGTCGGTCGAGCCGCACCCTAAATGTAGGCACCAATGCCTTAAGGTTTCAAGACACGAGAAGTAAATGACGGTTAATGATTGCTTATATGCACTCAAGTTTTCGCCCGCAGCGCCGTGGAACTCAGCGGCGAACGCGGCCCGTGAATGAACGTCCAGGCAGGGGCCTTGCGCCATGCAAGGCTCGCCGCATGGGCCTCGTCAACGCGGGCATAGTCAAAGGTTTTCGCCATCTTTGAGGACAGATAGGACAACGTGTCGCCGGGGCGGTCGATGACGGCGACGGGGAAGGTGCAGGCGATTTTCTGCCAGTCCTGCCAGAGATGGAAATTCTTCAGATTGTCGGCGCCCATGATCCAGACGAAACGGATGCCGCGATTGCGTTCGCGAATTTTTTCTAGCGTGCGTGCCGTGTAGCTCTGGCCGAGCGACTGCTCGAAGGCCGTCACCTTGATGCGCGGATCATGGATGATTTTCTCGCTGAGCGCGATCCGCTCGCTGAGCGGGGCCAGATGATTGCGGCTTTTCAGCGGATTGCCGGGCGTCACCATCCACCAGAGCTGGTCGAGGCCAAGCCGGCGCAGCGCGATATCGGCAACGAGCACGTGGCCATCATGCGGTGGATTGAACGAGCCGCCGAACAATCCGACGGTCATGCCATTCTCGACATGGGGCATCTTCAGATAAAACGGATCGACGTCGCCTGGCTGCACCTTACGGCCGGACCTGACCGGTACCGCGCACCCTGTATTTGAAGGAAGTCAGCTGTTCGACGCCGACCGGCCCGCGCGCGTGCATCTTGCCGGTGGCGATGCCGATTTCGCCGCCCATCCCGAATTCGCCGCCGTCGGCAAACTGGGTCGAGGCATTGTGCAGGAGAATGGCTGAATCGACCTCTGCGAAGAAGCGCTCGACCACTGCCGGATCCTCGGCAATGACGGCTTCCGTATGGGCAGAGGACCAGGACGAGATATGATCGACTGCGCCCTCGATGCCATCGACCAGCGTCACCGAGATGATCGCATCGAGATATTCCGTTGCCCAGTCTTCTTCGGTAGCAGCAATCAGCCCCGGCACGATGGAGCGAATGTCCTCGCTGGCGCGGACCTCGCAGCCGGCATCGCGAAGGGCTGAAATCAGCGGCACGACAAACTTGTCCTTTGCCTTGCGGTCGATCAGCAGCGTCTCGGCCGAACCGCAAATGCCGGTGCGGCGCATCTTGGCGTTGACGACAATCTTTTTCGCCATTTTCAGATCGGCGGAGGCATCGACATAGACGTGGCAAAGGCCTTCCAGATGGGCAAAGACCGGTACGCGGGCTTCGTTCTGCACGCGGGCGACCAGGCTCTTGCCGCCGCGCGGAACGATAACGTCGATCGAGCCGCCAAGGCCCGTCAGCATGGCACCAACGGCTGAACGGTCGGCGACCGGGACCATCTGGATCGCATGCACTGGAAGTCCGGCATCTTTCAGACCTTGAACCATGCAAGTATGGATCGCCTGCGATGAATGCAGACTGTCCGATCCGCCGCGCAGGATAACGGTATTGCCGGCCTTGAGGCACAGCGCGCCTGCGTCAGCCGTGACGTTCGGGCGGCTTTCATAGATGACGCCGATAACGCCGAGCGGCGTGCGTACGCGCTCGATATGCAGGCCGTTGGGGCGATCCCACTCGGCAATGATATCGCCGACGGGATCGGGAAGTTCGGCGATCGCCCGAATGGCATTGGCCATATCGAGGACGCGGTTTTCCGACAGGGTCAACCGGTCAAGAAAGGACGCCGCGACGCCGGTTTCGCGGGCATTTTCGAGGTCGAGCGCATTAGCGGCGAGGATATCGTCCTTGTGGGCGACGATATTGCTGGCCATGCTGATAAGGGCTGCATGCTTGCGCTCGGCCGATGCCGTAGCAAGTGGCCGGCTGGCAGCGCGGGCCTGGCGGCCGATCACGGCCATCAATTCCTGGATTTCTTTCTTTCGCGCATCGTCAAGCATGAGCGTCGCTCCCCACTGCAGCCGTCTCCCGCTTGGCAGATGCCGTCATCACCATATCGTCCCGATGCACCATGGCGGCGCGCCCGGCATAACCGAGAATGATGGCAATGTCCGCCGACTTCTTACCGGTAATCTGCCGGGCCTCGTCAGCGTCGTAACCGGCCAACCCGCGGGCAATCTCCCGGCCCTCGACGTCGATAATGGCAATCGTATCGCCACGGCTGAATGATCCTGTCACCTGGCGAACACCGGCCGGAAGCAGGCTCTTGCCTGAGCGAAGCGCTGTTTCGGCGCCGGCGTCGATGGCAAGGCTGCCGGCCGGCAAAAGCTGTCCCGCAATCCAGGTTTTCCGCGCGGTGACCGGCGAACCGGATGGCGCGAACCACGAGGAGCGTGCCCCCTCGCCGATCGCCGACAGCGGATGATCGACCTTGCCGGACGCAATGATCATGGCGCAGCCGGCGCCGGTGGCAATCTTGCCCGCATCAATCTTGGTACGCATGCCGCCGCGTGACAGTTCGGATGCGGCGCCCCCCGCCATTGCCTCGATCTCGGGTGTGATCTCCGCAATGGTTTCGAGGAAACGCGCTTGCGGATCGAGATGCGGCGGAGCCGTGTAGAGTCCATCGATATCGGAAAGCAGCACGAGCAGATCAGCACCGGTCATGGTGGCGACGCGGGCCGCCAGACGATCATTGTCGCCATAACGGATTTCGGTGGTGGCGACGGTATCGTTCTCGTTGATGATCGGCACTGCGCCCATCTTCAAAAGCTGGCTGATGGTGGCGCGGGCATTGAGGTAACGGCGGCGCTCTTCAGTGTCGCCCAATGTCAGAAGGATCTGGCCTGCAACGATCTCGTCGGCCGACAGGCTTTCCGACCAGGCGCGGGCAAGTGCGATCTGGCCAACGGCTGCGGCTGCCTGGCTTTCTTCAAGCTTTAGGGCGCCGGGGGCAAAATCCAGCACCGAACGTCCGAGCGCTATGGCCCCGGAGGAGACGACGAGAACCTCGACGCCCTTGGCTCTGAGTGCCGCGATATCGGCGCACATGGCGTTCAGCCACTGCTTTTTCAAGCCTGTCTTGCGGTCCACAAGCAGGGCTGAGCCGATCTTGATCACAATCCGGCGGTATTTTTCCAGCGGTTTGCGTTGCGGCGTCATGTCAGTCTTCGTCCACCGGGGTCTGCGCAGCGACGATGATATCGCGCAGCGCACGCAGCGTTTCGGTCATGCCGGTGCCGACGACGGCTGACAGGAGGAGGGGCGTCTGGCCGCAGGCCTTGGCCAGTGCCTTCTGCTTCTTTTTCAATTCTGTCGGATCAAGCACGTCGATCTGCGACAGGGCCACGATCTCCGGCTTGTCGAGCAGCTCGCCACCATAGGCTTCGAGTTCGTGCTTCACCGTCTTATAGGCCTTGGCGACATCCTCTTCCTGCGAAGAGACGAGATGAAGAAGCACGCGGGTGCGTTCGACATGGCCGAGGAAGCGGTCGCCCAGGCCGACGCCGTCATGGGCGCCTTCGATCAGGCCGGGAATGTCGGCGAGAATGAATTCGCGGCCGTCGATGGTCGCAACGCCAAGGTTCGGATGCAGCGTCGTGAAGGGATAGTTGGCGATCTTCGGGCGCGCACGGGTAACCGTTGCCAGGAACGTCGATTTACCGGCATTGGGCAGGCCGACCAGACCGGCATCGGCAATCAGCTTCAGCCGCAGCCAGATGGTCTTTTCTTCGCCTTCAAGACCGGGGTTGGCCCAGTTGGGTGCCTGGTTGGTCGAGGATTTGAAATGGGTATTGCCGAAGCCGCCATTGCCGCCGGCGGCCAGGCGAAAACGCTGGCCTTCGGTGATCATGTCGACGATCATCGTCTCGGAGTCTTCTTCGAAGATCTGGGTGCCGACCGGGACCTTCAGCGTCACGTCGGCCCCACCGGCGCCTGTGCGGTTGCGGCCCATGCCATGGATGCCAGTGCCGCTCTTGAAATGCTGCTGGAAGCGGAAGTCGATCAGCGTATTCAGGCCGTTGACGGCCTCAATCCAGACGTCGCCGCCACGGCCGCCATCACCACCATCCGGACCGCCGAACTCGATGAATTTTTCCCGGCGAAACGAGACAGCCCCTGCGCCGCCGTCGCCGGAGCGAATATAGACTTTTGCTTCATCAAGAAATTTCATCGCACTGCCATCTGTTTGGTGTATTTGCCGCCGCAATTGTCGCCATCGATATAGGCGCTTACCCCGGAGGTCAAAGAATATCGTGAAGTTTTTGAGCTATAACATCCAGTATGGCGTCGGTCTCGACGGCCGTTTTGATCCCGAACGTATCGCTGCAAGTCTTGAAGGTGCCGACGTGATCGCGCTGCAGGAAGTGACGCGGAATTTTCATCGCAACGATCACGCTGATCTTGTGGCCGTTTTTCGCGCGCTGATGCCGCAATACTTTTCCACCTTCTGGCCTGCCTGCGAGATTGATGCCGGTTCGGCAATCGAGAATGGCCGAGCCGTCGAGCGCCGCTTCCAGTTCGGTAACATGATCCTGTCGCGCTTCCCGATCCTTTCCACTCGCCTCATTGGCCTGCCGCGTACCCGGACGTTTTCGCCGATGAACTTGCAGCGGGGCGCCACCGAAGCGCTGATCGAGACACCGTCGGGTCCGTTGCGCGTGTATTCCGTGCATCTCGACCACGCCTACCCCGCCGAACGCATCGCTCAGATCACCTATTTGAAAGAGAAAGTGCTGTCCTATTCCAGAGAAGGCGGCGCCATGACCGGCGGCAAGGATTTCGGCTTCCCAGAGCTGCCGCATCCCGATGACTTCGTCTTGATGGGCGATTTCAACATGCAGCCGGAAGGGCCGGAATACATCGCCATGACCGGGACCACGGACGCGTTTTATGGCCGCTCGCTGCGGCTGGAAAACCCGGTCGACGCGCTGGCCCATCTCGGCCGGCTTTCGTCCGAAAGCTATAGCTGGATCGATCCCTCCGATCATAACAAGCGCATGCATCTCGACTATTGTTTCCTGAGTGCCGGGCTCACGCCGCGATTGAGGAATGCCTGGATCGATACGAAAGCCGAAGGTTCCGATCATTTGCCGGTCGGTTTCGAGCTGGATTAAAGACGAAAGAGGCCCGCGGAGTTTATCTTCCGCGGGCCTTTGTTTGTTTCAAGGCGCGCGCAGAGCGTCCGCCGTGATGCTGGTCTCGATATGGCTGACCATGCAGTTGCGCGCCAGCGTATAGACCTGGCTGCAGCCGGTGATCTCGAAGCCGAGCTTTTTCTGCAGCTTCAGCGATCCGGCATTATCGGCAAAGACGCCGGAATGCAGGACCGTCGCTGGCATGCGCCGGAAGAACCGCTCGACCGACGCATGGGCCGCCTCGCTGGCATAGCCGCGGTTCCAATAGAACCGGTTCAGCCAGTAGCCAAGATGCCATTGGCCGTGCATCAGTTCGATGCCGACGCAGCCAATATGAACATCGTCACCGGTCGTGATTGCCAGCGTCCAGCCGGCAATCAGTCCGGAGCTCTGGCGGGCAAGCCAATCCAGCGCATCCTGCCGGTGATACGGCGCCGAGACCCGCGCCAGCATGCGCGAGACCTGATAATCGCCGAGCGACTGGGCAATCGCATCGGCATCGGACAGCCGGTGCGGACGCAGGACCAGCCGCCCGGTTTCGATGACCGGGCAGGGGCCGGGATCGGGCCGAACGGCAACCTTCGGCCGTTCACGCAAATGAGCGGTCATCTCAGACCTCCCCAGCTGCGTAACGACATCCAGGTCTTGCGATCGAGCCTGTACCATTCGACCGACATCATGCCGCCAAGCGCCAGACTGTCGACCATGCCGGAGCCCTGGAACTGGAAGCCGCATTTCTGGATGACCCGCCGCGAGGCGACGTTCATGACCCGGCAGCGCGCATCGATCTGATCGATGTCACGGGTGCGGAAGGCCATGTCGGTCAGCGCCTGGGCAGCCTCGGTGGCATAGCCTTTGTTCCAGTGCGGTTCGCCCAGCCAGTAGCCGAGTTCCGCCGTCTTGCCATCAGGATGCGGTTCGATACCGCAGCAACCGAGAAATGCGCCATTATCCGCTTTGGTAATCGCATAGACGCACTTGCCAATCGTGCCCGTTTTCGTACGGCGTACGAAATCCGCGGCATCGGCCACCGTATACGGGTGCGGCATGCGCGAAACCATGGTGGCGATATTGGCGTTGTTGGCAAGATGGGCAAGGGCGTCGATATCGTCTTCGTGAGGGGCGCGCAAAACGAGCCTGGGCGATAACAATATCGGGCAATCGGTCCTTGACCGTTGGGGCCGCAGCCGTTCCTGAGAAGATTCCAGGGAATCTTCCCGGGGAGACCGTGATTGGCTCTCCCTCAACAGTTCGCTTTGCATGTTCAGTCCTCCAAGACGTGAAAAAGGGGAGATCGGGCATTGCCCCATCTCCCCTTTTGGTCTTGGCCTGAACGGATAAGCGCCAGCCGGGTCGATGAGACGCCGGCTGTTTTAAGAGCGCTACCGGCTTATTCCGCTGCTTCGGCTTTCGGCATTACAGACACGTACACGCGGCCATTGGCCTTCGTACGGTAGTTCACGTTACCGGCCGTAAGTGCAAAAATGGTGTGGTCCTTGCCGAGGCCAACATTGGCGCCCGGATGCCACTGGGTTCCGCGCTGACGCAGAATGATGTTGCCCGGAATGACGACTTCGCCACCGAACTTCTTCACGCCGAGGCGCTTGGACTGTGAATCGCGACCGTTGCGCGAGGAACCGCCAGCTTTTTTATGTGCCATGGGTGTTCTCCTTTAAACCTTGGATCCGTTGTCTCAGTTTGCGGCTTCAGCGGCGGCGTCTTCAGACTTCTTGGAAGCCTTCTTCGCCTTCGCGCCGGCAACAGCAGCGATGTCCAGAATGCGGACAGTCGTGTTGTGCTGGCGGTGACCGCGGGTACGCTTCGAGTTCTGGCGGCGGCGCTTCTTGAAGGCGATGACCTTCTTGGCGCGACCGTGTTCCACAACTTCGGCGCTGACTACGGCACCTTCGACAAACGGAGCACCGATGGTTGCATCGGCGCCGACGCCGACCATCAGGATCTCGGTGAATTCAATCTTGTCGCCTGCGGCGCCTTCCAATTTTTCAATCGTCAGAACGTCGTTGGCTGCCACGCGGTACTGTTTACCGCCGGTCTTGATGACTGCGAACATTGTTTATCCTTTCATGTTCGTTCCGGCTCTTCACACGAAGGCGAGGCCGTCTTTTTCTTCAGTCGGAAATGACAAGACCTTATGGCCTTGCCGGTGAACGGGCGCAAAAGACACCCGGCGCGGTGAGGACGTGCCACACCACTTCGAGTTCGCGAATTACGTGAAGCGGGGAAAACTGTCAAGAAAAAAGGCGCGCATAGGCTTGATATTCCTTCATCAGCCCCCTTGCCATCGCCAAAAACTGCCGCTATGAACCGCCTCGCGCTGAACGCGCCGACCAGCATATCCGGAGAGGTGGCAGAGTGGTCGAACGCACCGCACTCGAAATGCGGCATACCTGCAAGGGTATCGTGGGTTCAAATCCCACCCTCTCCGCCATTCTTTCCTAGTCGATATGCCTAAATCCGTGGCCGGGCTTAATGGTCGGTATTGCGTGTCGAATTGCAGCCGACGCATCCGCGCAATCCGTTAGTTCGCCCGCTGCACAAATTCCCTCCCCGGCGCTCTATTTTTCTCCGAACCACGCCACATATGGCAGTTTATGCCCCGACGAATGCGGGCGGGCGTGGGAGAAATTGCGAACAGTTTCAAGGGAGAACATCGTGCGTCTGAAAACAACATTGATCGGGGCCGCTCTGGCCGTGCTCGTTTCCACGGCTGCGGCCAGTGCCCAGGTGGTCGTATCCTCGAAGATCGACACCGAGGGCGGCGTGCTCGGAAATATCATCCTGGCCGTGCTCAAGGCCAACAATATCGAGACGACCGACCGGGTCCAGCTTGGCGCGACACCCGTCGTGCGCAAGGCGATCGTTGCTGGCGAGATCGATATCTATCCGGAATATACCGGCAATGCCGCCTTCTTCTTCGAGAAGGCTGATGACCCGGTCTGGAAGGATGCTGCCAAGGGCTATGCCGAAGCCAAGAAGCTGGACTACGACGCCAACAAGATCGTCTGGCTGACGCCGTCGCCCGCCAACAACACCTGGGCTGTGGCGGTGCGCAAGGATCTGGCCGATGCCAGCAGCATCAAGACCTTCAGCGATTTTGGCAAATATGTTGCCGGCGGTGGCACGGTGGTGCTGGCGGCCTCTTCGGAATTCGTCAACTCGGCGGCGGCCCTGCCGGCATTCCAGACGACCTATGGCTTCACGCTGAAATCGGACCAGTTGATCACGTTGTCCGGCGGCGATACGGCAGCAACAATCGCGGCCGCGGCCAATCAGACCAACGGTGCCAATGCCGCGATGGTCTATGGCACAGACGGTGGCATTGCGCCGTCTGGTCTCGTTGTCCTGGAAGACGACAAGGCGGTGCAACCCGTCTACCAGCCGGCACCGATCATTCGTGAGGCGGTGCTGAAGGATCATCCGGAAATCGAGACCCTGCTGAAGCCGGTGTTCGAGAAGCTTGATCTGGTGACCTTGCAGGACCTCAACGGTCGCGTTCAGGTTGGCGGCGAACCTGCCAAGGCGGTCGCAGAAGACTTTTTGAAGAAGAACGGTTTTCTGAAGTAAGCCATTTGAAATAGGCTGCCGTGAAATGGCCGGTTCTCAAAAGGGAGCCGGCCTTGACTGGGATGGGGATGGCAGTTTGAGCATTCGCTTCGACAAGCTCGGTGTGGTCATTGCGCTGTTGATCGCCTACGGCGCGCTCGTCGCACCATTTGCCACTTTTCGCGCCAACCGCATCGTGCCGGGCGATGCGAAAGGCATGCTCGAGGCTTTGCCCGCTGGAGCAGGCATGGCGCTTCTCGGACTGATGGTCTGCGCCTTGGTCCTCGTTCTTTTAAAGATGCCGACGCGCCTTCGGCTGTTTGCCGCAGCGGCAGGGCTCACTGCGATTGCCGTGTTCATCGGGACAGCCGCGACTTTTCTGACGCCGCCATCCAATACCTACGCCCGGGTTTCTCCGGCTTCCGGCTTCTGGATCCTGTTGTTTTCCTTCGCCCTGCTTGCTGCCGATTCGATCACACGGCTGCGGCCACTGCCGCTGGTCAGGGTACTGCTTCTGGCGATCACGCTCGGTGGAGCGGCGGCGATCCTGATGTCCGGTTTGTGGGATGGCTTGTCGATCCTCAAGGAATATTCGGGCCGTGCCGATGTGTTCTGGCTCGAGGCCGGGAGGCATGTGACGCTGGCCCTTGGATCGCTGGTTGCCTCTGTCCTCGTCGGGCTGCCGCTCGGGATTCTCTGTCACCGGGTTGCGCCTTTGCGGGCAGGCGTGCTCAACACGCTGAACCTGATCCAGACGATACCGTCGATTGCGCTGTTCGGGATTCTCATCGCGCCGCTCGGCTGGATCGCCGTCAACGTGCCGGGGGCCGCCGCGATCGGCATTCGCGGAATCGGTGCCGCCCCCGCGTTCGTCGCCCTGTTTCTCTACTCGCTGCTGCCGGTGGTCGCCAACACCGTCGTTGGCCTTGCAGGCGTGCCGCGCGAGGCAAACGAGGCTGCCCGCGGTATCGGCATGACGGATTGGCAGCGGCTGTTCGGTATCGAGTTTCCGCTGGCAATGCCGGTCATTCTCACCGGCATCCGAATCGTGCTGGTTCAAAACATCGGCCTTGCGACGATTGCCGCTCTGATCGGTGGCGGCGGTTTTGGCGTGTTCGTGTTCCAGGGCATCGGTCAGACGGCGATGGACCTGGTGCTGCTCGGGGCGGTTCCGACCGTGTTGCTGGCCTTCTCAGCGGCGATCGTGCTCGATGCGCTTATTGAAATGAACGCTCCTCAGCGAGAACGAAGCAGGGCCGCATGATCGAAATCGACGGGATCACCAAACGCTATGACGGCAATACCGTCGTCAACACTGTGTCGATGACGATCGAGCCGCGTACCGTAACGGTCATTGTCGGAACCTCCGGCTCGGGCAAGACGACACTTTTGCGGATGATCAACCGGCTGGTCGAACCGACATCCGGCGCCATCCGCCTGGATGGTGAGGACAATCGCTCGATACCGGGTTTCGAACTGCGCCGCCGGATCGGTTACGCCATTCAGGGGCATGGGCTGTTTCCGCATCGCACCGTCGCGCAGAACATTGCCACGGTGCCGGTATTGCTCGGCTGGGACAAGGCGCGGATCGATGCCAAGGTAACGGAACTGCTGACGCTGTTTCAGCTTGACCCCGCCGCCTTCGCAGCCCGGTTTCCGCACGAGCTTTCCGGTGGCCAGCAGCAGCGTGTCGGTGTGGCACGCGCTTTGGCGGCCGAGCCGAACGTCCTATTGATGGACGAGCCTTTTGGCGCGCTCGATCCAATCATCAGGGCAAAGGCGCAGGCCGATCTGCTGGCCATCCAAAGATTGCTGGGCACGACGATCGTGCTGGTGACGCATGACATGGACGAGGCGTTTCACCTTGCTCACAAGATTGCTGTTATGGATAAGGGAGCCCTTGTCCAGTACGGCAAACCCTCCGAACTGGTGAAAAATCCGGCGACGGAGTTCGTCCAGACGCTGATCGGAACCAGCGAGCGGCCATTCCGCCTGCTGTCGATCGAAACTGCGGGGGATGCCGTCGAGCCGGGGCCGGCGGATGGAAAACCTGTGGCGGCAACGCTCAGCCAACGCGATGCGCTCTCGGAACTCCTGTGGACCGGCCGTGCCGCATTGCCGGTCGCAGCCGCTGATGGAACGATCCTTGGCAGGGTCACCCTGGAGGGGCTGACCAGACGTGCGGCCAAACCGCAATGAGGGCATGGATCCCGCCTCTCCTGCGCGCAGCGCTGCTGGTTGTCCTGATCGCTTTCCTGGTCTCGCCCGGCTGGTTCAATCCTCTGTTGAAACCGCTGGTGCAGGACAATGCGCCTGCGATCTACAATCAGGGTAGCCTGCTGACGCTGACGCTTCTGCATCTACGCACGGTGGCCATCGCCACGACCGGTGCCATCCTCGTCGCGGTGACGCTGGCCATTCTCGTGACGCGCTCCTTCGGAGCGGAGTTCCTGCCGCTCTCGCGCAGCCTGGTGAATGTCGGCCAGACGTTTCCGCCTGTCGCCGTCCTGGCGCTGGCTGTCCCGATCCTCGGTTTCGGCGAAAAGCCAACGCTGGTGGCGCTGTTTCTGTACGGCCTTTTGCCCATCTTTGAAAATACACTGACGGGATTGACGACCTTGCCACCCTCGGTGATGGAGGCGGCCCGCGGTTCGGGCATGACGGACCGCCAGCGTCTCTTCAAGGTGGAGCTGCCGTTGGCCATGCCGGTGATCCTGGCTGGCATACGGTTATCGGTGGTGATCAGCCTTGCGACCGCAACGATCGGCTCGACGGTGGCTGCCAAGACGCTCGGCGAAGTCATTATTGCAGGACTGCAGTCCAACAACATCGCCTTTGTCCTTCAGGGCGGGTTGATCGTTGGCGCCTTGGCGGTGTTGATTTACGACGGGTTTTCGGCGATCGAACGCATTTTGGCGCGGCGCGCAGGTCTGTCGGCGCGAGGCTGAGCCAGGCCGTGGCGCCCGCTCAAACAAGGGTTTCTCACCGCGCTGACGCGCGGTGGTCGATATGGGACAATGGTCCGGTCCTATCAAACCTCGCGCGTCGATGCCGCCGTGACCGTCAGCGTCGTAAATCCGCTGATAGCAATGGCGGCGCGGGCGGGCGTCGGGATGGCGCCGCAGAGGCTGCCGGTGGTGATGATGCGGCCCTTCGCGACGGTTTCTGTCAGGGCGTTGGCGAAAAGCAGGAAGGCGGCGACGGGGTCGTCATTGGGGTGCTTGCCGGGGCCGGTAAAGACGGTATCGCCGTTGATGGTGATGGTCAGCGGGTAGGCCTGGCCGGGTTCGATCACGTTCGCAGTTAATTCTTCGCCCAGCACATAGCCGGCATTGCCGAGACGGTCGGCGAGGAACAGAAGGGCGGGCGATTTGCCGCCGTCGTCCAGGCGATGGCCCAGAAACTCGACGCCGGAATAGATGGATGCGACGTGATCGAGCAGCGTTTCGCGGGTGTAGGGCGTGTTGCCGGGAGCGGCGAGGTCCTTGCCGAGAACGAAGCAGATTTCCACTTCCAACGCATCGACGGCGGGGCGATCGAAACCCGCAGTGCCGGATTCGCTGGCATAGGTGATATGTGCCATCGGCGCGGAGACGGAGCTGCCGTCTGGCCGGATCGCGACTTTGTAGCCGCCGGTCAGCCAACCGTTCAATGCCAGCGTCTCGCGCTGCACGGCGAAGGCTTCCGCTGGCGTGGCAGGCTCGGAGAGCGAGGCGGAGGTTAGCCGGATTCCCTGATTGTCGGCGTCTGACAGTTGGCGGGCGAGGGTGGCGGGCATTTTTGTCTCCTGCAGATATCGGCGGTGCGTCGTTCCTTTCGACCACACCCGGCAGAAAAGGAAAACCCCGGAATTGTTGTTCCGGGGTTTCCTTGTCACGTAACGGGGAGGGACGTTACGCGGCTTGGACTTTTTTCGACACGCGGGCCCATTCCGGGATCCATGTGCCATGGGCGGCGAGCAGGTCGTCAGTCAGCGACCAGATCTGGTCGAGATCGAGTTCGGCCGCCGTATGCGGGTCCATCATCGCGGCGTGATAGAGATGCTCGCGATTTTCGGTCATCATCGCCGCCACCGTCAGTTCCTGCACGTTGATGTTGGTGCGGATAAGGGCTGTCAGCTGCGGCGGCAGGGCGCCGATATAGGTCGGCTGGATGCCGTTCTCATCGACAAGGCACGGCACTTCGGCGGCGCAATTGTCCGGCAGCGAGGTGATGCAGCCATTGTTGCGCAGGTTGCCGTAAATGACCGAGGGTTCGCCGGTCCAGACCGAATTCATGATCGAGGAGGCGTATTCCTTCGATTGGGCGACTTCGATCTTGTCGGCAGAACGGAAGGCGGCTGCCTGGCCCTTCCAGCGCTCCACCTGCTCGATGCAGCGCTTCGGATATTCATCCAGCGGAATTCCGAATTTCTCGATCAGGTCTTCACGGCCTTCCTTGATGAAATAGGGCGTGTACTCGGCGAAATGCTCCGAGCTTTCGGTGACGAAATAGCCGAGCCGGGTCAGCATCTCATAGCGCACCTTGTTTGGGCAGCGCGGGTTCCACGTCGGCTTCGGCGCCCGGCCTTCACGGTAGCCGCGGACGAGATCTGGATAGAGATCGCGATAGGAGCCGTCGGGCTGGCGATGCTCGAACTTCAGGAAAAAGGCCATATGGTTGATACCGGCAGAGCGGTAGCGAATTTCCTCGTAGGGAATGTCGAGATCGTGCGCCAGTTCCATCGCCGTGCCCTGCACCGAGTGGCAAAGCCCGACCTGCTTGATCTTCGGGTACTTCTCGGCAATTGCCCAGGTGTTGATCGCCATCGGGTTGACGTATTGCAGCAGGATCGCCTCGGGGCAGACCCGCATCATGTCTTCGCAGATCGACCAGAGATGCGGCACGGTGCGCAGGCCACGCATGATGCCGCCGACGCCGAGCGTATCGGCGATGGTCTGGCGCAGGCCGTATTTCTTCGGTACTTCGAAATCGGTGACGGTGCAGGGCTCAAAGCCACCGATCTGGAAGGCGACGACGACAAAATCGGCGCCGTCGAGGGCCTTTCTCTGGTTGGAATGCAGCTCGATGGTGGCCTTGGCGCCGAGCGTCGAGATCAGCTTGCTGACGACGACTTCGCTTTCTTCCAGGCGCTGCGGGTTGATGTCCATCAGCGCGATCTTTGCGCCCGACAGCGCTGGACGCTGCAGCACGTCGCCGATGATGTTTTTCATGAAGACGGTCGAGCCGGCGCCGATGAAGGTGATTTTGGGTTGTCTCGTCATGGATGGGCCTCTTTGCTTATGCGGCTACGTCGAAGGCGGCGCGAACGAGCCGTTCGGTGTAGGCGGTCTTGGGATGGGTGAGAACGTCTTCGACCGGGCCTTCTTCAACGATCTTGCCATGCTGCATCACCACCACCCGGTGGCAGAGTGCGCGCACGACTTTCAGATCGTGGGAGATGAAGAGATAGCTCAGTCCTTTCTCGTTCTGCAGCTTGCGCAGCAGTTCGATGATCTGGGCCTGCACCGAGAGATCGAGCGCCGAGGTGGGCTCGTCGAGCAGGATGAATTCGGGCTCGAGGGCCACGGCCCGGGCGATGGCGATGCGCTGGCGCTGGCCGCCGGAAAACTCGTGCGGGAAGCGCGACAGGATGTTGTTCGGCAGGCCCGCGCTGTTCAATGCTTCCTTCACCCGTTCCAGCCGTTCGTTGCGGGTCGCGCCGAGCTTGTTGACGATCAGGCCTTCCTCGATGATCTGGCCGACCGACATGCGCGGGTTGAGCGAGGAGAACGGGTCCTGAAAAACGATCTGCATGCGTGATCGTAGCGGTCGCATTTCGTCGCGGGTCTTTTTCTCGATCGACTGGCCGTCGAACAGGATTTCGCCGCCATCCGTGGTCAGCAGTTTGACCAGCGCCTGGCCGAAGGTGGTCTTTCCTGAGCCGGATTCGCCGACAATGCCGAGTGTTTCGTGCCGGTGAAGCTTGATCGAGAGGCTGTCGACGGCGACCAGCTCCTTCAACTGCGGCTTGAAGAAGCCGCCATGCTTGAGCATGAAGGAAACCCGGACATTGCGGCCTTCGAGTATGGCGGCGGAATCCACCGGCATCGGATTGGCCCGGCCTTTCGGCTCTGAATTGAGCAGGTGGCGGGTATAGGGGTGTTGCGGGTTCTCAAACAGCGCCGGCGTGGTGTTGTGCTCCTTCACCTCGCCGTTCTGCATCACGTAGACATAATCGGAGAACTGGCGAACGACGGTCAGATCGTGGGTAATCAGGATCACCGCCATGCCGATCGTCTTCTGCAGATCACGGATCAGGTTCAGGATTTGCGCCTGTACGGTAACGTCGAGCGCCGTCGTCGGCTCGTCGGCGATCAGCACGTCGGGATTGTTGGCCAGCGCCATAGCAATCATGATGCGCTGGCGTTGGCCGCCAGAGAGCTGGTGCGGATACTGGTTGAGGCGCGCTTCCGGATCGGGGATCTGCACCTGCCGCAGGAGTTCCAGCGTCCGCTCCGTTGCCTGTTTGCGGCTCATCTTCTGATGAACGCGGATCGCCTCGATGATCTGGGCGCCGATCGTATAGACCGGGTTGAGCGAACTCATCGGCTCCTGGAAGATCATCGAGATGCGGTTGCCGCGCAGTGCCCGGCGCTGGCGATCGGAGAATGTCAGCACGTTCTTGCCGTCATAGGTAATGCTGGATTTTTGGGAGACGCTGGCGCGCTTGGTTAGCAGGCCCATGACGGTGCGGGCGGTTACCGATTTTCCTGAGCCGGATTCACCAACGACCGCGATGGTTTCGCCGCGATAGAGCTGGAAGGAAACGTTCTTCACTGCATCGACTGAGCCGCCTTCGACCTTGAAGGTCACGGCGACGTGCCGGGCGTCGATGATCGGTGCGCCGACGGATGCGGCATGGTCGTGCCGCTGTTCGGGAGCCAGTGTCGTGATGTCCACGAGTGCCATGGTCGTCTCCTCAGTATGGGTCGACGGCGTCGCGCAGGCCATCGCCGAGCGCATTGAACGCAAAGACGGTGATCAGCACGAAGGCCACCGGGGAAAGGATCCACGGATAGGATCCGATGACGGAATAGGTGGCGGTGTCCTGCAGCATCAGTCCCCAGGACATCAGCGGCGGTTTGACCGCAAAGCCGAGGAAGCCGAGGAAGGATTCCAGCAGAACCACGCTCGGGATCGCCAGCGTCACCGAAACGATCACGTGGCTCATCACATTGGGGAAAATGTGCTGGAAGATGATGCGCCGGTCGGTGGCGCCGATCGCCATGGCGGCGCGCACATATTCGATCCGGGCAAGCGCCAGCGTCTTGCCGCGCACTTCGCGTGACATCTGCGCCCAGCCGAGCGCCGACATGACGAAGATTACGAAGGCGAGAAAGACGTTGGTCGGTGCCGTCACCGGGATTAGCGATGTCAGCGCCAGATAGAGTGGTAGCTGCGGGAAGGCGAGGACGAGTTCGACGAAGCGCTGCATCCACGTATCGAAGCGGCCGCCGAAATAGCCCGAGACCATGCCGACAGTGGTGCCGACGACGGTGACAATGAAGACGACGGTCAACGCGATCATCAGCGAGACGCGGGAGCCATAGAAGATGCGCGACAGCACATCGCGGCCGAACTTGTCGGTGCCGAGGAAATTTACCGACGTGCCGTTGGTGGAGCCGAAGAAATGGCGGTCGGTGGGGATTAGGCCGAGGAGCCGGTAGCTGAAGCCTTTGACGAAGAAGCCAAGCGTTTGCGGATTGGCATAGTCCGGTCCGACGATTGGTTGGAAGGTAATCGGGTCGAGTTCTGTACCTTCGCCGATCTGATAGGTTCGCGGCCAGACGAGATTGCCCTCCTGGTCGGTGATACTGATCGTCTGCGGTGGTGCAAAGGCGACGCCGGTCAGCTTCGGATCGACGGGAGAGAAGAACTCCGCGAATATCGTCATCAGCATCAGCAGGCAGACGAGGATCAATCCCGCCATGCCGGTCCACGAGCGCTTCAGGCGGCGCCAGACGAGGGCCAGATAGGTTTCGTTGTGATGGTGCGGCGCAGGGACCGGCACGGTGATGGCTTTTTGGACATCGGCTTTCATGCGCGTGCTCCTCCGCCGAGACGAACTCGCGGATCGAGCAACGCCAGAAGCATGTCGGCGATGATGTTGCCAACGATCAGCGTTGCGGACAGGACCAGCATGAAGGTCGCAGTGACATAGACGTCGCCCACCCACATCGAGCCGACAATGGCAGGACCGACCGTCGGCAGTGCGAAAATGATTGCGGTCTCGATTTCACCGGTCAGCATGTAGGGCAGGACGACGCCCTGATACATGACCAGCGGATGCAGCGCGTTGGGCACTGCATGACGCATGATGACGGCCCGTTCGGAGAGGCCCTTGGCCCGCGCCGTTTCGACATATTGGGCGTTCAGCGTATCGAGCAGATTGCCGCGCATGACGCGCATATTGTAGGCGAGGCCGCCAAACGTCGCGATGGCGATAACCGGCCAGACGTGTTTCAGGAGATCGACGAACTTGTCCCACGACCAGGGCGCCCCGCCATATTTGGCGGAGTGGAAGCTGTTGATCTCGGTGACGTTGAAATGGAACACCAGGATATAGACGATGATCAACGCCATCAGAAAGCGCGGCACCGTCATGCCCAGGAACGAGATACCGGATAGCAAGGTATCGACCCACGTGTACTGGCGGGTTGCCGCCAGGATGCCGAAGGTGATGCCGATAATCGATGCCAGGATGTGGCAGACGAGGGCTAGCGCCAGTGTCCGGGGCAGGCGTTCGCCCACCACTTCCGAGACAGGCTTGTTGTAAAACAGGCTATGGCCGAAATCGCCGCGCGTCACGATGCCGGTGATCCAATTGACGTACTGGACGACCATCGGCTTATCCAACCCATTGGCGACCTTGTAGGCCTGCGCCTGGGCGTCGGCTTCCTCGAAGGATGCGCCGCCCTGGTTGATCATCTGCGACCGGATATAGTCGCTATAATCGCCCGGCGGTGCCTGGATGATCGCGAAAGTCACGACGCTGAGCACCAAAAGGACGGGTATCGCTGACGCGATGCGCACAAGTAGAAATCGGAACATGGCTGTTAGGTTCTCTTGTGTGTTCAAGGGGTTTTCCTCAGGCCGGCAAGGTGCGGCCTGAGGAGCAACGCTTGCGGATCAGTTCATCGGGCCTTTTTCGCCGGGCTTGCCGGGCAGCTGTTGCGGGAACAGTTCATAGTCACCCTGCTTGTCTGCGGCCACGAACACCCGTTCACGGATGATGGTGTCTTCCGCCCAGTTGAACATGAAGATCGGGGCACCGACCGGAATGTTCGAGAAGCGCTTGTTGACGACCAGAGCACCCGGATACTCGGTGAGGCCGACCGAGTTGACGTTGGTGGTCGCGACCTTCTGGTACTGTTTCATCAGGTCCGTGCGCTCGTCATTATCGCTTGAGGCGATGAACTTGTTGACGATATCGACAAGCTCCTGCTCGAACGGCATCAGGTCAAGCTTCCCGCCTTCCGGCACACGGTGGTTCCAGCTGGTGCGGGGACCTGTTGCTGCGAGTTGCGGCGTGTTCTGCACCACGGAGGACAGTTCGGCGCCGTTGCGCAGCACCATCCAGTCCCACCGGCCGCCATAGTTGGCCGCATCGCGCTGCTTGCCATCGAGCGAATTGAGCACGACGCGAATGCCGAGCTGCTCCATCTGGCCGACGACGCCTTCGGCGAGGTTCTTGTCGGTATTGTAGTCGGAGGTGACCAGCAGCACGACCTCGACATCCTTGCCGCCCAACTTATCGGCCGGGTAATTGACGAAGCCGTTGCCGTCGGTGTCCTTCAGCCCGGCCTTTTCGAGCAGCGCCTTGGCGCCTTCCAGATCGAACGGATAGTAGACGGTCGACTGGCGGTCGTAGAAGCTTGTTCCGGAGGAGAGGCCGCCCGGATAGATCGCGGTGAACGGACCCTTGACCAGCGATTCGCCGATCTTCTTGCGATCGACTGCCATGGTGATTGCCTTGCGGAAATCTTCATTGCGGTTGAGTTCGCGCACGGCCTGGCCGCGTTCGTCCGGTTCGCCCCAGCCATTGCCGGAGAAGTTCATATAGAGATTGTAGCCGATCAGCCGGGCGCCGAAGGCAAGTCGTGCCGGTGCCGTATCCTGTGCCGCGCGCTTGAGCGATTCGACGAAGTTTTCCGGTTGTTCGAGGTTGGAGAAGTCACCGGAACCGGCAATCGCTTGCACGTCGCGGTCGGCCCAGGTCGAGAGCTTGTAGTGCAGCTCGTTGAGATAGGGCAGCTGGTTGCCGGCTTCGTCCACCTTCCAGTAATAGGGATTGCGGCGCATCACGATGATATCGTCCGGGCGGTATTCGACCGGAACCCAGGCGCCCATGATTGGGATGTTCATATATTCCGGTGGGAAGCCATTCTTGTACTGGTCGTAGGTAAAGCCCTTGGCGTATTTCGGATGCTTGGTCTTGAGGATATGCGCCGGACCCGGGCAGAACGTGCCATAGGCCATGGAATAGAGGTATTGGCGCGGGAACGCGTCCTTGAAGGTCCACTCGACTGTGTTGGCATCGATCGCCTTCAGCGTCGTACCTTCGCCAAACGTTTCCGGCGTCGCGCCATTCAGCGGTGAGACATTGGGATCGACGACATTGTCATCCCAGTAAAACATCACGTCTTCTGAGGAGAAAGGAACGCCGTCGGACCATTTGGCGCCTTCGATCAGGTGCATGGTCAGCTTGTGGCCGTCTTCTGACCATTCCCAGCTCTTGGCGAGGTTAGGCAGTGGCTCAACGTCCTTGGCTTCGACCTGATAGAGTGGTGCCGTGCGCGTCAGGCATTCCGACATCTCGATATCGATGCCGCCCCAGCCTTGCGTCTGACCGGCGGAATAGTTCCAGCCTTCCGGCCGGCCGCCGATGACGTGACGCATCGTGTCGCCATAAACGCCGAGGCCATCCGGCATGTTGCCGGTCTTGAAGACCAGAGGCTCCTTCGGCAGGCGCTCGGCAACCGGTGGCAGCTTGCCGGCCTTGACGAATTTCTCGGTGACCCAATCCGGCTCGTGATATTCCGGTAGTGCTTTGTATTCGAGGATGGAATCGCGCGGCACGTAGGTGATCTTGCCCTGTGCCGGGAATGCTGGCTGCTCGGGTACCACGGTCGGCTCGGAAGCCATGGCCGTGACAGTGAATGCCGACACGCCCAAAAGCAGCGCGCTGGTCGTTTTCAGATGGCGAAAGCTGTTCATTGTCGTTGTTTCTCCCTCATGCTTCAGACCGGCCCGGTATGGGCGGCTCTCCTCCTAAAAGCACCCGGCGTGGCGACATCCTGCCACCTGCCGGAATAGAGTGGGCAACGGATTGCCCACTCCCAGACCAGCCTCCTCCTCAGGACAACGGGTCTCGCATATTTGCCGCTTGTCGTTAGCTGGCGGCCTTCAATTTCGTTGCTTCTTTCTCGGCGCGAAGTTCGTCGATCGAGCGGACTTCGCGGCGGGCAACGCCGTTCCAATCGCGGGTCTTGACCGTTGCCTTGCTCAGCCGTTCCTTGGCGGCCGGGATCGCATGGGCGTATTGCGGCAACCATTGTGCCTGGGCGACAACCATTTCATCGACCATCTGCCAGACCTCTTCCGGCGTGCAGATAGCGCCGACCAGCGGATCGTGAAGAACGGCGAGCTTCAGGAGATCGATATCCCCGGAGATGGCCGCATGAACCGACATGCGCTGGACATTGATCGAGGAAATGCAGGTGGCGGCGCAGGCTTCCGGCAGCGTGATATCGGCGACCATGTTGATGCCGAAGCGATCGACAAATCCAGGCGACTCAATGATGGCGTCGGATGGCAGGTTGGTGATGACACCGTTATTCTTGACGTTGAAATGACCGCGGTAGACCCGCCCGGTTTCCAGTGCTTCCAGGATGTGGCTCGCATGCTCGTTGGAGCGGCGGGCCGGATCGATCGGCTTGTTCGCCTCCTCGAGGAACTGCGGATATTCGGTTTCGAACCAGTTGCGGGTCTCTGTCGAGTGGCGCAGATAACCGCCGGTTTCGCCGTGGATCCAGTCGGACATATCGATCCAGCGGGTAATTTCCTCTGGCCGCTTGCGGTACCAGGGCAGGTATTCCGACAGGTGGCCGTTGCTCTCGGTGGAGTAGACGCCAAAACGCTTCAAAACGTCGATGCGCAGTTTTTCCTGCTGCGAGAAAACAGGGTGTGCCTCAAAGGCCGCGACCAGTTCGTCCTTGCCGATCTTGCGGCCCTTGACGCGGACATCGGTGAACCAGGTCTGATGGTTGATGCCGGAGCAGATGTAGTCCAGCTCGCCATCCTTGGCACCGAGGATTTCGGCGATCTGCTCGGCGCCGTGCTGGACGCCGTGGCAAAGCCCGATCGTGTCGACCTTGCCATATTCGATCGCAGCCCAGGTGTTCATCGCCATCGGGTTTGCATAGTTGAGGAATTTCGCGCCCGGCTCGGCCAGTTCCCGGATGTCCTTGCAGAAATCCAGGATGACCGGGATGTTGCGCTGGCCATAGAGAATGCCGCCTGCGCAGATCGTATCGCCGACACACTGATCGACGCCGTATTTCAGGGGGATGCGGATATCGTCGGCATAGGCAGCAAGACCGCCGACGCGCACGCAGCTGATAATGTAGCGGGCACCTGATATCGCCTCGCGCCGGTCGGTCGAGGCGGTGACCTTAGCCGGCAGGTTGTTGGATGCGACGATCTTGTCGAGGATCGACTTGATCATGCCGAGATTGTGCTCGCTCATATCGGTGAGCGCGAACTCGACATCGCGGAACTCCGGCACGCAGAGAATGTCGGTGAAGAGTTTCTTGGTGAAGCCGACGCTGCCGGCGCCGATAATGGCTATCTTGAAGCTGGTCATGCTGTCCTCGTCGCTGGTCGTTTGGCCGGGAAAAACGGACAGGGTAAAATCAATGCGTGGAGAACAGAGCGTCTTGACGCCGATTGCCTCCGGGCTCTCCCTGTCGATGCCGCTCCAACCCGGTCATCTTGCTTTGTTGAGGGGCATTATGCGTATAATGAAAGGTGCCGCCAGAGAGGTATTGTGCTTTCATGGGTAATTCTATGCTGAAACGACTCATCGAGAATGGACCGGTGATGCGGACGGTTTCGCTACCGCGCGGACGCCACAGCCTGCACACCATGCCGACCAGTACGGGTTACGAGATCCGCACGGATCAGACCTATGACTGGGACGGCCGAAAACGCGGCCAGACGCCGTTTACCGTGCTTCAACACACGATCGGCGGTGCCGGAAACCTGCGCTATGAAAACCGCACCTACCGGGTGCGCGAGGGTGAGACCTTGCTGGTGCTGGTGCCGCACAATCACCGCTACTGGCTGGAGCAGAACGGCCGCTGGGAGTTTTTCTGGATTTCGATGAACGGCGAGGAGGCGCTGCGCGTTCACAAGGCGATCCTCGCGACCACCGGGCCGATCCTCAACCTGAAACCCGAGACGATCGAGCGCCTTGCCGATTGCAGTCTGCGACTGATTTCCGGGGGAGCCGATGCGCCGGGCAGCGCATCTGCCATCGCCTACGAATCCGCGATGGTACTTTACGACGATGTCTTCGGTTCGCATCCGGTTTTCAGCCAGGAGTACCGGACGATGCAGCATGTCATCGATCATATCACGGCGAATTTGCAGCATTCGCTACCGGTCGAGAAACTGGCGGATGTTTCCGGTCTCAGCCGGGCGCATTTTTCGCGGGTCTTTGCCGCCAGCGAAGGCATGCCGCCGGCGGAGTTCGTGCTGCGCAAGCGGCTGCAACGGGCAACCAAGCTCCTGACCAAGGCAGCGCATCTGTCGGTGAAGGAGGTGGCTGTGATGTCCGGCTTCGAGGATCCGAACTATTTTGCCAAGGTGTTCCGCCGCTATTTCGGCGCCAGTCCGACGGAGTTTCGCACGACGGGCATGTATTCCAGCATCGGCACCCATGGCCAGGGGGCGGCAACTGGGGAATAGATCAGCCTATCTGCCGATCAGTAGAAAAGGTGCCAGGGTGTCAAAAACGCGCGGCTCAGCTCTTGATCGCGCTCCTGTTCGAATTCGGTCTGTTCTTCGCGGCTTTGGCGAACCGGCATTTCAACACGGATGGCTTTTTCCTTTTTCACCGGAGGCGTCAGGTAACCGAGGGTCATTCCACCGTGATAAAACATGCAGTTCTCCGCTGTTCGCTGGGATCGGTTAACGGTCGTTAACACAATCCTGACACAATTGGCCGTCCTGTCAATAGTCTATTAAAATGATGTCTTATTGTTAGTTGCCGCGTTTCGGCAGGATGCAACTGTCGCAGAATCCGCTGTCTTGCGGAAAATAATATAATCTATAAATTTTATGATGATTGAAAAATCGATCCAGCTTAGCTGGCGGCGGCGGGCATTCTTTGCTTGAGACAGTGTCGTCTTTCATGCGTAAATCCGTCACCATGAACGAGACGGCAAAAGAGTGGACCCGCATGAACGTCGCTTTGAGAAATTCGCTCGACCGGATCGCCCCGCGGCAGGAGCAGTCCTTTGCGCATGTGGCGGATGAGGATGCATTGAAATCGGCCATGCGGCGGATGTCGGGAGGTGTTTCCGTCATTACCGCCGGGGTCGGCGATGAGCGCACCGGAGCGACCGTGACTTCGGCCACGGCCCTGTCCGTCGATCCGCCGACGATGATCGTCAACATCAACCGCAGTTCCTCCAGCTGGCCGATTATCAGCCGCTACGGCCATTTTTGTGTCAACATCCTCAGTGCTGATCAGCAGGACGTCGCCGACCGGTTTGCCGGCAAGGGCGGACTGAAGGGCATCGAGCGCTATGACGGTGCCGAATGGTTCACGCTGGCAAGCGGCGCCTCCGTGCTGCGTGGTGCGCTTGCCGGGATCGATTGTGAAGTCGACGAGGTGATCGAGCGCCACAGCCACGCGATCATTCTCGGCCGCGTCGTCTCCATCGTCGCCGGGGATGGGCACTCGCTTGTCTACAGCAATGGCCGCTACGGCCGGGTTTCTCTATAGACGAAAAATGCCCGACCCGAGGGGACCCGGGCAGGGCATTCCATCCGCACGATTGAGGGGTCAATGCGGGTGAGGGTTAATGCGGCAGTGAGATCTGCGTGTGGTAGCCTAGATCCGGCTCCTTGCCCGTCAGGTTGGCCTTGGCAATTTCCCAGCCGAATTTCAGCGTGCTGTTGGTCGACGCCCAGATTGCCACGTCATCAAGCTTCAGCTGCAGCATCGTTAACGATGGGTCGTCCTTGCCGCCTTCAAACCAGGCAGCCACTGGAGCCGACCAGTATTTGTCGATATGCTCGCGCGACTTCACCTCATCGATCGCGCCAGCAAGGCAAGCATGATAGTCGTGATCCTTGCTGATGACACAGAAATGCGCCCGGTTGCCCGTCCGCGCCGAGTTAATCAGATCACTGTCCGTGCGGGTGAAGAACCAGATCGAATTGGTTTCCTTTTCGATGAACGGTGCCATCGGTTGCATGTGCTGCCCGGAGTCCTCGACGCCCAGCATGCCAGCATGAACATCGCCAAGAACATCCCAAAGCTGTTGCAACGGATCCGATTTCGTCTTCGATATATCAGCCATTATTGTTCCTCTTTTTGATCAATTGGGAGGCACGCGGTCAGGCGGCGCGGCGCTCGTGGCGGCCTTCCTCGATTTCCTCGACGGTCTTTTTGACAAAAGCGTCGAGATCGCCCGGATTACGGGAGGTTACGATACCCTTGTCGGCGACGACGGGCTCGTCCGACCAGATGGCACCGGCGTTCTTCATGTCGGTCTTGATCGAGACATAGGAGGTCACTTTCAAGCCGCGAACGGCATCAGCTTCGATTAGCAACCACGGCGCATGGCAGATCGCTGCGACAATCTTGCCGGAGGCGACGAATTCTTTGACAACACGCATGGCCTGTTCGTCCTGGCGCAGGATATCCGGGTTCATTTGACCGCCCGGCAGGACCAGCGCGTCGAAATCATCGATTTTGACATCCTTGGCGAGAAGATCGACGTTCACTGTGTCGCCCCAGTCCTTCTTGTCCCAGCTCTTTATCGGATCCTTGTCGATCGCGGCGATCTTGACGTCGGCACCGCGCTTTTTCAGCTCGTCCAATGGCACGCGCAGTTCCGAGCGCTCGTAGCCATGGGTGGCAAGGATGAGGATTTTCGATTTGTCGATGAACGGCATCGCGCATCTCCTTTTGAAAGCTTTGGGAGGGTTCGCGCTTACAACGGGCGCCTCAGGCAATCGTTCCGACATGTCGCGTTTTTCGCACATTGACTGAAAACGCATAAGAACATATCATGAACAGTTATGAAGAAATCGCTGAACGAACGATTGGCCATCCTTTCCGATGCTGCCAAATACGATGCTTCCTGTGCATCGAGCGGAACGGTGAAGAGGGATTCGTCGAAGTCCGGTGGATTGGGTTCGACGGAAGGATCCGGCATTTGCCACGCCTATGCGCCAGATGGCCGCTGCATTTCGCTGCTGAAAATCCTCATGACGAATTTCTGCATCTACGACTGCGCTTATTGCATCAACCGGTCCTCCAGCAATGTCGAGCGGGCGCGGTTCAGCGTCGAGGAGGTTGTCTGGCTGACGCTGGAATTCTACCGGCGCAATTATATCGAGGGTCTGTTCCTCTCATCCGGAATTATCCGCTCGTCGGACTACACGATGGAGGAAATGGTCCGCATTGCACGGGAATTACGCGTCACCCACAATTTCGGTGGCTATATCCATCTGAAATCCATTCCGGAGGCCTCGCCGCTGTTGATCGAGCAGGCCGGGCTTTATGCCGATCGTCTATCGATCAATATCGAGCTGCCGACCGATACAGGATTGATCCGGCTGGCGCCGGAAAAGCGGCCGGCCAATATTCGCAAGTCGATGGGCGAGCTCAGGCTGAAGATCGAGGCCGCCAATGATCCGACGCTGCAGACCAAGCGGCGCAAGCGTTTCGTACCGGCCGGCCAAAGCACGCAGATGATCGTCGGCGCCGATCAAGCCAATGACAAGGTCATCCTCGGCACCAGCGCCCGGCTCTATGGCAGCTACGGCCTGCGCCGGGTGTATTACTCCGCGTTCAGCCCCATTCCTGATGCGTCGAAGAACCTGCCCTTGATCAAGCCGCCCTTGATGCGCGAGCACCGGCTGTATCAAGCCGACTGGCTTTATCGCTTCTACGGTTTTGGCATCGAGGAAATTACCGAGAACCAGCCGGATGGCATGCTGGACCTGAAGCTTGATCCGAAACTTGCCTGGGCACTGGTCAACCGTCATCGCTTTCCGGTGAATATCAACACGGCGGAACGTGAGATGCTGTTGCGTGTGCCGGGGCTGGGAACCAAGGCGGTCAACGGCATCCTCTCAGCGCGCCGCCACCGCCGTTTGCGACTGGAGGACCTGGCACGGCTGCACGTTTCGATCAAGAAAGTCCAATCGTTCGTTTTGACCGAGGGCTGGACGCCGCATCGGCTGATCGATCGCTCTGATCTGCGGGCCATGTTCGAGCCAAAACCGCAGCAGCTGGCGCTGTTGTGATGGTGACGGTGGTGCTGGAGGGCCGGGGGGATTTGACCGAGTGGCGGGAAGCTGCCCGGTCTCTGCTGCTTGCCCACACGACGCCGCAGACGGTCGATTGGCGTTGCAGAAACGAATCGGCGGGCGATCTGTTCGAACCTGCCGTTGAAGCGCTGGAAGGACCTATTGCCGGTGCTGGGGCAGCGCCAACGTTCGCGGTGCCGAAGGTTTTCCTGTCATTGGCGCAAGCTGTGATCTGTCATAGAGATCCCGCGCGTTTCCAGCTTCTCTATCGGGTCCTCTTCCGGCTGCAGGCGGAACGCACGTTGTTGGAGGTGCTTTCTGATGCGGATGTGGCTCAGCTGCACGCGATGGAAAAATCCGTGCGGCGCGACTGTCACAAGATGACGGCCTTCGTTCGGTTCAAGGAGATCGATACTGAGCGGGGGCATGCGCGCCGGCGTTTTTTGGCCTGGTTCGAGCCTGACCATCATATCGTTGCGCGCACGGCGCCGTTTTTCCAGCGCCGTTTTACCGACATGGACTGGATCATCGCCACCCCCAAGGGAACGGCAGCATGGGACGGCGGCGCTTTGACGGTTTCAGCGGAGCCGGCAGAAAATCCGATGCTGACCGACGCCACGGACGCGCTCTGGCGCACCTATTTTTCCAACATCTTCAATCCGGCCCGGCTGAAGGTGAAGATGATGATGACGGAGATGCCGAAGAAATACTGGAAAAACCTGCCGGAGGCAGCGCTCATTCCAGGTCTGATTGCCGGTGCGGAAGCAAGCGTGGTGGCCATGGCCGAACGAGCCGCCAGCGAAGCGCCGCTGTTTCACCAGCGATTGCAGGCCGCCGCCCAGGCTGAACCGGAGATTGCCCGGCCGCCGGCCGGAACACTTGAGGAGCTTCGCGAGGAGGCCCGGCACTGTACCCGCTGCGCCCTTCATTGCAGCGCAACCCAAACTGTCTTCGGCGAGGGACCTCAGGACGCCAGCATCATGATCGTCGGCGAACAGCCGGGCGATCAGGAAGATCTTGCCGGCAGGCCCTTTGTTGGCCCAGCGGGTGCGGTGTTTAACGCGGTCTCTCAGGAAGCCGGGCTGGAACGCCAGAGCACGTATGTCACCAATGCCGTCAAGCATTTCAAGTACGAGCCGCGCGGCAAGCGGCGCATCCATCAAAAGCCGAACATCGGTGAGGTACAGCACTGCAAATGGTGGCTGACGCGGGAGCTGGCGCTGATCAAGCCGAAGCTGGTGGTGGCGATGGGATCAACGGCACTGATGGCACTCACTGACAGCCGGCAGCGGCTGGCCGACCTGCGCGGTCAGATGCTGCAACTCGGCGGCGGACAGTCGCTGCTTGTCACCGTGCACCCCGCTTATCTCCTGCGCATCCAGGATGAGGCGCGCAGACATGAGGAAATGGCGCGATTCCGGTCGGACATGGCCCGTGCCGCCGATTTCGGACGAAAGACACCGGTCGATATCTCGAGGGAGCAGCGGACTGTCCGTAGCGGGTGATATCAAACCGCGAACCGAAGCGGGCTGAACGGTCTTGGATCGAACACCTGCGCACCAAACCCTTCCGGCTGAGGTTGGCCGGTTAATAGGCTTGCTGCTAAAGCGCCAAGTGCCGGCGAGGTCAGGATGCCGAAGCCGCCCTGTCCGGCAAGCCAGAAGAAGTCCGGATGGCCGGGTGCTGTGCCGATAACGGGCAGCTTGTCGGGCGAGAAGCTGCGCATGCCTGCCCAGCTCTTGGCAACGCGGCGGACCGGGATTGTGGTTGCCTCCTCGACATAATGCGCCGCCCAGGCGACATCGAGTTCTTCCGGCTGGACGTCGCCGGGTTCGCAGGGCGTGGCATCCGCCGGGCTGGCAAACAGGCGTCCCGCGTCGGGCTTCATGTAGAAATCCTCGTCGATCTCGTTGATCTCCGGCATATCGGAAATATCGATTCCTTCGGGAAGATCAACTGTGATGGCGGTGCGGCGATGCGGGACGACACCAAGCGGTTTGACGCCGAAAATTTCTGCCGTTGGATCAGCCCAGCCGCCGGCGGCATTGACCACGGTCCTGGCCCGGACGGAACCAGTTGATGTTTCGATTGTCCAGGCTTGGCCATCATGGTTGGCAGACAGAACAGCGTGGCGCTCGCGGATATCAGCGCCATTGCGGCGGGCGCCTTTGACATAGCCCTGCAGCAGGCTTTCGACCTCGATGTCCCAAAAATTGGGATCGTAGAAGGCAGCCGCGGTATAACCCGGTTTCAGGATCGGCACGCGAGCCAGCAATTGCGCCTCGTCCAGCGTTTCGAGTTCCGGCGTAAAGGACAATTCGGCGCGAAAAACGTCCTGCAGGCGGTCAGCTTTCTCGGCGTTGGCGATCATCACGCCGCCGCGCTGTTTCAGGAGAGGAACATCCGAGAATCCTTCGGGCGGCCTGTCGAAAAATTCCTTGGCGATGGCGGCAAGCGCGCAGACTTCAGGTGTGTTGTAACGCAGCACAAACTCGGCGGCGGACCGGCCGGTGCTGTGGTAGCCGAGCGCCGTTTCCCGTTCGAGCACGACGACAGAGCGATGTGGCGTAAGGAAATAGGCGAGCGACAGACCGGCGATGCCGCCGCCAATGATCGCCACGTCGAATGTCTGCATGTCAGTTCTGCCCTTTGCCGTCTTGCGATCTGCCATCGCTTAACCGGACCCTAGAGGCCGCCTGCGGAATGTTCCAATTTATAGCCTCGAACCGGACTATCAGCCAGATTGATGCTCTGTACTATGGTCCAGCGGTTTGGTATCCGTGACATGGCGGAGAAAGGCGTCTTCCGCTGGATTAAGGATAGCGTTGGGATTGGAGATGCGGAAGACATCGGTGGTCGGTAAGAGATCATAGGGCGGCAACTGCCAGAGGTCACCTGCTGCAAGGCCCGGTGCCGCCAGATGATCCGGTACCATGCCGATGCCGATATTGGCTGATATCAGCCGCAGCACTTCCTCAACATTGCAGGAGACTGCCCGCACCTGCTGGCCGAAGGAGCCGATGGCGCGCACGGCAGTAATAGCATTCATGTGCTGACCACCGAGAACATCGGCGATGAAGGCGATATAGGGATCACCGCGCAGGTCATTGAGGGCAGCATTCTTCGCACCGAACAACCGGTGACCCCGGCCGCAATAGAGCCCGTATTGCTCTCGGATATGGAAAGCTTTGATCAACGCGTCTGGGATATTGCCGTCGCAGAGGCCGATGGTGGCGATATTGCGCTCGACCGCGCTGATGACGCTGACAGTGGTTTCCACTGTGATGCTGAGCGTTACCTTCGGATGCAGGCGAAAGAAGCTTTCGAGCTTACGGTCCCAGGCTGGATTATGCGCATGGCTGACCGAGTGAATACTGACATGGCCGGTGACGTCGTCACCTGCGGTTTCCAGCGCATTCGGCAGACGCACGACCGCTGCGAAGATATCGCGGCATTGGCGGTGCAGCTTTTCACCGGCTTCCGTCAAATCGAAGCGGCCGGGGCGGCGGTCGATCAGCTTCTGGCCGACGGTCTGCTCCAGCCGCTTGAGCGCCATGCTGACGGCGGGTTGCTGCAACAGCAGCCGGTTGGCCGCCGCTGTGATGCTGCCTTCCTCGACCACGACGACGCAGGTACGCAACAGGTTCCAGTCGAGATTATGGGCGAAACGTTCGAGGCGATTGTCAGGCATGGTAACCCGCGATCAGAGGGAGACGAGACCGGAAGGTAGCCGGTTCATGATCTCGTGGCCATCCGCCGTGATCAGCAGTTGGTTCTCGATGATCATGCCGCCGACGCCATCGACATACCATGGTGTTTCGAACGCGAGCACCATGCCCGTCTCGATGACCACATCGGATTGACCCGACAGGAACGGCCATTCCTCGCTGCCAAGGCCGGCGCCCAACCCGTGGCCGAAATGACCGCGCGTATAGCCGGGGAAACCTGCCCTTGCCATCGCTTCGGTGGTGACGCGGTGCACCTCGCTCATGGGAGTTCCGGGCTTCAATAGGGGTAGGCCTGCATCGTAAGCAATCTGCAAAGCATCGAACAGGCTTGCCTGCAGCGAAGATGGCGTGCCGCAGACGAAGGTGCGGCCGGTATCGGATGTATAGCCGGCAATCAAACAGCCGACATCGACCTTGATCAGATCGCCGCGCTCGACCACGCCGCCCTTGGTCCACGGATTCTGTCCGACGGAAACGTATTCCCAGACCCCGGTGAGGTTGTCGATGTTACGCCGCGCCGCTTCCGCGCGTGCGCCTTTTTCCCAGGCCCCCGCGAGTGCATCGCGGCTGACGCCGATATCGACGGTTTCGCGCAACGTGACGATTCCGGCTTCGGCCAGTTCAACGGCGGTGCGCAGGTATCCAATCTCGGTGGGCGATTTTATCATTTTCAGTCGACGGACGAGATCGGAGGCATCGACGAGCTCGACCTGCGGCAACGCCATAGACAAAAGCCGGAAATCGGTAACGGAAAGACCATCGAACTCGATGCCGATCCGGCCGTCGCTCAGGCCCTTCTCGGCAAGAAGCGCTGCGGCCAACCCGAAACCCATGCTGGCGTCAAAAGTCTCAGGGCGCTGGAAGTCGTGTGAACGCCCCTGTTTTGCCCAGGCGGCTTTTATCAGGTCTTCTGGCGGCTGTGCTTCCATGCCCCGGATATCGCCGGTCTCGACCCAGATCGGATTGATGCGGATATCGGTAATGACGCTGGAGGCGCGGAAGGCTGCTTGGAACAGGTCGGTGACGACGGCTGCTTCTGGAAGTGCCGCATCGGCGGGAACGATGGCCGCTACAGCACCGGCGCGCCGCCACATTGTCGCAACACCGGCAGGTGCACCCGTGGCATAGGTAAAGCTCTCCGGCGAAAGCAGCAGCAGCACATCGATCCCGGCGGCTTCCATCAGTTGCGCCGCGCGTGTCCTGTCGAGGTGAGCCATGCCGTTTTCCAGTCCTGTATCTGCAGCGCGTCGCGTTCTGCCATTCCCGCAGCGCATGAGGCAGTGCCGCATTTTCGTTTGTGTCGCTCTGCCCGGCTTGCCATAACGGATAGAATAAGGAAAGTGACGGGAGGACGACATGGCTGCAAGACAGGAATTTCAGTGGGACGACGCATTTCTGCTGGAGGATCAGCTCTCCGAGGATGAGCGGATGATCCGCGATACGGCCCGCGCCTATGCGCAGGATAAGCTGCAGCCGCGTGTTATCGATGCCTACCGCAACGAGACCACCGATCCTTCGATTTTCCGCGAAATGGGCGAGCTTGGCCTACTCGGCGTCACCGTGCCGGATACCTATGGCGGTGTCGGCGCGTCCTATGTTGCCTATGGTCTGGTTGCCCGCGAAGTCGAGCGTGTCGATAGCGGCTATCGTTCTATGATGAGCGTGCAGTCCTCCCTCGTCATCTACCCGATCCATGCCTATGGTTCGGAGGAACAGCGCCAGAAATATCTGCCGAAGCTGATCAGCGGTGAATGGATCGGTTGCTTCGGCTTGACCGAGCCGGATGCCGGCTCTGATCCGGGTGGGATGAAGACTCGCGCTGTGAAGACCGATGGCGGCTACCGGTTGAGTGGCTCGAAGATGTGGATTTCGAACGCGCCGATCGCCGATGTCTTCGTCGTCTGGGCGAAATCCGAAGCGCATGGCAATGCCATCCGCGGCTTCGTCTTGGAAAAGGGCATGAAGGGTCTTTCTGCACCAAAGATTGGCGGCAAGCTGTCGCTGCGCGCTTCGATCACCGGTGAAATCGTGCTCGACAATGTCGAAGTCGGCGAAGATGCTTTGCTGCCGAATGTCGAGGGCCTGAAGGGTCCGTTCGGTTGCCTTAACCGCGCCCGTTACGGCATTTCCTGGGGCGTGCTTGGCTCGGCGGAATTCTGCTGGCATGCGGCCCGGCAATACGGTCTCGACCGCAAGCAGTTCGGCAAACCGCTGGCGCAGACACAGCTCTTCCAGAAGAAGCTCGCCGACATGCAGACGGAAATCACGCTCGGACTGCAGGCGTCTCTGCGTGTCGGCCAGTTGATGGATGCCGGCCGGATGGCGCCGGAGATGATATCGATCGTCAAGCGCAACAATTGCGGCAAGGCGCTGGATATCGCCCGCGCCGCCCGCGACATGCATGGCGGCAATGGCATTTCCGAGGATTATCAGGTGATGCGTCATATGGTGAACCTGGAAACGGTCAACACTTATGAAGGTACCCATGACGTGCACGCCCTGATCCTCGGCCGCGCCCAGACCGGGCTGCAGGCCTTCTTCTGAGCGCCGGGATGGAAACGCCGCTGAAGGGGCTGAAGGTTCTCGAGCTCGCCCGCATCCTTGCAGGCCCATGGATCGGCCAGACCTTGGCCGATCTTGGCGCCGATGTGATCAAGGTGGAAAGTCCGGCGGGCGACGATACCCGCACCTGGGGTCCTCCGTTTATCGAGAGCGAGACCGGCGGCCATTTGGACGCCGCCTATTTCCACGCCTGCAACCGGGGAAAACGCTCCGTCATTCTCGATTTCACCACCGAAGAAGGCCAGGAAGCAGTGCGCCGTCTGGCGGCGCAGTCGGACGTGCTTCTGGAAAACTTCAAGGTTGGCGGGTTGGCGAAATACGGGCTCGATTACGAGAGCCTGAGGAAGATCAATCCACGGCTGATCTATTGTTCGGTTACTGGCTTTGGTCAGGACGGGCCTTATGCCCATCGCGCCGGCTACGACTATATCATCCAGGGTATGAGCGGCATCATGGACCTGACGGGCGATCCGGCAGGCGAGCCGCAGAAGATCGGTGTTGCCTTCGCCGATATTTTCACCGGACTTTACGGCGTTATCGCCATTCAGGCCGCGCTGCACATGCGCGAACGCACCGGCGTCGGCCAGCAGGTTGATATGGCTTTGTTCGACAGCATGACCGGGGTACTTGCCAATCAGGCGCTGAATTTCCTTGTGTCGGGCAAGTCACCGCGCCGCCTCGGCAATGCGCATCCGAATATCGCGCCTTATCAGGTGTTTCCGGTCTCCGATGGCCATCTGATCGTTGCCGTCGGTAATGACCGCCAGTTCGTCAAGTTCTGCACACTGCTTGGCCTCGACACTCTGGCGACCGATCCCCGTTATCTGAGCAATGCGGGTCGGGTGAAACACCGTGACACGCTGACGCCGGAACTGACGGCACGGACAGTGAATTTCGACCGGGATACGCTGCTTGCAATGCTGGAAGCAGCCGGCGTGCCGGGCGGGCCGATAAACACGGTCGCCGATGTGTTCGCAGATCCGCAGATCATTCACCGTGGCATGCGGGTCGATACGCCCCATACGGGATCGGCGTCTGGAACAGCGCCGGGCGTACGTACGCCCATTCAGTTTTCCGATGCTGAACTGGCCGTTGAGCGCGGTGCGCCGAGACTTGGCGAGCATACGCATGAGGTGCTGGCAGAGATCGGGATGAAGTCGTAGGCATTGATAAGAGCATCAATCGATGATATATTTGATGCGCATATCGGGAGTTAAGTGATGCGCACGACGATCGTTCTTGATGATGAATTGATGGCCAAGGCCGAAGCTTATACGGGACTGACTGAAAAATCAGCGATTGTGCGAGAGGCTTTGAAAGCTTTGGTTCAAAGGGAAGCTGCGAGGCGGCTTGCGCTGTTGGGGGGCTCTCAGCCAGACCTTGAGGACGTGCCGCGCCGCCGGTCTACGATTGAGTAATCCCGCGTGATCCTTGCCGATACGTCTGTTTGGATAAACCACGTCCGCTTTGGCGAACCGGAGTTATCGAGGCTTTTAATTGCTGAGCAAATTCTGGTTCATCCGTTCGTTGTTGGCGAACTGGTAGTTGGAAATTTGAAGAATCGCGCAACCTTTATCGAGCAGCTGCGTGACATGCCGCAAAGCGTCGTTGCAATGGATGATGAAGTGCTGCGCTTGATTGAGGGCCGTGGTCTTTTTGGGCGTGGCATCGGTTATGTCGATGCTCACCTTCTGGCATCGATTTCTCTCATGCCCGGCACATTAATTTGGACCCGGGATAAAAGATTGCATGCCATCGCTGAAGTCATGGGGCATGCGTTTCAGCAACCCAGCCACTAATTCGTCTTCTCAGATATTCCCCATGCAGAGATATTTCATCTCCAGATAATCCTCGGCGCCGTGGCGGGAGCCTTCGCGGCCGATGCCGGATTGTTTGAGGCCGCCGAAGGGGGCGGCTTCGGAGGACATGCGGCCGGTGTTGATGCCGATCATGCCGTATTCCAGCGCTTCGGCGACGCGCCAGACCTTTTTCAGTTCGGTTGCGTAGAAATAGGCGGCAAGGCCGTAGATCGTATCATTGGCCTGCAAGATCACGTCTTCCATCGTCTCGAAGCGGATGATCGGGGCGACCGGGCCGAAGGTCTCGTCACAGGCGACCAGCATACCCTTGCTAACATTCGACAGCACGGTCGGCTCAAAGAAGGCGCTGGACACACGCTTGCCGCCGCAAAGGAGCATCGCACCCTTTTCGATCGCGTCGTTGACGTGGGTTTCGACCTTCTCGATTGCCCGGCTATCGATCAGCGGGCCTATGGTCACGCCGGGGGAAAAACCGTCTCCCACCGTGAGTTTTGCCACTTCTGCAGCCAGTTTCGCGGCGAATTCGTCGTGAACATGATTCTGGACATAGATGCGGTTGGCCGAGGTACAGGTCTGGCCGGCATTACGGAATTTTGCCTGGATGGCGCCATCGACGGCGGCGTCGATATCGGCATCGTCAAAGACGATGAACGGCGCGCTACCGCCGAGTTCGAGGCTGACCTTTTTGATCTGATCGGAGCATTGGCGCATCAGGATGCGGCCGACTTCGGTGGAGCCGGTGAAGCTGATTTTCCGGACTCTGGAATTGGTGCAGAGCTCGCGGCCGATGGCGTCGCCTTCTGACGCCAGAACGAGATTGAAGACACCCTTGGGAAAGCCTGCCCGAATGGCCAGCGCGTGCATGGCCAAAGCCACCAGCGGCGTCTGTTCAGCTGGTTTCAGAATAATGGTGCAGCCGACTGCCAAAGCCGGCGCAATTTTTCGCGCCACCATCGATGCCGGGAAGTTCCAGGGGGTGATCGTGCCGACGACCCCGACCGGCTGCTTGATCACCATCATGCGACGGTCCGTCGAAGGGGCCGGGATGGTCTCGCCGTAGACGCGCTTTGCTTCCTCGGCATACCACTCGATGTAAGCGGCCGCATGCTGCACTTCGGAGCGGGCTTCGTTAAGCGGCTTGCCCATTTCCGCAGTCAGGATTGCAGCGAGATCGTCGATATGGGCAATGACCAGATCGTGCCAGCGGCGCAGGATCGTGCTGCGATCGCCGGCCGGACGTTCAGCCCACGGAAATTGCGCCGCATAGGCATCGTCGATCGCGGTGCGGGTTTCCACGACCCCCATATCCGGCAGGGTAGCGAGCAGCGCGCCGTTCGACGGATTATGGACGTCGAAGGTCTTTGCCGATGGTGCGCCCGGCGTATTCACCAGCCCGAGCAGATGCGGATCCTTGACATGGGCAAGCAGCGTCTCGGTAAAGATCATCGGAGATCCTTTCTGGCGGTCGCGCGCAGGCGGCGCGAGGCGGCATATTTTCGTCGCGGGGACAATGCCGATAGCCGATTAGGGCGGCTGGGTCCATCGGCCAACAAAGTGCTGCTGCCCGATGGTTATTTCAGAATGCGGGCGCCTGAAATCAGGCGCGCGCTTCGAGGATCGAAGCTTCCAGAATGTCCATCGCTTCGGCGAAGACGTTGTCCTGGATCGTGATCGGGGCGAGGAAGCGGATGACGTTGCCGTGCACGCCGCAAGTGAGCAGGATCAGGCCCTTTTCTAGTGCGATCAGACGCACCTTGTTGGCGAAATCGGCGCTCGGCAGGTTGGTCTTCACGTCGTTGAACTCAACCGCGTTCATGAAGCCCGGGCCGCGGATATCGACGATTTCAGGTACCTGTTCGGCGATGGCGGCGAGGCGCTGTTTCAAGCGGCCGCCCAGCTGTTCAGCACGTTCGCACAGCTTCTCGTCTTCGATGATGTCCAGAACGGCATGGGCGGCGGCAACGCCAATCGGGTTGCCGGCATAAGTGCCGCCGAGGCCCCCGGGGCCTGGAGCATCCATGATCTCGGCGCGACCGGTCACGGCTGCGATCGGGAAGCCACCGCCAAGACCCTTGGCCATCGTCACGAGGTCTGCGGCAACGCCGTGATGTTCCATGGCAAAGAGCTTGCCGGTACGGGCAAAGCCGGTCTGCACTTCGTCGGCGATCAAGAGGATGCCGTGCTGGTCGCAGATGTCGCGGATCGCTTTGATGAAAGAGGTCGGTACCGGATAGAAGCCGCCTTCGCCCTGCACGGGTTCGATGATGATGGCGGCAACGCGGTTCGGATCGACGTCGGCGGCAAATAGGCGCTTCAGAGCAGCCAGCGACTGGTCGGCGGAAACGCCCTGCAGCTCGACTGGGAACGGCACGTGGAAGACGTCGGCCGGCATGGCGCCGAAACCGACCTTGTAAGGCACGACCTTGCCGGTCAGTGCCATGCCCATGAAGGTGCGGCCGTGGAAGCTGCCGCCGAAGGCAACGATTGCCTGGCGGCCGGTCGCGGCGCGGGCGATCTTCACGGCATTTTCGACCGCTTCTGCGCCCGTGGTGACGAAAATTGTCTTCTTTGCGAAGTCACCCGGCAGAATGGCATTTAGCCGTTCGGCAAGCTCGACATAGTTTTCATAAGGCACGACCTGATGGCAGGTGTGAGTGAAGCGGTCGAGCTGCTTCTTGACGGCCTCGATGACGCGCGGATGGCGGTGGCCGGTGTTGACGACGGCGATACCGGCGGCGAAATCGATATAACGATTGCCTTCCTTGTCCCAGATCTCGGAATTCTCGGCACGATCCGCATAAATCTGCGTGGTCATGCCGACACCGCGGGAAATGGCTGCGTTCTTGCGATCGGTCAAACTGGTCACGGGTATCATCCTGATGTTGCGTGGAGCATTTTCGGTTGCAGATTTTCCGGAAATCCTATATTTTTTCTGTAGGTTTGCAAATCAAATTTTGTGATTTGAGAAGCAGCGCCGGGAATGGATTTCTTGTCTGCGGCACATTCTCGCGTGGATTCTCACCGCCGCGCCGGTTGTCCTCGTGGACACGCTGCGCGGCACGGCTGAAGCAGCGACAATGGATGGCTTGAAGATGTCACAGGACGGCTTATGAGTGATGCCATGAAAATACGCTATAAGGTCGCGGAAGCCGCACGGCTTGCCGGTGTTTCCGCATCGACCTTACGTCTGTGGGAAGCGCAAGGTCTTGTCGTGCCGGACCGCTCAGTCACGGGTCACCGCCAATATAGCGAAGGCGATGTTGCACAGTTGAAGCGGATCTCGTGGTTTCGCGCCGAGCGCGGGCTCAATCCGGCAGCGATCCGCGAGGCGCTGGAACTGGAGGCGGGCGAAGTCGACGATGCCGGCCAGCCTTCTTACGGCGACGCCGCGCCGCAGTCGCAGGTCGGGCGAAAGCTCAGGAGCCTGCGTCATGCAGCCGGCAGGACGCTGGAACAAGTGGCCGGCGATATCGGTATCGCAGCATCGGTTCTTTCGACGCTGGAGCGAACCTCGCAGGGTGTTTCGGTCGCTGTCCTGCATAATCTTGCCGAGTATTTCGCAACGACGGTCTCCAGTCTTTCCGGGGAAGACGAGCCGGACGTGCGTGCCTTGGTCCGGGCCGGTGAATGGCGGGCATGGCCGCGCACGACGCCGGGGGTTACGGTGCAGTTGCTTGCCGAGGGCCGCAACCAGATGGATTGCCATCGCTTCGTGCTCGAACCGGGGGCCTCAAGCGAAGGGGCCTACAAGCATGAAGGCGAGGAGTTCGTCTATGTGCTTTCCGGCCGGGTGGAATTCATTCTGGATTCCGAGCAGTTTCACGATCTGAGTCCCGGTGATTCCCTCTATTTCGATAGCCGCCGACGCCATGCCTGGTCGAACCGGCATGATGGCGAGACGGTGCTTTTGTGGATCAACACGCCGCCGACATTCTGACGGTTTTTCTCTTTATTGCGATCAAACGAATTTATACTGGCTATTGCCTCTATCTATTTCGTTTATGTCGGCTTCAGGCATAGAGTTCCCGTCAAGCACCGGCAAACGGTGCACAACAAGGGGAACTAACGCATGAGAAAACAGATCATTGCACTGGTGCTTGCCTGCGCTGCCGCCCTTTCCATTTCGTCCGCAGACGCCGCCGAGAAATTGAAGATCGGCACGGAAGGCGCTTATCCGCCGTTCAACTTCATCGATACCGCGGGCAAGATAGGCGGCTTTGACGTCGATATCGGTCTTGCACTCTGCGCCAAGATGCAGGTCGAATGCGAAGTCGTGGCGCAGGATTGGGATGGGATCATTCCCGGGCTGATCGCCAAAAAATACGACATGATTATCGCCTCGATGTTCATCACGCCGGAGCGCAAAAAGGAAGTATCCTTCAGTGATCCCTACTATCTCGCGGCCATGACCCACGTGGCGAAGAAAGGGGCCGGCATCACCGAATTCACCAACGAGGCGATGAAGGGCAAGGTGATCGGCGCGCAATCCGGCACCACCCAGGCCGACTTCATCGCGGCAACCTATCCGGATGCCGAGATCAAGCTTTATCCCACACAGGACGAAACCAATCTGGATATGGCCAATGGCCGCCTCGACATGCAGGTTGGCGATATGCTGCCAATGCTCAATTGGGTCACCAAAAGCGAAGATGGCAAATGCTGCGAACTGATCGGAACCCCGATCACCGATCCCAAATTCGTCGGTGAAGGTGTGGGCATCGCTGTGCGCCAGGCCGACAACGACCTGCGCGAAAAGCTCAACAAGGCACTTGCCGACATTCGTGCTGACGGCACCTATAAGACCATCAACGACAAGTATTTCACCATCGACCTCTACACGATGAAGTAAGGCCCGGTATCCGGGCTCGCGGGAGACAACCGGCATGATCGCGCACTGCAACGTAGTTGGCGAAAGCGGTCATGCCAGTCGAATTTTCTGCGCCGCCTTCTGCCGATGGTAGGTCAGTGCCGCGCGCAGGCAGAGCGCCAGCGGTTCCCGCGGAAAATCGTCTGTTGCGGGGATGATCAGCGCGCGGTTGCCCTCAAAGGTAAAATCATTGGCGAAAAGCGTACGGAAGGTATCTATCAGCGTGGTCTGGCAGTTGACGAATACTGCGCATTGATCAGGTGCCGACTTGGATACGCCCAGCCGGATGGTCGTTCCGCTTTTGCTGGTTTCGGTCAGATAGGCCGGCTCGCCCCATTTGAGCGTTTCAGTCAGCGGGCCGACGCCTTCGGTTTCGGCTGCTACAGCAAAGACGAGATCCCGAACCTCCAGCAACTGTAGTCTGACAGGCTCGGGATATCGTCCAAGCGCTTCCGCGATCGCTGCGGGTACCGGCAGGTTTGTCATGATGCCCTCCTGATTGGCGGCGGACCCAGCTCTGGATGGAATTAGCCTATTTCGCGACGTCGATGACCACGCGGCCGCGGATTTTTCCAGCGACGATGTCGTCTGCCAGTTGCGCAAGGTTCGACAGCGGCTCGACCGTTGTCATTGCTGCCAGCCGCTGACGATCAAGGCTTTCAGCCAGAATGGTCCAAGCCCTGTCGCGGTCGGCATGCGGCGCTGTGACCGAATTGATGCCAAGCAGTGCCACTCCGCGCAGGATATGCGGCATCACGGTTGCCGGCAGGTCTGCACCGCCAGCCAAGCCGCAAGCGGCGACAGCGCAGCTCTGGACCGTCTGTGCCATAACGTTGGCAAGCGTTGTGGAGCCGACGGAATCGATGGCACCTGCCCAGCGCTCTTTTTGCAGCGCGCCGCCCTTTTCCGCCAGTTCGGCCCGGTCGACAAAACCTCTCGCCCCAAGCGCTGACAGGTATTCGTGCGTTTCCGGGCGTCCCGTCGATGCCGTCACTCTGTAGCCGCGGTTGGCAAGCAGCGCGATTGCCATCGAGCCGACGCCGCCGGCGGCACCGGTGACAAGGATTTCGCGCTTGTCTGTCTTGATCTTGCCCCAAGCCTCCAGCGCTTCGATCGCCAGTGCCGCCGTATATCCGGCGGTGCCGATCGCCATGCTTTCTTCTAGCGTGAAGGCGTCGGGCAGCCGCGTCAGCCATTCGGATTTCAGGCGCTGGAACCGGGTGTAGCCGCCCCATTCGGTTTCCGACATGCCCCAGCCGTTGACGACGACCTTGTCGCCCGGCTTCCAATCCGGATTGCGGCTATCGATGACAATGCCGGAAAGATCGACGCCGGCAACCATCGGAAGGCGGCGGGCGATGCGGCCCTTGCCGGAAACGGCAAGGCCATCCTTGTAGTTGAGCGTCGAAAACATCACTTCGACCAGTACATCATGATCCGGAAGATCGGTAAGCGTCAGATCGCGAAAGCCCGCCACGGGTTTGCCGTCGCGCTCGTCGATCACAAGTGCCCTGAAATGTTCCGTCATGGTTCTCTCCCGTCTGCTTTGGTGCAGCATGGCATGGCGGAGAATCAAAAGCCATTTCGACCAAAGGCGCGAAAAAGCACGCTACTGTCCACAGGCGGCACGCGAAAATACTTCTTTCGGGACTTCAAAATTGCGCGAAGAAAAATGATGATGGTGTCGTTTTGAAAATCAGAAACAAGCCATTGATTGTGCTTTAAAATATCGAAGATAAGCATAACCGTATATCGCCGTGATTTACTTATAATATTGCGTATTTCGCATGGATAAATTCCGTAATTTTCTGCCATGCTTGCCGCGCATGGTAGATTTGCTTTTCTGCCTCTGGCGAAATACCTTTCGAGCTGCTACATGAGGCTCGCAACAATCCTATGGAGCTTATCATGTTTTCGCAGCGCAAGCTGTCGAGCCCGTCTGATCGCGGTTTTGTCCAGATGATCTGGAACGCGATCCTTCTCGTTCAGACCCGTGAAACGACCTCGTTTATGACAGGTCGCAACCGCTAGGTAGAAACCGCGGCCGGGAATGTTACAGAGGCTTTCAGCCCTTTGCCCTCCGGCCCTTCTCCCAGCGCAAGATGTCCGCCAAACAGTCCGGCGATTTCTTCGACGATCGGAAGTCCTAACCCCATCCCCGGTGCTTGCCCGCGTCCACCGCGCGCAAAACGCTGGCGCACGACCTGCCGGTTCTCCGGCGGGATGCCCGGGCCGTTGTCTTCCACGTCGAGTCGGACTCCGTTTGTTTCCGTTTCGACCCGGACGGTGACTTCTGCTCCCTTGCCGGCGTAGGCAATAGCGTTTTCGATCAGGTTGCGCAGCAACTCGCCGATCAACAGTGGTTCCGCCCGGATCAGCGCTTTGCCTTCGCCCTCGAAGCCAAGATCAATACCGGCCTCGCCGGCGCCGGGTACGCGGTCGCCGGTAATCTGCTGCGCCAGCGCAACGAGGTCGATGATCTCAAGCGGTTTCGGCTCTGCCGAACCGGCAGCGTCGATCTTTGCCATCAACAGCAGTTGCGCCAGAATGCGTTCGGCATGGGCGACGGCCTCGTCACCCTTGCGTGCCGCGGCCTGTGCTTCCTCCAGTGTCGTTGCGCGGGCCGACAGGGCCAGCTGGGTGCGAATGATCGCCAGCGGCGTGCGCAGCTGATGGCTGGCATTGCCGGAAAAATGTCTGAGCGCATCCAGTGCCGATTGCAGCCGCACCATGAAAGAATTGACCGTTTCGACCAGCCCCTCGACTTCGCTCGGCACCGATTGATCGATCGGATGCAGATCGTCGGGGCTGCGCTCGGCAATGGCATCGCCGAGCCGGTAAAGCGGCCTCAATGAAAAGGTCACCGCGATCCAGACAATGACGGCCGCCCCAAGGATCATCATCAGTAGCCGGAATGCCGACCGCAAGAGGATCGCCTGCGTCAATTGCCGCCGGGCAATCGTCGTTTCCGCAACGGTGACGACGAAAGGGACCGAATTGATGCCGGTCGATGCGGATCGCTCCAGGGCTGCGACCCGGATCGGTTCGCCACGAAACTGCGCATCGGTATAGACAGCCGACTGGCCATTGAGATTGGCAACCGAGGGCAGGTTCTGGTAGCCGGTGATGAATTGGCCGGGTGGGCCGTCGACCCGGTAGAAAACGCGGTCCTGCGCTGCCGAGGTCAGCATTTCCAAAGCCACATAGGGGATGTCGACCTCAAGCGAACCGTCTTCGGCGACCACAACACGTTCGGCAATGGCCAGCGCCGAGCCTGCAAGGACCCGGTCGGAGACGATATTCGCCGTTTTTACCGCTTCACGATAGGTGTCGATCAGCGCCAGCGCCCCGATGACGACGGTCGAGATCAACAGCCAGGCCAGCAATCCCCGGCGCAGGGAATAGGCACGCCGTGCCATCAGGCGTCCGCCATCTTATCGAGATAGTAGCCGATGCCGCGCGCGGTACGCACTGTCAGCCCGTGCGGCGCTAAGCGCTTGCGCAACCGGCTGACATATTGCTCGATGGCATTGGCGCTGAGATCGTCATCGAAGGCCGTCAGGGACTGGATGATCGCTTCCTTGGCGACCACCTTGCCGGCGCGCATGAACAGGATTTCGAGCAGGCCGAGTTCTCTCGCTGGAATATCGACGGTGATGCCATCGGCGGAAAAGGTGCGCGAATTGAGGTCGAACGAGATTTTGCCGTAGCTGACGAGTGATGAGCGCAAACCCGCCTGACGGCGCAGGAGGACGCGGACACGCGCCTCGAATTCGCTGATGTCGAACGGCTTGATCATGTAATCGTCGGCGCCGAGATCAAGCCCCTTGATCTTTTCTTCTTGCGTGCCGCGCGCCGTCAGGATCAGTACCGCGGCCTTGTTCTGCCGCGCCCGCATCGAGCGCAGCACGTCGAGGCCGTCCATTTCCGGCAGGTTGAGATCAAGAATGACGAGATCGAAGGTTTCTGTGGCGGTGACGGCATCGGCCGAGGCGCCGTCATGCACCACATCGACGGCATAGCCGCTGCCGCGCAGGATCGCGACAAGTCCTTCCGAAAGCGCCGTATTGTCCTCGACCAGTAGTATTCGCAAATCCGCTGTCTCCCTGATGCCACTGTATCCGGCGTGCTGGCGCTTGTGAACGGGCGGAGGCTGCGGCAATATCGTTTTATGCGTTTCCTCCCCCTACTCTGTCTTCTGTGTGGATTTTCGATGCCGGCCGCCGCCCAGCCAACGCTGTTTCCGGCGCGTTCGGGCGATGCGGCGGCACCGACCGTCATTGTCTATTCCTCGCTCGACGAACCCCTGGCGCGGCCGATGATCATTGGCTTCCAGACCGCCAATCCGGACGTGGCCGTGCGCTATGAGGACATGCTGACCGGGGAGATCTACGACCGGATCGTCAAGGAGACCGACGCCGGTCTAAAGACCGCGGATTTCGCCTTTTCCTCGGCGATGGACCTGCAGGTGAAGCTCAGCAATGATGGCTACGCCCAGCGCAGCGACATGCCAATGAGCGGCCGCTGGCCGGCTTGGGCCAACTGGCGCAACACGGCCTATGCGTTGACCTTCGAGCCGGCGGTTTTCGTCTATCACAAGCCGAGCTTCACCAAGGAAAAACCACCTTCGACGCGGGCGGAGTTCGTCGATTATCTGAAGCGTCAGGGCAGCGCCGTGTTCGGCAAGATCGGCACCTACGATATCGAGCGTTCCGGCGTCGGCTTCCTCTTCATGGCCCGCGATCAGGAGCAGTTCGGCGATATCTGGTCGGTGATCCAGGCCATGGGGGCTGCCGGGGTCAAGCTTTATTCCACCAGCTCGGCAATCCTTGAGCGCGTCTCCGACGGCCGCTTCGTGCTCGGTTACAACATTCTCGGTTCCTATGCTGCCGATTGGGCCTCGCGGCATCCGGATGTCGGTATCGTTCTGCCACGGGACTACACCGTCGTCATGTCGCGCATCGGTCTGGTGCCGCAGGCGGCGGCAACGCCGGATCTTGGCCGGCGGTACCTGGAATTCTTTATGTCGAAGGAGGGCCAGACGATCATGGCACGCGAATTGCAAATCCCCGCCGTCAGCCCGGATGTGGCAGGGGTGAACACCGCCAACACGATGCGCGAGATGCTCGGTGGCCAGTTAAAGCCGGTTCCGGTCAGCCCGGGCCTGATGGTGTATCTCGATCAAGTCAAGCGGGCGCGGCTGATTGCCCGCTGGAATGAAGTTTTACGGCTCCAGTAGACGAAAACCGAAAATTAAGGGACATTAACGCGGCAAGGTTCCGCCCGATGTCAGGTAAATGACAGCTTCATATGGTGCCTTGCAGTTCTTCATTATCCGTGGAGGCGGATGATCGAGGCGTATGGGAGGAGTTTCACCAGACCCGGCGTAACGGCGAGCCTAAAAGGCCGTCGCTGCTGATTCGCTCGTGAGCCATCCCCGTCCGCAAAGATGAACAATGTGCGCGCCATATGAACGAGCGCGCCTGACGGAGGACTACCCTTTGAAACAGTTTTTTCTGGCATCCATTCTCGCTGGCGCTCTTGCCCTGCCGGCAGTTGCCGCTGACTACACCATCATCGCACCGGCCAATCCGGGCGGCGGCTGGGACCAGACGGCCCGCTCGATTCAGACCGTGATGCAGCAGGAAGGCATTTCCGGCAACGTTCAGGTTCAGAACGTACCTGGCGCCGGCGGCACGATCGGCCTCGCACAGTTCGCCAGCCAGTCGGCCGGCAACGCAAACGCCCTGATCGTCGGCGGTTACGTCATGGTCGGCGCCATCCTCACCAACAAGTCGCCGGTATCGCTCAACGACGTTACCCCGATCGCGCGCCTGACCGGCGAATATGAAGCGATCGTCGTTCCGGCGGATTCGCCGCTGAAGTCGATGGGTGATCTCGTCGAAGCGCTGAAGAAAGATCCGGGCGCAGTATCCTGGGGCGGCGGCTCGGCTGGCGGTACGGACCATATCGCTGTTGGCCTGATTGCCAAGGCAGCCGGCGTTGACCCGACCAAGATCAACTACATCGCGTTCTCCGGCGGTGGCGAAGCTCTTGCAGCTATCCTCGGAAGCCAGGTGACGGCTGGTATTTCCGGCTACGGCGAATTCGAATCGCAGATCAAGTCCGGCACGCTTCGCCTGCTGGCCATGTCGAGCGCCGAGCGTATTGCTGGTATCGATGCTCCGACGCTCAAGGAAGGTGGCCTCGACGTCGTCGTTGAGAACTGGCGCATGATTGCTGCTGCTCCCGGCCTGACTGATGAGCAGAAGGCCGCTGTTTCTGCCGATATCGAAAAGCTCGCCAAGTCGGCCAGCTGGCAGGAAACACTGAAGACCAAGGGCTGGACGGATACGTATCTCGCCGGTGACGCGTTCAAGGCGCAGCTTGCCAAGGACGTATCGGCAACCGAAACTGTCCTCAAGGACATTGGTCTGGTTCAATGAGCAAGGGTAACACCCCTTCGACGCAGACACGCCGCCCTGATAGGGCGGCGCTTGTCATCGCCGTCTTTCTGGCAGCGCTCGCCGGCCTGATCTTCTGGGATACGTCGCGGCTTGCCAAGATCACCAGCTATTCCGGTATCGGCCCGGCGACCATTCCCTTCGTGATTGCCAGCGTTCTCTTGCTCCTGGCTGCCTGGACGGTGTTCGAGGCCGTGCGCGGAGAGTTTCCGGCACGGGAGCGTCAGGAATTCGGCCCGGTAATCTGGATTATCGGCGGCCTCGCCGCACAGATGCTGACGCTGAAGCCACTGGGTTTCTCCATCGCCACCGGCCTCCTGTTTGCTGCGACTGCAGCTGGGTTCGGAAAGCGGAAGTTGTGGTTCACGATCCCGATCGGCGTCGTGCTCTGTCTTGGCGTCTGGCTGGTTTTTGCCGGGTTGCTGCAGCTCTCGTTGCCTGCCGGTCCGCTCGAACACCTGTTTTGGTAAGGCACTGACATGACCACATTCGATTTCCTGTTGCAGGGCATGTATGTCGCTGCCCAGCCGATGAATCTCCTCTACGCATTGATTGGCGTGACCCTTGGTACCGCCGTCGGTGTGTTGCCGGGTATTGGTCCGGCGCTGACCGTGGCGCTTCTTTTGCCCGTGACGTACCGGCTGGATCCGGGCGGTTCGCTGATCATGTTTGCTGGCATCTATTACGGCGGCATGTATGGCGGCTCGACGACCTCCATTCTTCTCAACACCCCCGGCGAAAGCGCCTCGATCGTCACCGCACTCGAGGGCAACAAGATGGCCCGGAAAGGGCGCGGCGGACCAGCACTGGCAACGGCTGCGATCGGTTCCTTCGTCGCCGGCCTTATCGCGACGCTCGGCCTCGCCTTTATCGCGCCTTTCGTCGTCAAGCTGGCGCTGGTCTTTGGTCCGCGCGAGTATTTCGCTCTGATGGTTCTCGCCTTCGTCACCGTGTCTTCCGCCTTCGGCGATTCGACGCTGCGTGGTTTGACATCGCTGTTCATCGGTTTTGCGCTTGCCATTATCGGCATCGACCAGCTGACCGGCCAGGCCCGCATGAGCTTCGGCGTGCCCGACCTTCTTGATGGGATCGAAGTGACGACGCTGGCGGTTGCCATGTTTGCCATCGGTGAATCGCTTTATATCGCCGCGCAGGGTGATCAGGGTCCCGACAAGGTCGAGGCGGTCAAGGGTTCCGTCTGGATGACCGGTCAGGACTGGGCTCGCTCGTGGAAAGCCTGGTTGCGCGGAACGCTGATCGGCTTCCCGATCGGCGCGATGCCAGCCGGTGGTGCCGAAATCGGCACGTTCCTGTCCTATGCTGCTGAAAAACGGCTGTCCAAGCATCCGGAAGAATTCGGCCACGGCGCCATCGAAGGTGTTGCCGGACCGGAAGCGGCCAACAACGCCTCGGCGGCTGGTACGCTTGTGCCTCTGCTGACGCTCGGCCTGCCAACCACCGCGACTGCGGCGATTATGCTGGCCGGCTTCCAGCAGTACGGCCTGCAGCCTGGTCCGCTGCTGTTTGCAACCAATCCGCAGCTCGTCTGGGGTCTGATTGCATCGCTGTTGATCGCCAATTTCATGCTGCTGGTGCTCAACCTGCCGCTGGTCGGCCTCTGGGTGAAGCTTCTGACGATCCCGAAGCCTTGGCTTTACGCCGGCATCCTGTTGTTTGCGACGCTTGGCACCATCGGCGCCAATCCGTCGGTGTTCGAGCTCGGCATGCTTCTGGCTTTCGGTATTCTCGGCTACGGCATGCGTATCTTCGGCTACCCGATCGCACCTGTTGTCGTCGGCTTGATCCTTGGACCGCTGGCCGAACAGCAGCTCCGCCGGGCACTGGCAATCAGCCAGGGCGATGTGACGGTGCTGTTCACGTCACCGGTCGCCGCCGTCCTGCTCGTCATTGCGGCCGCCGCCCTGATCGTACCATTGATCTTGCGGGCTCGCGGTCGTGGCCAGGTGCTCTCGCAGCTTGCTGCCAACGAAGATTGACGGTTCCTCCCAAGGTCGTCACAGCAAAGGCCCGGTTAGCTCAAGTGACCTGATCTCCGAAAGTTGGACGCCAACGATTGGAGATCAGTTCACGGGTTAACCGGGCCTTTCTTATTTGCATGGCTGGGATGAAATACTGTGCATTGTGAACGGAGGTTGCAGACCTCATATTCATCTTGTCGAACAAGACGCAACACAACTTAGGAAAGTGAGCAAAGAGATGAGTGCCCGTAAATCTGCCCGAGGCTTTTTCGGTAATGCCATCGCCATTTTTGGCGCGGCCACGGCCGCTGCCGCAGCAGTCGAAGGCAACCGCCGTCCGCTGGACCGCGACCTCTATACGCTCGGCATCAACCCGGCGAACTTCCATTCCGTCAAGCGCGGCTGAATTCAGCCATCGCAATGAACTCCGGAAAGCCCACCAGTCATTGGTGGGCTTTTTGCGTTTCAGAGCTGCAGATGTTGCGCCGGGATGCAGGGAGGGTATCGCGGCCGGTGTCTAGCGGATGATGAGGGAGGCGGAGCCTGCGGCTCTGGCCAGCAATCATCATTGTGATCTGTCGGGCAGAAGGGGAGTTGCGGTTCCTCTAGATGAGGCCGTAACGCGAGCCCAGAGTACATCCGTCTCTAAATATATGTCCCGCAACAGGTATCCAGACATGAAAAAGCCGCCCGTTTGGCGCGGGCGGCTTTTTCTTTTCGTGCGTATCTATTTAGTGCGCGCCGCTCAGTTGCTCGCGCCGGTTATGCCGGATCGACGACCAGAGCGAGATACCGATCAGGGCTGCGCCACCAAGACCCGTGATAACTTCCGGGATATGAAACAGCGTCTGGACGTACATGATCACCGACAGGATCAGGATCGCGTAGAAGGCGCCATGTTCCAGGTAGCGGTATTCAGCAAGCGTGCCCTTTTCGACGAGCATAATGGTCATCGAGCGGACGTACATGGCGCCGATGCCGAGGCCGATCGCGATGACGAAGAGGTTCTGTGTTAACGCGAAGGCGCCGATCACGCCATCGAACGAGAAGCTGGCATCGAGCACTTCGAGATAGATGAAGGCACCGAGACCGCCCTTTGCCGCCGCGTTCATCGTCTGCTGCGACGCATCGAGCAGGCCGCCAACAACCTCGACTGCGAGGAAGGTCAGAAGGCCGTAGATGGCGCAATAGACGAAGGTGGTCGATTCTTCGCCTTCTAGCAGCGACGAGAAGACCAGGATCACTGTCAGAACGAAGGCGATTTCAACGCCTTTGATCGATGCAAATCGGGACAGGTTCCGTTCCAGAACCCCGATCCAGTGAACATCCTTCTCATGGTCGAAGAAGAATTTCAGGCCGACCATCATCAGGAAGGTACCGCCGAATGCGGCGATCGGCAGGTGCGCCTCGTTCATGATGCGGGCGTATTCTTCCGGACGCGCAGCGGCCAGTACCAGCGCATCGATCGGACCAATCTGGGCCGCGATGACGACGATGAGCAACGGGAAGACGATACGCATGCCGAAAACGGCGATCAGAATGCCCCAGGTCAGGAACCGCTGTTGCCAGACCGGCGTCATTTCCTTGAGCTTGTTGGCGTTGACGATGGCGTTGTCGAAGGACAGCGAGATTTCCAGCACGGCAAGAACGGTACAGATGAAAAAGACCGTGGCCATGCCGCCGAGCGTTCCTGTGGTCGTCCAGCCGAGCCAGGCGCCGAGCGCAAGGCCGACGCCGGTAACGATGAAGGACCATTTGAAGTAGCTAAGCGTCGATGTCTGGGGAGCGGTTGTCATGGCCGCACCTCCGATCCGGCAAGGCTAAGAGCCGAATAGCTGGAAAAATCCCGCATGCCCGAAACGGCACGCGAAGAACGCATGATATGGAGTGTCATTTGCTTACAATCCGCCGGCTTATTTGCGGGGTGATACCGACATCGCGAGAGCGCCGTAAATTCTCGCCAGAGGGGCCCGGTATCAGGTTTGCTCAGCAGGCGTGTTGAAGTGCCCTGCACCGCGGAGTCGATGTTTACTTAGCAAGCCTTTGGCTGACGTCAAGGGATGAGGCGGCAAAGTGCCTCACCTTTTACCGTAAGTCTGAGATAGGTTCTCTGTGTGCGGCCATCCCGGCGAGTGATTTCGATGGGTACGTCCGGGCCGGTGAGTTGATTGATCTCGCGCAGAATGAGGGCATGTTCGATGCCGAACAGCTTTGCGAAGGTGCGGCTATCGGCGGCGATGCCTTGCGATATCGCGACAACCAGTCCGGCTATCAAGGGCGAAAGTGCCGCGTCTTGCGACCGGATCGCATCGGCATAGGCAAGGAAGTCCGCGTCGGAAAGATGTTCCGGCATCAGGCGGCTTGTACTGCTGCAGCTTTGGTGAGGAATGACACCAGGATTGATTTCGATGTCGGCGTATCGCTCTGATCGCCGGCGCTCGACAGCGGCACCAGCACATTCAGTTCGGGATAATAACCGGCAACGCAGCCGCGCGGGATATCATACGGCACCAGCCGGAAATCGAGAGCGGTGCGGGAAACACCGTCGTCATGTCGGCCGACGACATCGACCCGGTCGCCAGCTGCAGCACCCAGTTCGGCCAGATCGGCCGGGTTGATGAAGACGACGCTGCGTTCGCCGTAAACGCCGCGATAGCGGTCATCCATGCCGTAGATCGTCGTGTTATACTGGTCGTGCGAGCGGAAGGTCTGGAGCACGAAGACGCCGTCCTGGCCGCGGGCGATCTGATGCTCGACGGCGGTCGGTAGCGGCCCGGTCCAGAAGGTGGCGCGGCCGCTGGGCGTCTCCCATTCCCGGTGGGCTGCAGCATTGCGCAGGTGAAAACCGCGCGGCTTGCGGACGCGCTCGTTGTAGTTTTCAAAGCCCGGAATGACATTGGCGATGTGATCGCGGATCAGGTCGTAGTCGTCGGCGAGTGCCGCCCAATCGATCTTGACCGAGCCGACGGTCGCTGCTGCAATGCCGGCGACGATGGCGACTTCAGAGCGCAGTTCCGGTGACGCCGGTTTGTTGATGCCGCCGGAGCCGTGCACCATGCTCATCGAATCCTCGACGGTGACGATCTGGCTGACACCCTTCGAGTTGCGGTCGATCTCGGTGCGGCCAAGGCAGGGCAGGATGAAGCTGACGTCTCCCGGCATCAGATGTGAGTGATTGAGCTTGGTGGCGATATTGACCGTCAGTTTCTGCCGCGAGAGCGCCTTGGCGATGATCGGGCTGTCCGGCGTGGCGCGAGCGAAATTGCCGCCAAGGCCGATGAAGGCTTTTGCCGATCCGTCCAACATGGCGCCGATGGCGGCGAGCACATTGTGGCCTTCCTTGCGCGGCGCCTTGAAATCGAATTCCTTTTCCAGTGCATCGAGAAAGGCGGCTGGAGCCTTTTCGTTGATACCCACCGTGCGGTCTCCCTGCACGTTGGAATGGCCGCGCACCGGGCAGAGGCCGGCACCCGGCTTGCCGATATTGCCGCGCAGCATCATGAAACTGGCGATCTCTCGGATGGTGATGACGGAATGCCGGTGCTGCGTCACGCCCATCGCCCAGGTGCAGATCACTCGCTCGGCACTAAGGTAGGTGCCTGCCGCCCGTTCGATCTCCAGGCGCGTCAGGCCCGACTGGTCCTCGATTTCATCCCACGTGGTTGCATCGACGGCGGTGCGATAGGATTTGAAGTCGGCCGTATGCTGATCCAGAAACGCATGGTCGAGAACCGAGGGCAGGCCGCCGGCAAGCGCTGCGTCATCGGCTGCGAAAACGGCCTTGGCCATACCGCGTACGGCCGCCATGTCACCGCCAAGACGTGGCTGGAAATAGTCGCTGGCAATTTCGGTCGAGCCACCACGCAGCATTTCCAGCTTGTCCTGTGGGTCGGCGAAGCGTTCCAGGCCGCGCTCGCGCACAGGGTTGAATACAGCGATCTTCGCGCCACGCTGAGCGGCACGGCGTAGGTCGCCGAGCATGCGCGGATGGTTGGTGCCTGGGTTCTGGCCGATGACGAAGATGGCGTCGGCCTTCTCAAAATCTTCCAGCAGCACCGTACCCTTGCCGACACCAACAGCCTGTTTCATGGCGATGCCGCTGGCCTCATGGCACATGTTGGAGCAATCGGGGAAATTGTTGGTGCCGTAGAGCCTGACGAACAGTTGGTAGAGGAACGCAGCCTCGTTGGATGCGCGGCCGGATGTGTAGAATTCCGCTCGGTCCGGCGTGTCGAAGCTGTTGAGGATTTCGCCGATCTCGGCAAAGGCGGCGTCCCAGCTGACGCGGACATAGGTATCCGTTGCGGTATCATAGCGCATCGGATGGGTAAGGCGGCCTTGCTGCTCCAACTCGTAGTCGCTCCAGGACTGAAGCGCCGTGACGGTATGGGCGGCGAAGAAATCGGGTGGCGTGCGCTTGTCGGTGGCTTCCCAAGCCACGGCCTTGACGCCGTTCTCGCAGAATTCGAACGACGAACCATGCGCGGGGTCGCCCCAGGCGCAGCCGGGGCAATCGAAACCGTCGGGTTGATTGGCCTTCAGCAGGGCGCGGGCACCCGAAATCGGCGAGCCGCTTTCCAGAAGCCGCTTGCCACAGCTTTTCAACGCGCCCCAGCCGCCCGCGGCTTTGGACGCTTTGCCGATGAAAACAGTCTTGCCCATGAACGCAGCGATCCCTGGCTTGCAGCCGATAGAAGAAACCCGATCAAAAATGCGGTGTATGGACGCTTCTGATCGAATTTCGCTATTCAATCAAGGGTCGGTATCGCATGCGTCGATAGGAAATCTCTATCGATCCGGCGTGTTGACTGAGGTTTCGGACGATAGCGTGCCGGGCGGCATTCCAATTGTTGATGAACCCATGTTTTTTCGCGACTGGATTGCCATGCGGGAATGTGCGACTGGCACGCATCTCCGCCGGAACCAATGCCATGACTGCCGAAACAGCCCCTCTTGCTCATTCTTCAAACGACGTCCGCAACGGCGTGCTGATCATGCTGCTAGGCATGCTGATGTTTTCGCTCAATGACGTGATGGGAAAATGGCTCGTCTCGACCTATTCCGTTCCCCAGCTGATGACGATCCGCAGTGTCGCAGCGTTGATTGTGCTGACACCGTTCTTCATCAAGCGCGGCTGGCGTAGCCTGATCCAGGTCGACCGCCCATGGCTGCATGCCCTGCGCTCGCTACTGTTCGCGGTCGATGCGTCCGCCTTCTATTTTGCCGTCGCCTATATGCCGCTCGCCGACGCAATGACCTATTGGCTCGCAGCGCCGATCTATGTCGCGGCGGCCTCGCCGTTCCTTCTGGGCGAAAAGGTTGGTTGGCGCCGGTGGACTGCGATCCTGATCGGCTTTGCCGGTGTGATCGTTGCGCTGGAGCCATCCTCCAAGAGCTTTTCCCTGCCAGCGCTGATTGCGCTGGTCGGCAGCGCCGCCTTCGCCTTCGCCCTGCTTCTCGGGAGGACGTTGCGCTCGACGCCGGATACGACGCTGATCTTCTGGCAGCTGAGCGGCGCGTTGATCTTCTCGCTGGTGGGTGTCGGTGCCAATACGGCCGGCTGGGCGCCGCTGGACCTGGAGGCGGTGGCCTGCCTCAGTCTGCTCGGCATCGTCGCCATGCTCGCGCATATCCTCGTCAGCCGCTCGTTGAAGCTGGCGGATGCCGCCACTGTGGTGCCGCTGCAATATACGCTTTTGTTCTGGGCGGTGGTGTTCGGCTGGATGTTCTTCGGCGATACGCCGCGCTGGACGGTGATTGTCGGCGCGGCGTTGATCATCGCCTCCGGCCTGTTCATCTTCTTCCGCGAGCAGCAGTTGAAGCGCCGGAGTGCACCGGCGCAGGCTTAAGGCTGCTGTACGCCCGTCGCGGTGACGTAGATCGAATAGACCGATTGCGTCGCTGTGATGAACAGCCGGTTTCGGCGCGGGCCGCCGAAGGTGAGGTTGGAAACGCCCTGCGGGATGCGGATCTTGCCGAGCAGCGTGCCGTCCGGTGCGAAGCAATGCACCGCATGGCCGCCGCTGGTCCAGAGATTGCCGTTGGTATCGAAGCGAAACCCGTCCGGACGGCCTTCGTCGAGACGGCAGAAGACGCCGGGATTGGTCAGCCGCGTCCCCTCCACATCGTAAACCCGGATATGGGCTGGCGCCGTATCATCCGGATTGGTACCGCTGTCGGCAATGTAGAGCTTGGTTTCATCAGGCGAGAAGGCAAGGCCGTTCGGCTGGAGGAAATCGCTGGCGGCCGCCGTCAGCTCGCCGGTCACTGGATCGAGCCGGTAAATGCTGCGCCTGGCTTGCTCCGGCGCTGACTTGTAACCCTCATAGTCGGACAGAATGCCGTAGGTCGGATCGCTGAACCAGATGCTTCCGTCGGAACGCACGACGACGTCATTGGGCGAATTCAGCCGCTTGCCCTCAAAGCTGTCGGCAAGCACCGTGATCGAACCATTGGCTTCCGTACGTGTGACCCGGCGGGTGCCGTGTTCGCAGGAGACCAGCCGTCCCTGCCGGTCGCGCGTATGGCCGTTGGCGAAATTCGAGGGGTAGCGATAGACTGAGACACCGCCATCCGGCACCCATCGCAGCATGCGCTGGGTGGGAATGTCGCTCCACAGAAGTTGCTGCGCGTCGTCAAACCAGACCGGACCTTCGGCCCAGCGGCAGCCGGAATGCAGCTCTTCGAGGCCAGCGCTGCCGACGATCAGCGAGCGAAAGCGGGGATCGTGGATTTCGTAAAGCGATGGGCTGGGCATAGTCCGTCCCCGTGTTCCTGATGGTGTTGTTTTTCATCCACCCGGCCAGCGATAGGGATCGCTTCGGGAGGCTCCCTTCGGGCAGCCTAGGATGTCAGGATCGAAACCACAAGAACGTGAGGCAAGGGCTGCAGACGCCCGGCCGGTAAAGGCCGGGCGTCTGCAGGGTATCAGGCCGTGAAGGCAGCGCTCATCAGGGTCTGGGTGTAGCTTTCGCGCGGTGCTTCGAAGATCGCGTCGGTCTCGCCCTCTTCGACGATCTTGCCGTTTTTCATCACCACCACATAGTCCGACATCGCCTTGATCACCGAGAGATCGTGACTGATGAAGATATAGGAAAGCCCGTGGGTCTTTTGCAGATCGCGCAAGAGGTCGATGACTTGACCCTGCACCGAGCGATCGAGTGCCGAGGTCGGTTCGTCGAGAATGACGACCTTGGGCTTCAGGATGATGGCGCGGGCAATGGCGATGCGCTGGCGCTGGCCGCCTGAGAATTCATGCGGATAGCGGTTGCGGGCGGCCGGGTCGAGCCGGACCTCCTTGAGCGCCTCGATGGCCCGCTTGTCGCGTTCGGCGCGGCTGAGCTGCGGCTCGTGGACATAGAGGCCCTCGGTGATGATCTCCCCGACAGTCTGGCGCGGCGAGAGCGATCCGTAGGGATCCTGGAACACCAGCTGCAATTGCCGGCGCAGTGGCCGCATGGCGGAACGGCCAAAGTCAGAAATATTGGTTGTTCCGAACTGATAGCGGCCGGTGCTCGGCACCAACCGCAGAAGCGCGCGGCCGAGTGTGGATTTGCCGGATCCGGATTCGCCGACGATGCCGATGGTCTGGCCCTCCTTCAGCCGGATATTGACGCCATCGACGGCACGGAAAACGCCCGCCGAGCTGCCGAAAAGGCCGCCGCCGGTTGCATAATCGACGGCAACATTCTTGCCTTCGAGAATGATCGGTGCCTTGTCGCCGGGCGATGCCTTGCGGCCATGCGGCTCGGCGGCGAGCAGCATCTTGGTATAGTCGGCCTGCGGACGCTCGAAGATATCAGCCGTCGTTCCCGTCTCGACCACTTCACCGCGGCGCATGACTGCGACGCGGTTGGCGAAGTGTTTGACGATGCCGAGATCGTGGGTGATCAGCACCACCGCCATGCCGAACTTCGCCTGCAATGAATTGAGCAGGTCGAGGATCTGCGCCTGGATGGTGACGTCAAGTGCAGTTGTCGGCTCGTCGGCGATCAGGATGTCGGGGTCGTTGGCAAGCGCCATGGCGATCATGACGCGCTGGCGCTGGCCGCCGGACATTTCGTGCGGATAGCTGTCAATGCGGCGCTTGGCGTCGGGAATGCCGACGAGTTCCAGCAGTTCAAGCACGCGGGCGCGAGCCTGTTTGAACGTCCCGCCGCGGTGATGGACAATCGGTTCGGCGATCTGCCGCCCAATCGTATAGAGCGGATCGAGCGAGGTCATCGGTTCCTGGAAGATCATGGTGATCTTGGCGCCGCGGACCGTGTTCAGCGCTTTGAGCGGTAGCCCGACCATTTCCTGGCCGCGATACTTTGCCGAGCCTGTGACCCGGCCGTTACCGGCCAACAGGCCCATGATGCCCATCATTGTCTGGCTCTTGCCGGAGCCGGATTCGCCCACCACGGCCAGTGTTTCGCCGGCCTTGATATCGAGATCGATGCCCTTGACTGCCTGCACGTCGCCATCCGGAGTCGTGAAGGTGACCTTGAGGTCGCGGACGGCGAGAATTGTTTCCCGTGAATCATTCATGTCAGCGGTCCTTCGGATCGAGCGCATCGCGCAGGCCGTCGCCGGCAAAATTGAGCGAGAACAGGGTGAGGACGAAGAAGATCGCCGGGAAGATCAAAAGCCACGGTGCCGATTGGATGTTGTTGGCACCTTCGGCAATCAGCGCGCCCCAGCTCGTCAGAGGCGCCTGAACGCCAAGGCCGAGGAAGGAGAGGAAGCTTTCGAGCAGAATGACTTTCGGCACGACAACAGTGACGAAAACCACCACAGGTCCAATCGTGTTCGGGATGATGTGGCGACGGATGATCTGCCAGTCCGTCAGCCCAAGTGCTTGCGCGGCACCGATGAATTCCCGTCGCTTCAGGGCCAAGGTCTGGCCGCGGACGATACGAGCCATGTCCAGCCATTCCACCGCGCCGATGACGAGGAAGATCAGGATGAACGAGCGTCCGAAGAACACGACGAGCACGACGACGAGGAAGACGAAGGGCAGCGAATAGAGGATTTCGACGAAACGCATCATGACGTTATCGACGCGGCCGCCGATATAGCCCGAGGTCGCGCCATAGAGCACGCCGATGCTGAGCGAAACGAGGCTGGCGAGCAGACCGACGGCGATCGAGATCTGACCGCCGAGCATGACGCGGGCCATCAGGTCACGGCCGTTCGAATCCGTGCCGAACAGGAAATATTCGCGCGAAACCTGGCCGGTGAGTTTCAGCGTCTTGCCATCGTCTTCGGTGGCAACGACTTGCGTGCTGTCGAATTCGTTGGCCCGGTCGAAGTAACGCGTGGTGCGTGGGTCGATCTGCGTGTCGGAGGTTACGGTCGCTGTGAAGGTCTGTCCTTCGACGGCAAATTCCTTCAGCTGGACGCGGGCACGCCCGGCGACGCCTTCCATGACGTCCTGCAGGCTGGACGCATCCGGCCGCGGCTCCAGGCTGGGTGGAACCGACACGTAGGACGGAAAGACCTGATCGTAGGTATGGCTGATGAAATGGGGACCGAGGAAGGAAAACAGGGTGATCAGCAGCAACGTCACGCAGCCGGCCATGGCGGCGCGGTTGCGGCGGAAGCGCATGGTGGCAAGCTGGAAGAGGCTTCTGCTGGCTGTTTCGGGCGGTAGCGGGGTGGTGACGATATCAGTCATGGCGAACCCTCGGATCGAGAAGGCCGTAGAGAATATCGACCAGAAGATTGAAAACGATGACGAAGATGGCGATCAGCACCACGGTTCCCATCACCAGCGTGTAATCGCGGTTGATGGCGCCGAGGACGAAGTAGCGTCCGACACCGGGGATGGTGAAGATCGTCTCGACGACGGCCGAGCCTGTGAGAAGGGCCGCGGCGGCAGGTGCCAGATAGGAAACGACCGGCAGCATGGCGGCGCGCATCGCGTGGGTAATGACCACCGTGCGGGCTGGCAGGCCATAGGCGCGGGCCGTGCGGATATGATCGGTATGCAGTGCCTCGATCATTGAGCCGCGCGTCAACCGGGCGAACACCGCAAGCTGCGGCAAGGCCAATGCGATCATCGGCAGGATGAGGAAGCGCAACGAACCGTCGCCCCAGCTGCCGGCGGGTAGCCAGGAGAGGGTGATGGCAAAGATCAGCGTCAGCACTGGGCCAACGACGAAGTTCGGTATCGTGACGCCCATGGTCGAGACCGACATGATCAGGAAGTCGAGTGCGCTATTTTGCCGAAGCGCCGCGATCGTGCCGGCGAGAACGCCGCCAAAAAGCGCGAGCAACAGCGCATAAAAGCCGAGTTCCATCGAGTAGGGCAGGCCTTTGCCGATCAGTTCGGCGACGCTGTTGTCCTTGTAGACGTAGCTGGGTCCGAAGTCGCCGGTGACGGCATTGCCGATGTAGGCGAGGTACTGGTTCCAGAGCGGCTGGTCCAGATGATACGTCGCCATCAGGTTCGCCATGGTTTGCGGCGGTAGCGGACGTTCGAGATTGAAGGGGCCGCCCGGGGCGAACCGCATCAGGAAGAAGGAAATCGTGACGACAATAAACAGCGTCGGCACGGCGCTCGCAAGGCGGCGCAGGACAAAGGAAATCATAGCTTTACTCTCTGACCGTGACGCGCGGCGGCATCAGCCGCCGCGCGTCAGAATCCGTTATTCGGAAACGCTCAGGAAGCGGCTCAGATGCTGGTTCGCAGCATTGTCCTGCCAGCCCTTCACCCGATCGGACACCAGCCAAAGGTCTGCCTGGGTCAGGAACGGTGCAATCGGCTGTTCTTTCATGAGCAGTGCTTCGGCTTCATGAAGGGTCTTGGAACGGGCCGTCGGATCGGTTTCTTCGTAGGACTTCTTCATCAGCGCATCGAACTCTGGGTTTTCGAAATGGCTGTAGTTGAAGGTCTTGTTGGAGGAGGCGCTCAGCGCCAGGAAGTTTTCAGCGTCGGCATAGTCGGCAACCCAACCGGCACGGGCGACGTTGAACTTGCCGCCTTCCTGCAGGTAGGCGTAGTGCGAGGAAACGTCGAGATTGACCAGCGACACCTTGGCGCCGAACGTGTTCTTCCACATGTCGGCAACGGCAGTTGCGACGCGTTCATGGTTCGGGTTGGTGTTGTAGCGGATCTCGATTTCAAGCGGCTTGCCGCCTTCACCGTAACCGGCTTCCTTCATCAGCTTGAGCGCTTCGTCTTCGCGGTCGAGCTGCGACTTGTCAGCGAAATCAGCCTTGGAAGGGTCGCCGTAGCTTGCCATGCCCGGAGGCACCATCGAGTAGGACGGCAGCTGCGAGCCCGAGTAGATTTCCTTGGCCAGGAAGTCGCGATCGACGGCCATGGAGAGCGCACGGCGAACGCGAACGTCGCTATAGGGCTCCTGGCGGGTGTCGAAGTTGTAGTAGTAGGTCGCCAGTGTCGGCGAAACGTGGACCTGATCGCCATGGGCGGTGCGCAGGCGCTCCAGCTGGTCGGCCGAGAAATTGTAGGCCAGATCCATTTCCTTGGCTTCGAAGCGGCGCACGGAGGCTGCCTGGTCGTCGATCGGGTAGAAGATGACCTTGTCGATCTTGACGTTGGCCGCATCCCAGTAGGATGGGTTCTTTTCAGTCGTCAGGCTGTCGTTTGGCGTATGGGCGACGAGCTTGTAGGCTCCGTTGGAGACCATGACGCCCGGCTTGACGAAATCGGCGCCGTTCTTTTCGACGCTGGCCTTGGAGACCGGCAGGGCGGTCTGGTGGGCGAGAAGCTCAAGGAAGAAGGGGGTCGGACGCTCAAGGGTGATTTCCAGCGTCTTGTCGTCGACGGCCTTCACACCGAGCTGATCGAGGGCCAATTCGCCTTTGTTGATCTTTTCAGCATTCTTGATCGGGAAGAGGATGTTGGCATAACCGGCCGCAGTCTTCGGGTCTTCGACGCGCTGCAGCGAGAACACGAAGTCGCCAGCCGTGACCGGAGAGCCATCCGACCAGTTGGCGTTGGCGCGAATCTTGAAGGTGTAAACGAGGCCGTCATCCGACAGATCCCAGCCTTCAGCGGCGCCGGGAACGATCTTGCCGGAGGCATCATAGATCGTCAGGCCTTCATAAAGATCCTTCAGGATGAATTCTTCGATATTGATCGACGTATGCGCCTGGTCGAGGGTCTGCGGTTCACCGGCATTGCCGCGGTGCAGGACGGTTTCAGCGAGCGCAGGGCTCGCGCCGATGAGTATAGATCCAAGCAGCATTGCCGTGCGGAAGTTGAATTTTGCCAGTGTCATTTTGTTTTCCATCCCCTTTTTTTAGGTTGTGAGGCGGCGATAGAATGCCAAATCTTTTCCAGTGGCAAGGCTCTTTATGTCGCCCCCGGCATCGCAATGTCGCTGCCGGACGGGTAACTATAGCGCCTCGGTTGCATTTCAATTACGCCGTTTTCGAATCAATTTAGGTCCTGCGCTGCGGTGTGCAGAGGGCGTCCGGTAGCCTCCGCGCAAACTTGTCCATTATTTCCGGCGGTTTACGTAATATGCGTGCGCGAGATGGCGATTTGCGAAAGTGATCGTGCGTAGCGCTATCCTGGAGGTTTCCATGGCCCGTCACGTTATGCGCGCGTATGAGCCGCGTGTGATATTGCAATTTCAATCAAGGGTTGCTTTCTCTGATTGAATAAAAAAATGCAGGATAATTTGCTTGCAACGCTCGACCTGCAACGTTTCCGTACGCGCGGCGAAAGTATTTCCGCTGCTGCGATGGTTGCCAAACCCGGTTCATCAATTATGGTGCCAGCAAATCCGCCCTACATTCGCCAGGAGGCCTGGTCGCGATACCAGTTGGCTTTTGTGGGGAGCACTTCTGCTCACGCGGAGAATAAGGTGTGCGCGTCATGATCAGGAATGATGCGCTGAGACAACGGGAGACTTCTGAATATGGCATTGATCACCTTGCGGCAGCTTTTGGACCACGCCGCTGAAAACAATTACGCGCTGCCCGCCTTCAATGTGAACAATCTGGAATACATCCAGGCTGTGATGCGCGCTGCCGATGCCACGGATTCTCCGGTCATCCTGCAGGCAAGCCGTGGCGCACGCTCCTATGCTGGCGACGCGTTCCTGCGTCATTTGATCCTCGGTGCCACGGAAGAATATCCCCACATTCCGGTCTGCCTGCATCTCGACCACGGCGACCAGCCATCGACCTGCATCTCGGCGATCACCAACGGCTTCACTTCGGTGATGATGGACGGATCGCTTCTGGCCGATGGCAAGTCGATCGCCAGCTATGAATACAATGTCGGCGTCACTGCCGAAGTGGTGAAAATTGCCCATGCGGCCGGCGTGTCGGTTGAAGGTGAACTTGGCTGTCTCGGCAACCTGGAAACCGGTGCCGGTGAAAAGGAAGACGGCCACGGCTTTGAAGGTAAGCTGTCGCGCGAAGAGCTGCTGACCGACCCGGAACAGGCTTTCGATTTCGTAGAAAAGACCGGTGTCGATGCGCTCGCGGTTGCCATCGGCACCAGCCACGGTGCCTACAAGTTCACCCGTGCGCCGGATGGCGAAATCCTGTCGATCGAGACCATCGCCAGGATTCACAAGCGCCTGCCAAACACGCATATGGTCATGCACGGTTCGTCCACAGTTCCACAGGACCTGCAGGATCTGTTCAACGAATTCGGCGGAAAGATGAAGCAGACCTGGGGTGTTCCGCTCGCCGAAATCCAGAAGGCCATTCCGCTCGGTGTCCGCAAGGTCAATATCGACACCGACCTGCGTCTCGCCTTTACCGGCGAAATCCGCAAGCATCACCTGCAGAACCCCGACAATTTTGACCCGCGCAATTACCTGAAGCCAGCGACGGCACGTATGGTCGAAGTCTGCAAGGAGCGCTTCATTGCGTTCAACACAGCAGGCCAGGCGTCGAAAATCCGCGTCAAGCGTCTGCCCGACATGGCAAAGGCCTATTCAAAGGTCGCCTGAGGACGCATTGTGGCGGGAGTTTCTTCCGCCACACCCCGCTTCGAGGGCAATCGCATGAGCTTTCCGCTATTTGATCTGGCCGGCCGGCGCGCACTGATCACCGGCTCCAGCCAGGGTATCGGTTTTGCCTTGGCTGAAGGCCTCGCAGCCCATGGCGCCGAGATCGTCGTCAATGGCCGCGACGTTGAAAAGGTCGAGGCAGCCGTCTCTGCTCTCCGGGACAGTGGCCATGTTGCCAACGCAGCCGCTTTCGATGTGACCAGCAGGGATGCTGCTGCTGAAGCCGTCGCCATCATTGAAAGCGAAATCGGCGCGATCGACATCCTGATCAACAATGCTGGAATGCAGTTCCGTTCGCCGCTGGAAGAGTTTCCAGCCGACAAATGGGAGCAATTGCTGGCCACCAACATTTCCAGCGTGTTTTATGTCAGTCAGGCCGTTGCCCGCTTCATGATCGGCCGCGGCCGAGGCAAGATCGTCAATATCGCCTCCGTCCAGAGCGAACTCGCCCGCCCGGGAATTGCGCCCTACACGGCGACCAAGGGCGCCGTGCGCAACCTGACGCGCGGCATGTGTGCCGACTGGGCTAAACATGGTTTGCAGATCAACGCGATCGCGCCCGGCTATTTCAGGACACCACTTAATCAGGCGCTGGTCGACAGTCCGGAGTTTTCAGACTGGCTGGAAAAGCGTACACCCGCGGCGCGCTGGGGCAATGTCGACGAGCTGGTCGGCTCGGCCGTGTTCCTGGCGAGCAATGCATCCTCATTCGTGAATGGACACACGCTCTATGTCGACGGCGGCATCACCACCTCTCTCTGAAAACGCCGTCTTGCCGGTGATCGTCATGGGCGTCAGCGGCTGCGGCAAGACCTCCGTTGGCGAGGGGCTGGCGGCAGCACTGAACTGCCGGTTCGTCGAAGGCGACAGCCTGCATCCGCCAGCCAATATCGAAAAGATGTCGGCCGGTATTCCCCTGACGGACGAAGATCGATGGCCCTGGCTGGATATCATCGGTCAGCTGATCGGTGAGAGCGTCGAGCGTAACGAGATGATCGTCGTTTCCTGTTCTGCGCTGAAGAAAGCCTACCGCGACCGGCTGCGGGCTGAGGCTGGCGGCCGGCTTGCCTTCGTCTTTCTCGACGGCTCGCGGGAAGTTCTGGAGGGGCGGATGAAAGCCCGGGCCGGGCATTTCATGCCGCCGTCCCTGCTCGACAGTCAGTTTGCAACACTGGAGCCGCCGATAGGCGAGCCGTGCGTTATCACCGTTGATGTCGATCAATCGCTGGCGGAGATCATTGATAAGGCTTTGGCCGGACTGCAAGATTTGCCGGTACGCTGAAGCGGCTATCCGGCCGAAAGCGCTTTACAAGCCCCGCTGCCTTTGGTTTGTCTCAGCAGGACAGTCTGAAATTCAGGGAAGAGAAAACATGAAACTTTTGCGCTATGGACCGGTCGGCTCTGAAAAGCCGGGTGTTCTCGATAGAGACGGCCAGATTCGTGACCTCAGCGGTATCATCGCCGACATCGGCGGCGAGGCGATCAGCGACATGAGCTGGGCAAAGGGCCTCGATATCGACAGCCTGCCGGTGGTCGGCGGTAGCCCGCGTCTGGGCGCCTGCGTTGCCGGGACCGGCAAGTTCATCTGCATCGGCCTGAACTATGCCGACCACGCGGCCGAAACCGGCGCTGCCGTGCCGCCGGAACCGGTCATCTTCATGAAGGCGACCTCGGCCATCGTCGGCCCGAACGATGACGTCCTCATTCCACGCGGTTCGGAGGCGACCGACTGGGAGGTTGAGCTCGGTGTGATCATCGGCAAAAAAGCCAAATATGTTTCAGAAGGGGATGCGCTCGCGCATGTCGCTGGCTATTGCGTCATCAACGATGTCTCGGAGCGCGATTTTCAGACCAAGCGTGCGGGACAGTGGACCAAGGGGAAATCCTGCGACACGTTTGGCCCGACAGGCCCGTGGCTGGTAACGAAGGACGAGGTTGCCGATCCGCAGAACCTCAAGATGTGGCTGACGGTCAATGGCGTCAGCAAGCAGGACGGCTCGTCGAAGACCATGGTTTATGGTGTCGCGCATGTGGTCAGCTATCTCAGCCAGTTCATGACGCTGCATCCTGGCGACATCATCTCGACCGGCACGCCGCCCGGCGTCGGCATGGGCTTCAAGCCGCCGCAATATTTGAAGGCCGGTGACATCGTCGAACTCGGCATAGAAGGCCTTGGCACGCAGAAGCAGACTTTCGTCGCCGACGTCTGATTGCTGCTGTAGAGAACACGGGTTCTTGTGGTCATGGGAAAATTATGTGACCGCCAAATCCTCCGTCATTCCTGTGCCTGTCACAGGAATCCAGCGAGCCCAAGTCCTTGGGCTGAAAGAGACCTTTGACCCGACAGACGTCGGGTCGCTGGATCCCCGCCACGAGGGCGAGGATGACGGGGAGTTTGGTACCGCTCTTGCCAGATGATCATTTTCACCGCTTGTCGGCGGTCTGAGGTGCGGGGCCTTACACCGCGCTCTTTTTCATGCGCTCAGGTTTCGATCTTCAGCTTGACGCGATCGGCGGCAAAGCGGGTTCGGGAAAACTGTACCGGCACTCCCTCCGGATCGGCATTGATGGCGGTTGCCTCGATGACGATGGCGCCGGGAGAAAGGCGAAGCAGCGCCAGCTCTGAGGCATCAGCATGCCGCGCGACGAGCTCCGTCGAGGCTCGCACGTAATCCGCCAGGCCCTGTGCGGCAAAAGCCTTGGTGATCGAGTGCAATTGTTCGAACTGTTCGGCCATGGCCGGGAAACGGCTTTCCGGGAAAAAGCTGGTTGAACAGGATACAGGCCGTCCATCGGCACTGCTCACCAGATCAAGCTGGATGCATGGCGCGCCCGGATCGATTTTCAATCCCTTTGCGACCTCGCCTGCGGCCGGCAATATCGCCTTGGCCAGCAGTTTCGCCTCGGTTTCGCGGGCTTGATCGCCAAGTCCTTGTGAAAAGCGGGTACGCCGTGAGATCGGGAAGCTCAGCCGTTCCTTGCGCTGAATCATTGTGCCCCGGCCCTGGATTGCCTGAACCAGGCCTTCGTCCGCCAGCGCCGCGAGTGCGCTGCGCACGGTGTGACGGTTGACGCCGAATTGTCCGGCCAGTACGGTTTCCGGCGGCACCATGCCCATTTGATCATAGTCGCCATTGCTGATCGAGAGCCGGATAAGATCGGCGATCTGACGCCAGAGTGCGACGCCGGTTTGGCGCTCAACCGCTTTTTTAGCATTCATGTCACAAGCCCGTCATGTGGAAGTTCTAAAAGCAAAACATCAGATGTATGGTTGTCTATATTAATAGACATTTCGGACGGAAGCAATGGATACGATCAAACAAAATACCGGCACGGCGGCGAGTGGGCGCAAGCGGGCAATGGGCCTGCTCGCACGCGCTTCGACGGCTGAGCTGCAAGCAGGTTGGCAGGCAATCGAGCCTAAGCCGGAGGTGCATCCTGTGCGCGGTCCGGAAACCGGCCTGGTGATGGTGCGCGGCCGCATTGGTGGCGGCGGCGATCCGTTCAATCTTGGAGAGGCGACGGTAAGCCGCGCAACAGTCCGCCTCGCCTCCGGCGAAATCGGCCATGGGCAGTTGCTCGGCAATGATCGGGAGAAGGCGCGCCTCGCTGCGATCTTCGACGCGCTGTATCAGCGGCCGGAGCATCGCCAGCTGGTCGATCAGCTGATCGACGCGGTCGAAAGCCGCATCCAGGCCGAAGACCGCAAACATGCCGAGCAGACAGCGGCGACGCGGGTCGACTTCTTCACCATGGTCCGGGGAGACAACTGATGGGCGCTCACACCGAAATCCACGCCAGTGCCTATGCCGGTGCCTTCACTGATCCAGTCTTCCAGTCGCAGTCCGTCTTCCGGGCGCTGATGGATGCCATGGCCCGGCCCAGCACCATCATGCCGCTCGGCGCTACCGCGACGCCGCCTGCACCGCTTGGTGCTGGGGCCGGGGCGATTGCGCTGACGCTGTGCGATGATGGCACGCCGGTCTGGCTGACGAATGCCCTCGTTCAGTCTTCCGTTCCTGCCTGGCTGTCCTTCCACACCAGTGCACCGGTCACGAACGTCAAGCCGGAGGCCCGTTTTGTTTTCATCGAGGTCGGCGGCATCGTTCCGGGGTTCGATCAGTTCGCACTCGGTACTCAGGAATACCCTGACCGTTCGTCCACATTGGTTATCGAGATCGCCTCGCTGACCGGCGGACCCGAATTTGTTGCCGCGGGGCCGGGCATCAAGGGTGAAGCCATCATCGCGCCGAAAGGCCTGCCGGAGATCTTTCTGACGCTCTGGAGCGAAAACCGGGGGCTGTTTCCGCGTGGCGTCGACCTGATCCTCGTAGCCGGCACGGATGTCCTGTGCCTGCCGCGCACCACCAAGCTTCGCCGCCGGGAGATCTGATCCATGTATGTTGCTGTCAAAGGTGGCGAAGCCGCTATCGCCAATGCACACCAGCTTCTCGCCGACCGCCGCCGTGGTGACCGGGCGTTGCCGGCCATCTCGATCGACCAGATCGTTGCCCAGCTCGGTCTCGCGGTCGATCGTGTGATGGCGGAAGCCTCGCTCTACGACCGGGAACTCGCAGCCCTTGCCGTGCGTCAGGCGCGTGGCGACATGATCGAGGCGATCTTCATCCTGCGTGCCTACCGCACCACCCTGCCGCGTTTCGGCATGTCGGTTCCGGTCGATACCGTGAAGATGAAGATCGAGCGCCGCATCTCGGCGACCTATAAGGATCTGCCGGGCGGCCAGCTGCTCGGCCCGACATTCGACTATACCCACCGCCTGCTTGACCCGTCGCTGCTGACCGATCAACCGGTTGCCGAGCCTCTGCGCCGGACGGCGGATGAAAGCTCGATGATGCGGGTTTCGGACATCCTTGCAGGCGAAGGCCTGATCGAGGGTGACGGCCAGATGCCCGAAGATCATGTGCCGGGCGACCTGACCCGCGAGCCGCTGGAGTTTCCGCTGAACCGCGACCTGCGCCTGCAGGCATTGGCGCGCGGCGACGAAGGCTTCTTGCTGGCGCTCGCCTATTCCACCCAGCGCGGCTACGCTCGAACCCATCCTTTCGTCGGCGAGGTTCGCATCGGCGAAGTCGAGGTTGAACTCGATATTCCCGAGCTTGGTTTTGCCGTGTCGCTCGGCCCGGTCCAGGTGACCGAATGCCAGATGGTCAATCAGTTCCAGGGATCGGCCAAGAACCCACCGCAGTTCACACGCGGCTACGGTCTTGTGTTCGGCCAGAGCGAGCGCAAGGCGATGGCGATGTCGCTGGTCGACCGGGCGCTTCGTGCCGAGGAGTTCGGCGAAGATATCGTTGCCCCGGCGCAGGACGAGGAGTTCGTCATCTCGCATTCCGACAACGTCCAGGCGACTGGCTTCGTCGAACACCTGAAGTTGCCGCATTATGTCGACTTCCAGGCTGAGCTTGATCTCGTCCGCCGGATGCGCGCCGAATACGACGCACGCAACGGGGTGGAGAAAAACGACCCCATTCGGGACGCGGCCGAATGATCGAGGACATCTCCCACATCACCTTCACCGTCAGTGATCTCGACCGGATGACGGACATCTTGGAAACGGTCTTCGATGCCAAGGAAGTCTATGCCAGCGGCGAAAAGCCGTTCTCCCATTCGCCGGAAAAGTTCTTCACGATCGGCGATCTCTGGATCGCGATCATGCAGGGCAAGAGCCTGAGTGAACGCACTTACAATCACGTCGCCTTCAAGATCCGCGATGAGGATGTCGATCTTTACCTTGAACGCATTCGCTCGCTCGGTCTTGATCTTATGCCGCCGCGTCCGCGCGTCGAAGGCGAGGGGCGGTCGATCTATTTCCACGATGCCGACAACCACCTGTTCGAGCTTCACGCCGGCACACTGGCCGAGCGGCTGGACACCTATTCCCGTTTGAAGGAGGCAGCCGAATGACTGACCTTGCCACATACAACTTCGCTTATCTCGACGAGCAGACCAAGCGGATGATCCGCCGCGCGATCCTCAAGGCGATTTCGATACCCGGCTATCAGGTTCCGTTCGCATCGCGCGAAATGCCGATGCCGTATGGCTGGGGCACCGGCGGCGTTCAGGTGACGGCGGCCATTCTCGGACCCAAGGATGTGCTGAAGGTCATCGACCAGGGCGCCGATGATACGACCAATGCGGTTTCCATCCGCGCCTTCTTCCAGAAGGTCGCCAATGTCGCGGTAACGACGAAAACCCGCGATGCGACGATCATCCAGACGCGCCACCGCATTCCGGAGGAAGCGCTGACGGCCGGGCAGACGCTGGTCTATCAGGTGCCGATTCCCGAGCCTCTGCGCTTCCTCGAGCCGCGCGAGACCGAGACCCGCAAGATGCATGCGCTGGAAGAATACGGCCTGATGCATGTGAAGCTCTACGAGGATATCGCCCGCAATGGCCATATTGCCACGACCTATGCCTACCCGGTCAAGGTCGAAGGCCGCTACGTCATGGACCCGTCGCCGACGCCGAAGTTCGACAATCCAAAAATGCACATGTCGGAAGCTTTGCAACTGTTCGGTGCTGGCCGCGAAAAGCGCATCTACGCCGTTCCGCCCCATACCGATGTCGTCAGCCTCGATTTCGAGGATCATCCGTTCGAGATCCAGCATTTCGACAAGCCCTGCGCGCTGTGCGGAGCCGAGAATGTCTATCTCGATGAAGTCGTTCTCGACGACAAGGGTGGGCGGATGTTCGTCTGCTCGGATACCGACCATTGCGAGGATCGCCGCGAGCATGGTCATGCCGGCCATCTTCTCGCCCAACAGGAGGCCGCAGAATGAGCGCCGTCCCGCTTCTCAAAGTCAACGACGTGTCGAAATTCTACGGCAGCCGCATCGGGTGCCGCAACGTTTCCTTCGAGCTATGGCCTGGCGAAGTGCTTGCCATCGTTGGTGAATCCGGTTCCGGCAAGACCACGTTGTTGTCCTGTCTTTCCACGCGGCTGATGCCGAGCTCCGGCATTGTCGAGTACCATATGCGTGACGGTCAGTACCGCGATCTTGCCCGGATGGGCGAGGCGGAGCGCCGCTTCCTGATGCGCACCGATTGGGGCTTCGTGCACCAGAATCCGGCCGATGGCCTGCGCATGACGGTATCGGCCGGTGCCAATGTCGGCGAGCGTCTGATGGCGGTTGGCGACCGGCACTATGGCAATATCCGTGCGACAGCGGCCGACTGGCTGCGCCGCGTTGAGATCGAGGAAGACCGCATTGACGACCAGCCACGCGCCTTTTCCGGCGGCATGCGCCAGCGCCTGCAGATCGCCCGAAATCTGGTGACCTCCCCACGTCTTGTTTTCATGGACGAACCGACCGGTGGTCTCGATGTTTCGGTTCAGGCGCGTCTGCTCGATCTGGTGCGTGGCCTTGTCCATGACCTTGGCCTCTCGGCCATCATCGTCACCCACGATCTCGCCGTCGCCCGGCTTCTCTCGCACCGGATGATGGTGATGAAGGACGGTCTGGTGATCGAGCAGGGGCTGACCGATCGGGTGCTCGACGATCCGCGCGAGCCCTACACCCAGCTTCTCGTTTCCTCCATCCTGCAGGTCTGAGCATGGTTCCGAAAAGTGGGAACCGGTTTTCGGACAAAACCATGATCCAAAAGGACAAATAGTCATGGCCACTCCCCTTGTTGTTTCCGAAGTCGCCAAAAGCTTCACTATGCATCTGCGTGACGGTATCCGGTTGCCAGTCGTCAACGGCGTGTCTTTTTCCGTCAAGAAGGGTGAATGCGTCGTGCTTGGCGGCCCGTCCGGTGTCGGCAAAAGCTCAATCCTGAAGATGCTCTACGGAAATTATGCCGTCGATGCCGGCCAGATCCTGATCGAACATCAGGGCCATATGGTCGATCTCGCACAGGCGGCACCCCGCGCGGTGCTAGAAGTCCGGCGCGATACGCTGGGTTATGTCAGCCAGTTCCTGCGTGTTGTTCCACGCGTGTCGGCACTCGATGTCGTTGCCGAGCCGCTACTCGCTCGTGGAGCCGATCAGGCCGCCGCGCGTGAAAGAGCATCCGAGCTGCTGGCAAAGCTCAACCTGCCCCGCGAACTCTGGCAATTGCCGCCCGCGACTTTTTCCGGTGGCGAGCAGCAGCGCGTCAACATCGCCCGCGGCTTCATCACCGATCACACGATCCTTCTGCTCGACGAGCCGACGGCTTCGCTGGACGCTACCAACCGCCGCGTGGTGGTCGAGATGATTGCAGCGAAGAAGGCTGAAGGCGTGGCTTTGCTCGGTATTTTCCACGACGAGGAAGTCCGCGATGCCGTCGCGGACCGCATCCTCGACGTGTCTTCATTTTCGCCGCGAAAGGCCGCCGCATGAGCCAGAAATTGAGCGAAGAGCCGACAATTCATCCAAGCGCAACTGTCAATCAATCCACCCTTGGGCGGTACACGGAAGTGGGCGATCGGTGCCGCCTCGACGAGGTGGAATTCGGGGACTACTCCTATATCGAACGCGACGGAATGATCTGGTGCGCGACAATCGGAAAATTCGCCAATCTGGCGGCATCCGTTCGCATCAACGCCACCAACCATCCGACCTGGCGGGCAACCCTGCATCATTTCACGTACCGCGCCTCGAATTACTGGCCGGATGCTGACATGGAACAGGACTTCTTTGCCTGGCGGCGTGAAAACCGCGTCGTCATCGGTCACGATGTCTGGATCGGCCACGGGGCGACCGTGCTTCCCGGCGTCACGATCGGAAACGGCGCAGTCGTCGGTTCGGGCGCGGTCGTCTCAAAGGATGTTGCTCCTTACACGATTGTTGGTGGCGTTCCGGCCAAGCTGATCCGTGAGCGTTTCGGCAAGGAGATTGCCGCCCGCTTCGAAAAACTGGCCTGGTGGGATTGGGATCATGGCAAGCTGCGCGATGCCCTGAACGACTTCAGAATGCTCGATGCCGACGCATTCCTTGCCCGTCACAATGTGTGACTTTTTGCACTTCAATCCCTGCCTTTGACGGGATTGGCGGTTGTAACAAAAACAACATCAAACTGACATTGCCCCTTCATCAAGCGCCGTTATGGCAAGGGGCGTACCAATGACCGGTGCCGCCCAAAAAGGACGAATGCCTATGTTTCAGCTGAAGAATGTAACACGTCAATTTGGCAAAAAGATTGCCGTTGATTCGGTTACCTTCGACATCCCGCAGGGCCAGATGGTCGGCATTATCGGCCGGTCAGGCGCGGGAAAGTCGACCCTTCTGCGGATGATCAACCGCCTGAATGACGTGTCGTCCGGCTCCATCCATTTCGGCGATCTCGAAGTATCGTCGCTGCGCGGTGCTGCCTTGCGCAACTGGCAGCGCGATTGCGCGATGATCTTCCAGCAGTTCAATCTGGTGCCGCGTCTCGACGTGCTTACCAATGTTCTGCTCGGTCGCCTCAATCACCGCTCCACGGTTCTGAGCATCCTCAATATGTTCACCCGCGAAGAGCGCATCATGGCGATCGGCGCGCTGGAACGGCTGGGCATCGAGCAGACGGCGCTGCAGCCGGCAGGTACACTCTCGGGCGGCCAGCAGCAGCGTGTCGCCATTGCCCGCGCGCTGATGCAGCAGCCGAAAATGCTGCTTGCCGACGAGCCGATCGCGTCGCTTGATCCGTTGAACGCGAAAATCGTCATGGACGCACTACGCGATATCAACGAGCGCGACGGCATCACGGTCGTCACCAATCTGCACACGCTGGATACGGCGCGCAATTACTGCGAGCGGATCATCGGCATGGCACATGGACGGGTCGTCTTCGATGGTCAGCCACAGGACCTGACCGCCGCAGCCGTCGCTGAGATCTACGGTTCTGGCGCCGAACTCGACGAATCGATGACGTCCACAAGCATCAATATTCCTGCCGCGCAGGACAATACGAAATCCGCCGGCGTCAAGCCGCTGGCACTGGCCGGGCTTTAAACCGGCCTTCGGGATCGACGGCCCGCGTCAAGGGCAGAAGCTTTGCAACCGAATGTGAACCGGCGCCGCCGGGATAACAGGAGAAGACCCTTATGTTGAAGAATGCACTTCTGAGCGCCGTTGCGCTCTTTGCTCTCGTCGGCCACGTTCAGGCTGAAGAGCTCAAGGAATTCCGCGTCGGCATCATCGGCGGCGAAAACGAAGCCGACCGTCTGCGCAACTACCAGTGCCTCGGCGATCATCTGAAGACGGCGCTGAATGTCGAGAAGGTTTCCTTCTTCCCGGCTGCCGACTATGACGGCGTTATCCAGGGCCTGCTTGGCGGCACGCTCGATTACGCCGAGCTTGGCGCGTCCGGTTATGCCAAGATCTTTCTCGCCAAGGCTGATGCTGTCGAGCCGATCCTGACGACCGAGCAGTCTGACGGTTCGACCGGCTACTATTCGATCATGGTTGCCCGCAAGGACAAGGGCTACACCAGCGTTGCCGACCTCAAGGGCAAGAAGCTCGGCTTTGCCGATCCGGACTCGACATCGGGCTACCTGATCCCGAGCGTTACCCTGCCGGAAACGATTGGCATGCCGGTCAAGGAATTCTTCGCTGAAACCGGTTTCGGCGGCGGCCATGAAAACCTCGTTCTCGAAGTGCTCAAGGGCACCTTCGATGCCGGCACGACCTTCGGTTCCGGTATCGGCGAGTTCAAGGACGGCTACACGTCCGGCAACCTGCACAAGATGGTCGAAAAGGGCGTTCTGGATATGAACGACCTGGTCGAACTGTGGCGCTCGCCGCTGATCCCGAACGGCCCGATCGTCGTTCGCACCTCGATGAACGATGACATGAAGGCGAAATTCAAGCAGTTCATGCTCGATCTGCCGAAGACCGATGCAGCCTGCTTTGCCGGCGTCATGGGCGGCGACTTCAAGGGCTTCGTCGAAGTCAATTCCGATTTCTACAAGCCGATCATCGACGCTCGCAAATCGACCATCGGCGGCTGATATCGTCCACATTCAAAGCGCTGGCCGGCCATCCGGCCAGCGTTTCCTTGTTTAAGCAGTCTCGGGGCATGATGCCTGTCGAGGCCTCGTGTTTGCCGGAGACTTCATGGCCACGTCAGCGCTTCCCACGACCCTGAGCGACAATGGCGCCGTGGTCGAACGCCACTGGCAGGAGCTTAATCTCCGCCGCCGCACCTACACCTTCCTTGGTCTCGCGCTGCTGGCCGTGGCTTTGTCCGGATCGCTCTGGTTTGCCAATGCCACCAATGCCGGCAAGTTCTTCGACCGGCTGCCCTATTTCTTCGATTTCGTCGGCGATCTCGTGCCGCGCGACGGCGCCGAAATCGGCCGCGCGCTGTTCGATCTGCCCTCGCCCTATGACGATGGCAGCCTGAAATACAATTATCCCGAAGGCCGGATGTATCTGACCGACAGCATCTATGTGCCCGAATATTTCTACAAGATGCTGGAAACGCTGAATATCGCCATTTTCTCCACCATCTTCGGCATGTTCTTCGGCTTCATTCTCTGCTTCTTCGCCGCCCGCAACCTGATGCCGAACCCCTGGGTGCGTGGATTGGCGCGGCGCGTCATGGAAATCCTCAGGGCCTTTCCGGAAGTGGTGATCGCCGGCTTTTTCCTCGCGATCCTGTCCCTAGGCCCGATCCCGGCGATGATCGCCGTTTCGATCCATACGGTCGGCGCCCTTGGCAAGCTGTTCTTCGAGGTGGTCGAAAATGCCGACATGAAGCCGGATGAAGGCCTGCGGGCTGCCGGTGGCAACTGGTTCGAGCGGGTCTGGTTCGGCATCGTGCCGCAGGTCCTGCCGAACTTCATGAGCTATTTCCTGCTGCGCCTCGAAATCAATGTGCGCGCCTCGACCATCATCGGCGCAGTCGGTGGCGGTGGTATCGGCGAGCCGTTGCGGCTTTCGATCAGCCAGGGCCATGAGGCCAAGACTTTGGCGATCATCCTCCTGTTGTTCTCGACGATCATTGCTGTCGATCAGTTTTCCGCATGGCTGCGCCGCCGTCTTGTCGGCGACCAGGCCTTCCAGCTGGCACAATAGGAGCGGATCATGACCGTCAACACGATGATGAATACGGCCCAGATGGACGCGATTGCCGCCCGGTATCCGCACCTGGTCCAAGGCTCCTCGCGCAAGCGTATCCGCTCTGCCCTGATCTTTGCCGGCATTGCGCTCTACATGATCTATAGCTGGTGGTTCTTCTCGATCGGCCAAGTTCTGGTCAACGCCAATTGGGGCATTGCCGGCACCTATCTGGCCGACTGGGTTTCCTATGAAGTGCGCCCCGATATCAAGATCGCCAACGACGGCACGATGCAGGTCGTCTATCCGCGTTACTCGCCGCTCGGCCCCGATGCAAAGCCGGAATGGGTCACGATCGAGACCAAGATGGTTGACCGCACCATTGAGGTTCCGGCCGTGACGCAGCAGGCCGCCCCGAAAAAGAGCTCGAGCTTCAGCTTCATGGCGCCCAATTCAGCCGTTGGTGACAGCGGTGCGGAAGCGGGCGCCCGCACGGAAATCCGGAGCGAAGAAGTCGTCAGTCGCGCCACGGTCAATTTCAACAGCACGACCAGCATCGACGTGGCGGACGGCAAGGTCACAGCCACCCATGCCGGCGAAACCCTGCTGATCGATCTTGAGAATTCCGACGGCGTTATGCCGGAAGGCACCTTGCCGGAATGGGCAACGCAGAAGCGCCCGGGCGAAAAGATCACGCTTGCCTTCGGCATGACCGGCTGGGCCGATGTCGACAAGGAAAAGATCAGCATCCACAATCGCTTTCCCGGCTGGGCCAATTTCATCTTCGATACCAACTCGCCGTTCTTCAACAAGTCGTTCGGGGAGGTCACGAACCTGATCGTCAGCGGTGACCGGCTCGATCCGAGCCGCTCCAACCTGTCGCTCGCCTGGAACAACATCCTCTACAATTCCGAATGGCAGCATCTCGATGTCTGGACCAAGCTGTTGCAGACCATTGTCATGGCTTTCGTCGGTACGCTGTTTGCTTCGATCATTGCTTTCCCGCTGTGCTTCCTTGCCGCGCGCAACATCACCCGCAACGGTGTGCTCAATCAGGTGACCAAGCGGTTCTTCGATTTCCTGCGATCCGTCGATATGTTGATCTGGGCACTGTTCTTCACGCGCGCCTTTGGCCCCGGACCGCTTGCCGGCATGTCGGCGATCTTCTTCACCGATACCGGCACGCTCGGAAAGCTCTATGCCGAAGCTCTGGAAAACATCGACGACAAGCAGCGCGAAGGCGTCAAATCGGTCGGCGCCCCTCCGCTTGCCGTGAAACGTTTTGGCGTGTTGCCGCAGGTTCTGCCGGTGTTTGCCAGCCAGGCGCTGTATTTCTGGGAATCCAACACGCGTTCGGCCACCATCATCGGCGCTGTTGGCGCTGGCGGTATCGGTCTGAAACTCTGGGAAGCAATGCGGACGAATTCCGATTGGGAAAACGTCTGCTATATGGTTATCCTGATCCTCATCGTCGTTTTCATTTTCGACAGCGTCTCCAACTTTCTGCGCTCGCGTCTGATGGGCCAGAAAACACACTGAACTATGCTGACGGATCACCGTCGCGATCACGATAATGTCACGAAGAGCGCGTAGCGACAGCGGCAGTTCGGCTGTCCCAACCGCTCCTGTGACATCTCTGCAGGGAATGACCAGTGCGCTACGCATTTTATATATCGCCCGATGAAAACGATCCGCTGACGGCGGCTGCGGAACGGTGGCTCGGAGCGAACCCGTTCACCGGTGAAACCCGCGATCTTCAGCCCACGGGTGATTTCAGCGTCGGGGAATTAACCGCCCTGACGGCGGACCCGCGCCGCTACGGCTTTCACGGAACGCTGAAGGCACCGTTCGCGCTTGCCCCCGGGGTGGGCGAACAGCAGCTTCTCGATGCGTTCGATGACTTTGCCGATACGCGCAGTTGCTTCGATATTCCGAAGATGACCCTTGGGCAGCTGGGGCCGTTCTTCGCACTGGTGCCGGCAGCCGATTGTCCCGAATTGCAGGACTTGGCCGATGAAACGGTGCGGCGCTTCTCGCCATTCCGTGCGCCATTATCCGACGCAGATATTGCCCGCCGCAAACCCGAAACGCTTGGCTCCGTGATGCGAAGCAATCTTCTGGAATGGGGATATCCCTACGTCTTCGAGAGCTTCCGATTTCACATGACGCTGACGGGTGCCGTGCCGGTGGAGAGGCAGGCCGCGATGCGGGCCGTGCTCGAGCAGGCCTTCGCATCCTTTATCGGCAAGCCGCTTCCGGTGACATCGCTTGCATTGTTCACCGAGCCTGAACGCGGCGCGCCTTTTACCGTTCACTCGCTTTTGCCGCTCGGCGGCACGTCCAAACGAAAGATGGCATGATATGACCGTTGAAACCGTTCTCTCCAACGCCCGCATTGTCCTTGAGGACCAGATTCTCAACGGTTCGGTCCTGATCCGTGACGGCAAGATCGCCGATATTTCGGAAGGCGCCAGCCGCACCGGCGAGGATTTCGAAGGTGACTACCTGATCCCCGGTCTGGTCGAGTTGCACACCGACCATCTGGAAGCCCACTATTCACCACGTCCCGGCGTTCGCTGGCTGAAGATGGCAGCGATCCAGGCGCATGATGCGCAAATCGTCACATCCGGCATCACCACCGTCTTCGACTGCCTGCGCATGGGCTCGGACGAGGATGGCGGCTTCGAGCAAGGCGAGATGCGCGACATGGCAAACGCCCTGGCGCAGGCCGCAAAGGAAAATCGTCTGCGCGCCGACCACCGCATCCACCTGCGCTGCGAGGTCTCAACGGACAACGTGCTCGCCCATTTCGTGGAATTCGAAAACGATCCGCAGGTTGGCCTTGTTTCGCTGATGGACCATGCCCCTGGGCAGCGCCAGTTCCAGACGATGGAGCAGTACACGCTGTACTACAAGAACAAGCGTGGCCTTTCCGACGAGGCTTTTGCGGCATTCTGTGCCCGCCAACAGGCGTTGTCGGCAAAGTATGCCGGGCCACATCGCACCGAGATCGCCAAGGCATGTGCCGAGCGCGGCATCGCCATTGCCAGCCATGACGACGCCACCTTGGCCCATGTCGAGGAATCAGTTGGCTTCGGTATTCGCCTTGCGGAATTCCCGACCAGCTTCGAGGCGGCCGAAGCCTCGCATGCCGCTGGCCTCAGCGTTCTGATGGGCGCGCCGAACATCGTTCGTGGAAAGTCGCATTCCGGCAATATCGCCGCCAAGGACCTTGCCGAGCGTGGCGTCCTCGACGTGTTGTCGTCGGACTATGTTCCGTTCAGCCTGATTCATGCGCCATTCGTTCTGGCGGATGAGCTGGACAGTATCAGCCTGCCGCAGGCGCTCGCCATGGTCACCGCGACGCCCGCCAGGACCGTCGGTCTTGACGATCGAGGCCGGATCGCCACCGGTCTGCGCGCCGATATTGTCCGTGTCCAGCGCAACGACGGTATCCCGGTCGTGCGCTCGGTCTGGCGCGAAGGCCGGCGGGTCGCGTGATGCGCGGACAGGGCCAAACGGGCGCGATCGTCGTCGTGGTCGGCCCCAGCGGTGCCGGCAAGGACAGCGTCATCGGCTTCGTGGCGCAGCACTTTGCCGATCGCGCGGATATCGACTTTGTCCGCCGGGTCATCACCCGGCCGTCCGACGCTGGCGGCGAGGATCACGAGAGCATCTCCGGTGAGGTCTTCGATAGTCGCATGTCGGCTGGCGATTTCGCCGTTGCCTGGCAGGCGCATGGGTTGAAATACGGAATTCCCAAGGATGCGCTCGAGAAGGTGCAGGCCGGCAGGATCCTGATCGCCAATGGCAGCCGGGCGGTGCTCGGTCAGTTCCGGCAGACCTTTCCAAGGGTCGCGATCGTCAATATCACCGCCTCGCCGCAGGTGCTGGCAAGCCGTCTCGTGGCACGCGGCCGAGAAAGCGAGCAGGATATCCTCAACCGGCTCAAGCGTCAGGTGCCGGATATTTTCGACGAGCCCGATGTGACGACGATAGACAATAGCGGGCCGCTCGAGATCGCGGGCTCGCGATTTGCGGCGCTTGTTGCGAATTTGTAGAGAACAACGAGCTGACCTCAGAGCGCGTTGTCGAGAAAATACCATTGATCGAGATGGGCATGGATGATCGGCTCGATGACCGAGTTGAGCAACAGAACGTCATCGATCAGGCGCTCGCCGGGTTTGCGTTCAGGTGGCAGGATGATTGGCTCAAGCGCAAAACCTTCAAATGACGTGCCAGCGCGCCGCACTGCATAACATGGGCAGATGGTCGCCCCGGTCAAACGGGCGAGCCGGGCGACGACTGCCAGATTGCCTTCCAGATGCGGTGGGCGGCCGAAGAAGGGGCCGCGAATTTTCCCGGCAAAGCCCTCGTCGCAAAAAACCGAGATCGCGCCTCCTTGTTTCAGGATGTTCAGCGCGGGGCGTATGCCGTCCTTGCCGGGTGGCAGTAATCCGTATCCGATCTTCATCCGCACGCGTCTGGCGATCCATGCGCGTGCCCGGCCGGCGGGTGGCGTGTAGTTCGCGGACGGGGACAGCCCCAGTTCTACCAGCTTGGGGGCAAAGATCTCCCAGTTTCCGAGATGCATGCAGACGACGATCACCGGGCCTTTCGCGTAGGCGTCTGTAAAATGATGCAAATCGTGCCAGACCGCGCGGCGCATAAGGCGCCCGATGATCGAAAACTCGGTCATGATGCGGCCCTGGTTTTGCCAACTCCGCTTGAGAACCTGATCGCGCTCTTCCTCGGTCGCGCCCGGGAGAAGGCGCTTCAGGTTGTTCTGCGTTTTCCTGACGGATGATGTGTGCCAGCGCGGGACGACAAACGTTCCAAGCCTGGCGCCTGCCGCCGAGCAGATGCTGGCGGGGACTGCTTTCAATCCGAAGTGGACGGCAAGGTCGAGCAGGTTCTTGAGATTGCCGGTCACGTGGTAGCGAAAGGCTGCCTTGCGCCGGTCGCTATCCTTTAACAGGTCCGCCAGCGGTGGTGCCGCTGGAGCGCGGTAGACCCAGGCGGCTCTTTTCGTAGGACCGCTTTTTACATCATTTGTCGGTTTCGCCATCGAGGCTAACCCCTTTCACGCCGATGCAGCGTCACCGGCAGGCCGCCGCGCGGCCGCAATGTCAGGCGGCATTGTGGCTCGACTTTCGCGTTTTCCGCCACACGCACATGAAAGCGCTGGGCTAGGATTGCCAGGCACAGGATCGATTCCTGCAGGCCGAACTGCAGGCCGGGGCAAACCCGCGGGCCGCTGGCGAATGGGATGTAGCTGTAGGGTATGGCCTTGCCGCCGTTCATGAAGCGCTCGGGCTTGAAGAGGTGGGCGTCTTTAAAGAATGCTTCCGTCCGGTGCAGCAGCCAGGGCACGATCAAGATCAGTGAGGCCGGCTTGACGTCGATATCGCCGATCCGGTCGGCCTCTTTCGCCTGACGGGCAAGGATCGGCACCGGCGGATAGAGACGCAGCGTCTCCTCGATTATGGCGCGGCACCAGTCCAGTTGCGGAATGTCGTCAAGCGTCGGGACGCGGTTGCCGCAGACGCGGGCGATTTCCTCATGCAGCGATTTTTCGACCCATTGCGCCCGCGACAGCAGGTACCATGCCCAGGTCAGCGTCGCTGCCGTGGTTTCGTGGCCGGCCATGAAGATGGTGGCTGCCTCGTTGCGGAGCGCCACCACGTCGAGCTTCAACTCCGGATTGCGCTTCTGCCGCCGCACCAGAAGCTCGACCATCGAATTGTCGTCGCCGCGCCCGGCCAGATGATCCTCGACCACCTTGTCGATGATCTGATGAATGCGAGACACGGACCGGCGCAGTTTTGGCGTCCGCAGCACCGGCAGACCTTCGTCGAAACCGAGGAAGTAGCCGATATTCACGGAATCGATCAACGACTGGTAGCTCTCGAAACCTTCGCTGACGGCTTTGGCGCCGTCTTCGCCGAGGTCATTGCCGAACACGGCCCGGGAAATGATTTCCGCCGTCAGACCAGCCATTTCGAACAGCGCGTTGACCGGCGCGCCATCGGGAAGGGATTCCCAACGATGCACCAGTTCGCTTGTGGTGTTTTCCATGATCTTGCCGAAAGCCGGCACACGGTTCTTATGGACGATATCGTTGACCAGCGGCCGGCGCTGCTTCCAGGTTTCGCCGTCGGAAATGAACAGCCCGTCGCCCAGTAGAAATTCCAGGGCGCGCCGCATCTGTGGCGTTTTGCGCTCGAAATTCTCGTGACGCTTGGCGACGACATAGCGGATCGCGTCCGGCGAATTGACGACGACGATCTGACGGCCGAAGATTTTGGTTACGGCGACACGGTCGGTATAATCGCCTTGGCGCCAGACCGAAAGAAAGTCTTGGCGAGCCTTGAGAATGAGATTGAGCGGGCGGCCGGGCTTGCCCTTGTAATAGTCGGCATGGGCGGGCTCGAACGAATTGTTCCGGAGGTTTTCAATGATATCCGTCGATTGCCGTAAACTGGAGAACATGCTCCGGCTGCCCCTGTCTGTGTCCGGTGACGGCACTGTGAATTCTGATGGTTGCAGTTACCGGATAGCAGCAATTTCGGGCGCTGCAAAACTCTTTCGACGTGCAAAACCCTGCCGTCTGGAAACGGCAGGGTTGATGTTTCTCCCGCAATGGCGGCTGGTGATTACTTCGGCAGCATCACCCTGTTGACGACCTGGATCACACCATTCGACTGGTTGACGTCGGCAACCGTGATCTTCGAGGCGCCGCCCTTTTCGTCCAGGATATAGATGCTCTTGCCGCGCATGACAGCGGTGAGCGCGTCACCGCTGACGGCAACCATGTTGTACTTGCCGCCGTTGGCCTTGATGCGCTTCATCAGCGTGGCAGTAGAGAGCTTTCCGGCGACCACGTGTTCTGTCAGAATCTTGGTTAGCATCGCCTTGTTTTCAGGCTTCAGCAATGTATCGACCGTGCCGGCAGGCAGCTTGTCGAAGGCGGCATTGACGGGTGCGAAAACGGTAAAGGGGCCTTTGCCCTGAAGCGTATCGACAAGACCAGCTGCCTTGACCGCGGCCACCAGAGTGGTGTGGTCTTTGGAATTGACGGCATTCTCGACGATGTTCTTGTTTTCATACATCGGAGCGCCACCAACCATGGGGTTGGCGAAAACGCTACCGGCAATGCCGGCGGCAAGCAGTGTCAGCGATGCTGTCCTGGCGAATGAAGACCACATGAAATTCTCTCCCGGTTCTGGTTCATCTGTCTTTGCAGATATTCAAGCAACGGGGCCGTTTCCGGATAAGTTTCGCGGCGTTCATTTTATTTCAGAAGGCTCGAATGGAGCCCGCCGATGCTGTATGCACCGGCAGGCTCAAGGGTTTTAACGCAAGGCTGCACAGGCGTTTGCAATCTGCGCCAGTGCTTCACGCAGTTCTGCTTCCGAGGTCGCATAGGAGATGCGGAAGAACGGCGACAGGCCAAAGGCCGAACCTGGCACAACGGCGACGTGGGCGTCGTCGAGCAGGTAGGCGCAGAAATCCGCGTCCGTCTCGATCAGCTTGCCGCCGGGCGTCGTCTTGCCGAGCATGCCGGCGCATCCGGAGAAGGTGTAAAACGCGCCTTCGGTTGTTCGGCAGTCGAGACCGTCGATAGCATTGAGCGCTGCGACGACCAGATCGCGGCGGTGCTGGAAGCTCGCCGTGCGGTCCTTGAGGAAGTCCTGTGGGCCGTTCAGCGCGGCGACTGAGGCAGCCTGGCTGACCGAGGAGGGGCAGGACGTTGCCTGGCTCTGGACCACGGCCATCGCCTTGATCAGCTCGCGTGGACCACCGGCATAGCCAATGCGCCAACCGGTCATGGCATAGGCCTTGGAGACGCCATTGACGGTCAGCGTCCGGTTCTTCAGTGCCGGTTCAAGGGCTGCCGGGGTGACGAACTTGAAGCCGTCATAGACGATGTGCTCGTACATGTCGTCGACCAGCAGCCAGACATGCGGGTGCTTCAAGAGGACGTCGAGCAGCGGGCGGTAGTCTTCGGCGCTATAGGCTGCGCCCGATGGGTTGGATGGCGAGTTCAGCATCACCCAGCGCGTCTTCGGCGTGATCGCCGCTTCGAGCTGGTGGGCTTTCAGCCGGAAACCGGCCTCTGCGTCGCAGGCGATCAGCACAGGTCTGCCCTCGGCGATCTCGACGATATCCGAATAGGAGGTCCAGTATGGCGTCGGGATGATCACTTCGTCGCCGGGGTTCAGCGTCGCCATCATGGCGTTGAAGAGGATTTGCTTGGCGCCGGTTGCCACGGTGATTTCGTCAAGCGCGTAGGAAACGCCATTTTCGCGGGAAAACTTGTCCCGGATCGCCTGCTTCAGCTCCGGCGTACCGTCGAGTGCGGTGTATTTTGTCTTGCCACTCTGGATCGCATCGCAGGCTGCCTGCTTGATGTGATCGGGTGTATCGAAATCCGGTTCGCCGGCGCCGAGAATGATTACCGGCTTGCCGTCGCGCTTCATCGCCTGTGCCCGGGCGCCGATCTTGAGGATCTGCGAAACGCCGATGGTGGAAATCCGCGAGGCGGGCGCAAAGCCCGCCTCCTCAACCTTGGTGTTGATGGTCATGACCTATCCTTATTCGATGTCAAAGGAGACGCCCTGTGCCAATGGCAGGGCCTTCGAATAGTTGATCGTGTTGGTGGCGCGGCGCATGTAAGCGCGCCAAGCATCGGAGCCTGATTCACGGCCGCCGCCGGTTTCCTTTTCGCCGCCGAATGCGCCGCCGATTTCAGCGCCGGAGGTGCCGATGTTGACATTGGCGATGCCGCAGTCGGAACCGTCAGGCGACAGGAAGCGTTCGGCTTCCTGAAGGTCGAGCGTGAAGATCGACGAGGAGAGGCCGGCGCCCACAGCATTGTGATCGGCAACGGCAGCGTCGAAGTCGCTGTACTTCATGACGTAGAGGATCGGTGCGAAGGTTTCTTCGGTCACCGGACCATCCTGCTTCGGCATTTCGACCAGAGCCGGCTTGACGTAATAGCTGTTGGCGTGGCCGAGATCGACGCGTTCGCCACCGGTGATCGAGCCGCCATGGGCTTTCGCCTCGGACAGTGCCTTCTGCATATTGTCGAAGGCCGGCTTATCGACCAGCGGGCCGACGAGCGCGGCGGATTCCAGCGGGTTGCCGACGGAAACGCTCGTATAGGCCTTCTTCAGACGCGGAACGAGCTGATCGTAAACGCTTTCATGAACGAACAGGCGGCGCAGCGTCGTGCAGCGCTGGCCAGCGGTGCCCATCGCTCCAAAAGCAATCGCGCGCAGAGCCATGTCGAGATCGGCCGACGGGCAGACGATGCCGCCATTGTTGCCGCCGAGTTCGAGGATGGCGCGGGCAAAACGCTTGGCAAGGCGCGGACCGACATCGCGGCCCATGCGGGTGGAACCGGTGGCCGAAACCAGCGGCACCTTCGGATGATCGACCATCACTTCGCCGATGGTGCGGTCGCCGATCAGAACCTGCGTCAGGCCTTCCGGTGCATCGCCGAAGCGGGCGATGGCGCGATCAAGGATAGCCTGCGATGCAAGTGCCGTGAGCGGTGTCTTTTCCGACGGCTTCCAGACAACGGCGTTGCCGCAGACCAGTGCAAGCGCCGAGTTCCAGGCCCAGACGGCGACCGGGAAGTTGAAGGCGGAGATGACGCCGATGACGCCGAGCGGATGCCAGGTTTCCATCATGCGGTGGCCGGGACGCTCGGTAGCGATCGTCAGACCGTAGAGCTGGCGGGAGAGACCGACTGCGAAATCGCAGATGTCGATCATTTCCTGGACTTCGCCGAGACCTTCCGAAGTGATCTTGCCGGCTTCGATCGAGACCAGACGGCCGAGATCGGCCTTGCTGGCACGCAGTTCTTCGCCGAGCAGGCGGATCAGTTCGCCACGCTTCGGTGCCGGGACCAGACGCCAGGCGCGGAATGCCGCGTCGGCCTTTTCGATCTTGGCGGCAGCTTCAGCAGCGGTTACCGTCTTCAGGCTGGCGATCTGTTCGCCGGTGACCGGCGAGAAGGAGGCCATGTCGCCACCGGTGTAGAGGTCCTTGGAGACGCCTAGCTTCTCCAGCAGGGCGGCCGTTTCCTGAACGACATTCACCGACTTTGTTGCAATGTTCATGATGAGCAAACTCCCGTTTTCTTGGTAGAAGGACTATCCGAAGCGCACCGCACCGAGATTTCCCGGCGAGGTGATGGCTTTGAGGCCCTGGGCCATGTCCTTGATTTTCTGTTGCGTATAAAGGTCGTAATAGGCCTGGTTTTTGCGGCCAATGGCATGTTCGGCACTGAAGCTGCCGTTGAAATCCCGGACGGCCATGGCAAACACCCAGTCGCGCAGCCGCTGCTCGAAATCCGTGTCCGATGCCGAATTGCTGTCCTTCGGCACCACGAGATTGAAATGCACGCCGCCATCGCCGATATGGCCGAAATCGCAGATCGTCACCTCCGGAAAGGCTTGCGGCATATCGGCCTTCATGCGGTCGCAGAAGGACATGATATCACCTCTGCGGAAGGAAAGATCGAAGGCGATCAACTTTCCGGAGTGCTTGACGCCTTCCGATAGGGCATGGCGTAAGGCCCACATTTCATGGGCCGGACCAACGAAAGCATCGGCCAGCGGCGCTTCTTCCGTCTCCCAGATTTCTGCCAGCACTGCTTCCAGCACTGCGTCGAGCGACTGCTCGCCCTCGCGCGGTTCCCAGGTGCGGGAAATTTCGGCGAGGATGACGTAGTCGGGCACGTTTCCGCCCTGAAAGGGATTTTTCAGCGATGGCACGTGATCGAGCGCTGCCGTGACCGAATTCTTCGAGATGCCCTCGAAGGCCGAGAGGTACGCGCCGAGCCTGTCTTCCATGGCGCGCAGCAGCGGCATGACATGGGCGCCGCTGGCTGGAACCAGATAGGCTGTCGCAACTTGCTTCGGCAGCGGCTCAAGGTTGACGACACATTCGGTGATGATGCCGAAAGCACCGGATGTGCCGATGAAAACGTGCTTCCAGTCGATGCCGGTATTGTTCTTGCGCAGCTCCGAGGTCAGGTCGAGGATCGTACCTTCCTCGTCGGCGAGAACGACTTTGATGCCAAGCGTGTTGCGGCGCACGTCGCCATATTTCAGGAAACGCGATCCGCCGGTATTGGTGGCCAGCATGCCGCCAAGGCGTGGATCGGCGCCGAGGTCGATGGGGAAGAACAGCCCATGTTTTTCGAGTTTCTGGTTGACATCCGACAGCCGGAAACCGGCGTCGACACTGAGCGAGCGGTTGTCGAGATCGAGATCGAAGCGCCGGGTCATCCGGTCGAGGCTGAGAACCGCCTGCGTGCCGGTGGCATCCGGTGTCGAGCCGGAAACGAGCCCGGTATTGCCTGACTGCGGAACGAGAACGATACCGTTCCTCACACAATAGGAAACCGTTTCCGACACCTCTTCGGTGGTCTGCGGGCGCAGGACGATTGCGGCGCGGCCTTTATCGTAGCGCGCGCCGGTCTGATAAGACGCCACATCACTGCCTTCGGCGACAATACCCTTGTCCCCGAGAAGTGTGCTCAGTGCTGCGACGTGGTTCTGGTCGATCATTGCTTCAGCTTTACTCCGCCGCTTGCGCCGACGAAAGCATCTGTCTGACATCGGCGATCGAAGCCTGTTCGATACCGGCATAGTGATCGAACTCGTTAAGAACCTTGGCACCGAGATCGAGTTCGAAACGCTGCTGGTTCGGGCTTGCGACGAATTCCTGGGTTGCCTCGTCACCAAGGTTGGACTGGAAGATACCAGCAGCGCTGACGGGCAGGAAGTCTTCATAGACGATCGGGTCGAACTGCACGAGACCGTCAGCGATCAGGCTGTCGATGCTCTTGGACGCTTCGGCCTTTGCCTTGCGGCCCTTGGCGGTCAGCGAATAGGCGAAATAGCCGAGACCTTCGGTGCGGATGCCGGCCCATGTATCGGGGAACGGAATGAAAGCGTCCGAAAGTGCCTTTTCGTATTCCGCGGCATTCGAACCGTCCGCCGCCGGGCGAACGATCTTGCGGGAGGCGTTGAGCAGATCGTCGTAAAGTGTGCGGCCCTTCGGGGTCAGCGCGATGCCGCGCTGCTCGATCTCGCCGAAGCGGGCAGTGTGTGAGCCTTCATGCCAGCTGCCGTCGGTAGCCTGGAACGAAACCGGCTCCTCAAGCGCCTTGAACGATGTCTGACGCAGAAGGATCGCGCATTTGCGGGTCGGCGGACCTTCGATCGTCGCCTTCGGGGCAATAGCGTAATCCGGCATGCGAGCCTGAACAGCATCAATATCCAGCGTGCGCGGCGTCAGGTGGTTGATATGCGGGCCTTTGAAGGAAACAACGTCAGCGATCAGCCGGTGAGCATCATGCAGACGGTGATACATATCGGGGCTGACATTGGCCTGATCGTGCCAGCGGAAAGTTTCCAGCGCCTCAGCCACGAAAAGCTCGGCATCGGCCTTGTCGAGACCGCCCTGCTTTTCCGCCTTTTCCGTCAGCGCGATGGCGCCGTCTGTAAAGATCTGGCGCTTGGATAGGATTTGCTCGGCTTCATCGCGTAAGGCTTTGTCGGCGATCAGGTCGAGCCGCAGCAGCGAGGTGAAGACGCGGAACGGGTTTTTCTTCAAGGCAGCATCGCCGACCGGGCGAAAAGCCGTTGAATGAACCGGCACGCCGGCGGTCGATAGATCGTAGTAGCCAACCGGCAGCATGCCCATGACGGCAAAGACGCGGCGCATCATCGACAGTTCGGCAGCCGAGCCAAGCCTAATGGCACCATGGCGCTCTTCGGAGATGCGCTCCAGCGAATCCGTGTCCTCAAGCCGGGCCTGCAGATCCGGGTCGGCGGCCAGCGTTTCGGCGTTCACCTTGCCCACCAATTCCATCAGCGTGCCATAGGCCGGCACTTCCGTGCGGTACATGGCTGACATCGCTGCGGAAAAGGCCGAGCGGATAAGGTCGGCGGATATGAAACTATTCTCTTTCACGGCAACGCGCCTCGCAGTATGGAAGGGATAACGGTGATCATTCTCAATTCGTATCATATATGGGGCGAACGGGCATTGATTGCGACAGTTGTGACTATGATCATGCGAGGCTGGAATGAAGTTGAGCAGAAGACTGGTCCCGGACGTCACCACGCTGCAGGCATTCGAATGTGCCGCGCGTCATGGCAGCTTCACGCAGGCCGCCGCTGAACTGAACCTCACCCAGAGCGCCGTCAGCCGCCAGATCAAGGATCTCGAAAGCCAGATCGGCGTGCTGCTGTTCGAGCGTGTCCGCCAGCGGGTCATTCTCTCCGATGCCGGGCAGAAGTTCCTGCCCGAGGTGCGCCGGTTGCTGACCCAGTCGGAGGAATTGATGGTTCGCGCCATGGCATCGGCGCGCTCGGAATCGAGCCTGTCCATCGCGTCGCTCCCGACTTTCGGCAGCCGCTGGCTGACGCCGCGCCTGCCGGACTTTCTCAATCAGCACCCCGGCACGGTGATCAATATCGCCTCGCGGTCGCAGCCCTTCGATTTCGAGGAGCAGAATTTCGACCTCGCTATTCACTATGGCCAGCCGGTCTGGGCGCATGCCACCTGCAGCTACCTCTGCAGCGAGGTCATTGTGCCGGTGGCGAGTCCGGCCCTCCTGGCGCTCAACCCGATGCGGGAACCGGGCGAGTTGGAGCACAAGCCGCTGCTGCATCTCGCCACACGGCCGAAGATGTGGGCGCTGTGGTTCGAGAGCAATGGTGGCGAGATGAAGTCGGCCTATCGCGGCAACCGGTTTGACCAGTTTTCCATGGTGATTGAGGCTGCTATCGCCGGCTTGGGCTTCGCCCTGGTGCCGCGCTACCTGATCGAGCAGGAGTTGGCTACCGACCGATTGCGCGTCGTCTTCGATCGGCCGATGCAGACGGAAAACAGCTATTATCTGGTGGTGCCGGAGGGCAAGCTGGAAAATCCGGTCAGCCAGGCTTTCCGGGAATGGATCGTCAAGCAGGTTTGACGGCAAGGCGCCGACGAAGGCGCTCAGTTGCAGCGCATCATAACGGATGGAACCTTTCCAATCGGGGTGCGTTCCGGTCTGGATGAATAGCCTCAAAGATACGGTCGCTAACAATTTCCCGGCATTGGTTGAGACGAAAAAAGTGTATGCTGCGCTTTCTTTTGCGCGGTGCGCGCGAATTCGTCCCCAACGTCGGCCGCGCTTCTTGCAACATATTGGCACTGCGGCTAAAAAATGCCAATTTCTTGCACCACGCAGCCTTGTTAGCGAAGCGACTGTCGTTTTCACACCTTCCAAAGCCCGTCCGGGCAATGCCAAATTCCTGGGTTTCCCGCGTGCGCGAGACCTGAAGGCTTTCGGCAGAGCGCAAGCGGACAGCTAGGATAGTGGAAGCGCATAGCCAAAAATCAGGGCGCCAGCCCATCCGGCACGACCACCGGACCCTTCAACACCGCTTGGATCCAGAACCCGTACCCATGCCCCTTCATAACACGCCGTCCACGCCTCCGCGCGAAGCCGAGATCAAGCCGATCGATTACAACGATTCGATCCGCTCGACTTATTTCACCATTGATGAGCTTCATAAATGCGGTGCAGCGCTCGCCCGTGACGGCGTTTCGTCCCTTCCGGGGTTCTTTCCGTTCGAATTCCGTCCGCGCCACCGCGAAAATGAAGACGAGATTTTCCGCGTCTACAAGGTAACGGCGACCGACGTTGAAGCCGGCGCCTCGATCACGCCTGCTGCCGAGTGGCTGCTCGACAATCACTATCTGGTCGAGGAATCGATCCAGGAAGTGCGACGCGATTTTCCGCGCAAGTTTTATCGTCAGCTGCCCACTCTGGCGGTTGCCGGCACGACGATCCCGCGGACGATGGCGCTGGCCTGGCTCTACATCGCCCACACCCACAGCACGGTTTCGCGCGAAAGCCTGACGGCCATGGTTGCCGGCTTCCAGGAGCACGAGACCTTCAAGATCGGCGAATTGTGGGCGCTGCCGTCGATCGTCCGGTTCGTATTGATCGAAAATCTGCGGCGCATCGCCATCCGGGTCGACCGGTCGCGCAACATGCGTAACAAGGCAAACGACGTCGCCGACCAGATCGTCCGTCTCGGCACGCCTGAGAAATTCGGGTCGGTGCTGGCGGAAGCCGAGCCGCTCTGTGCAGACAATACATTCGTCGCCCAGCTGCTTTACCGGTTGCGGGACGGTTCGCAGACTTCCGGTTTCGTCATCACCTGGCTGGAAGAACAGCTCGAAAAGCGTGGCAGCGATGTCGAGGAGGCTTTGGTCGCCGAGCAGAACCGGCTGTCGTCAGGCAATGCGACGATGAGCAACATCATCCGCAGCCTGCGCGAAATCGATGACAATGATTGGGCCGTCTGGTTCGAAAGCGTCAGCAAGCTGGACGAGGCATTGCGTGAGGGCTCGGATTATTCCGCCCTCGATTTCGGATCGCGCAACAAGTACCGCAACACCATTGAGCGGCTGGCGCGCCGCTCCGGCAGTTCCGAGCTGGAAGTCACGCAGATCGCGCTTGCCATGGTCAAGGCTGATGCCAGCACAATCGATATGCCGCACGAGCCGAATGTCGGCGGCTTCCTCGTCGGCAAACAGCGCCGCTTGCTGGAGGAAAAGATCGGCTACCGGCCATCCGTTCTCCAGACCATCATCCGGCTTGGCCGGAAGCTGGACTGGTTTGCGATTGCCGGCCCGAACATCCTGTTGACCATCCTTGCGATGATCGCTGTCTATGTTTTCGTCAGCCCGATGGAAATTCCAACGGGTGCCAAGCTGATCATGCTGCTGTTGTTTGCCCTTCCAGCTTCCGAAGGTGCGGCCGGCCTCTTCAACACGCTGGTGACGCTCTCCGTCACCCCGTCACGACTGGTCGGATACGAGTTCCTTGACGGGATACCGGAGGATGCACGAACCCTCGTCGTCGTCCCCTGCCTGATCTCCAAGCGCGATCATGTCGATGAACTGGTGCGTAATCTGGAAGTTCATTATCTTGCCAATCCGAAGGGCGAGATCTATTTCGCGCTGGTCAGCGATTGGGTCGATAGTCCGGAGGAGGAAACCGCCGCCGATCTCGACGTGCTGGAATATGCCAAGGCCGAGATCGACACCTTGAGCGCCCGCTATGCCCACGACGGACGCACTCGTTTTTACCTGCTGCATCGCCGCCGCCTCTACAACGAAGCGGAAGGCGCCTGGATGGGCTGGGAGCGCAAGCGTGGCAAGTTGCACGAGTTGAACCTGCTTCTGCGCGGCGACAGCGATACCAGCTTCCTCGCCGGTGCCAATACCGTGCCGGAAAACGTCCAGTATGTCATGACGCTGGATTCCGACACGCGCTTGATGCGCGATGCGGTCACCAAGCTTGTCGGCAAACTCTATCACCCGATCAACCGCCCGGTTGTCGATCCAGTCACGCAGAGGGTCACGGCCGGTTACGGTATCCTGCAGCCGCGTGTGACCCCTTCGCTGACCACCGGCAGCGATGCGTCGGCATTCCAGCGCATCTTCTCGGTCAACCGCGGTATCGACCCCTATGTATTCACCGTCTCCGACGTTTATCAGGACATCGCCGGCGAAGGTACGTTTACCGGCAAGGGCCTCTATCACGTCGATGCCTTCGAAGCTGCTCTGAAGGGCAAGATCGAGGAAAATTCGGTTCTCAGCCACGATCTGCTTGAAGGCTCTCTGGCGCATTGCGCGTTAGTCAGCGATGTCGAGTTGGTCGAGGATTTCCCGATCCGCTACGAGGTCGAGATGTCGCGCCAGCATCGTTGGGCACGCGGCGACTGGCAGCTTCTGCCGTATATGTTCAATCTGTCCAACGGCGTCAGCATGCTCGGCCGCTGGAAGATGTACGACAACCTGCGCCGCTCGCTGATCCCGTGTGCCTGGCTGATCGCCTCGGTCATGGGCTGGTATTACATGGAGCCGACGCAGGCACTGGTCTGGCAGTTCGTGTTGATTTTCAGCCTGTTCGTCGCGCCCACCTTGTCGCTGATTTCAGGCATCATGCCCCGCCGCAACGATATTGTAGCGCGCGCCCACCTTCATGCCGTTCTCTCGGAAATCCAGGCCGCCAATGCGCAGGTCGCATTGCGCATCGTCTTCATCGCCCATTCGGCCGCGATGATGATGGACGCAATCGTGCGTTCTATCTACCGGACCTTCGTCAGCGGCAAGCTGATGCTGGAATGGCGCACAGCCGCGCAGGTGCAAAGTTCGGCCGGTGGCAGCATCCTCGATTATTATCGAACGATGTGGATCGCACCGGTCCTGTCGGGCATCTCGCTGTTATTGGCTGCGATTTCCGATACCGGACTTCCTTTTATCGGTATTCCGTTTGCGTTGCTCTGGGCACTCTCTCCAGCTATCGCATGGTTCGTCAGCCAGTCGGCCGAGACCGAAGACCAGCTTGTCGTACCGGACGAAGTCGTCGAGGAGCTGCGCAAGATCGCGCGGCGGACATGGCTTTATTTCGAGCAGTTCGTCACTGCCGATCAGCATTTCCTGCCGCCGGACAATTTCCAGGAAATTCCGCATCCGATCCTCGCCGAACGCACGTCGCCGACGAATATCGGTGTCTATCTTCTCTCCGTCATGTCCGCCCGTGATTTCGGCTGGATCGGCTTCGAGGAGACCATCCGCCGCCTGGAAGAAACAGTCGCCACGGTCGACCGCATGCCGAAATACCGCGGCCATCTTTTCAACTGGTACAAGACCGACACGCTGGAAACGATGGAGCCGAAATACGTTTCCGCCGTCGATAGTGGTAATCTTGCCGGCCACCTGATCGCGGTGTCCTCGATGTGCCGCGAGTGGGCTGAAGCTCCATCGGCGCATGTGCAGGGCAATCTCGATGGTATCGGCGACGTCGCTTCCATTCTGCTGGAGATCCTCGCTGAGCTTCCGGACGATCGCAAGACCGTGCGGCCGCTGCGCCGTCTAATGGAAGAACGGATTGCCGGCTTCCAGAACGCGCTTGCCGCCGTCAAGCGCGAGCATGAATTCGCCTCCATCCGGGTGATCAATCTAGCGGTCTTGGCGCGTGATATTCACAAGCTTACGGTCAATCTCGACCATGAGGTGAAGAACGCCCAGAGTGGCGAAGTGACGAAATGGGCGACCATGCTCGTCAATACCTGCGAAGCGCATATTGCCGACGGCGTGTTCGATCTCGGCGCCATCGAAGCGCTGCGTCAGCGCCTGATCGTCGTGCGCGACCGGGCCCGCGATATCGCCTTCACGATGGATTTCAGCTTCCTGTTCCGCCCGGAGCGGCGCCTGTTGTCGATCGGTTACCGCGTCAATGCGAACGAACTCGACGAAGCGTGCTACGATCTTCTGGCATCCGAAGCCCGTCTCACCAGCCTGTTTGCCATCGCCAAGGGCGACCTGCCGACAGAGCACTGGTACAAGCTTGGCCGGCCGATCGTGCCGATCGGTGCGCGCGGTGCGTTGATCTCCTGGTCGGGCTCGATGTTCGAATACCTGATGCCGCCGCTGGTCATGCAGGAGCGGCAGGGTGGTATTCTCAACCAGACCAACAACCTGATCGTTCAGGAACAGATGAACCACGGCCGCCGCCTCGGCACGCCGTGGGGCATTTCGGAAGCGGCCTTCAACGCCCGCGACCATGAACTGACCTATCAGTACACCAACTTCGGCGTCCCGACGCTCGGCCTGAAGCGCGGTCTTGGCCAGAATGCCGTCATCGCTCCCTACGCCTCGATCCTCGCCAGCATGTACGCTCCGAAGGCGGCCATCGCCAACCTGGAGCGTCTGCGTGGCCTTGGCGCGCTCGGCGTCTACGGTTTCCACGATGCTGTCGACTTCACGCCCACCCGCGTACCGGAAGGCAAGACCTGCGCCGTCGTGCGCAACTACTATGCCCACCATCACGGCATGTCGATTGCAGCCGTCGCCAACGTCGTCTTCAACGGACGCCTGCGCGAGTGGTTCCACGCCGATCCGGTCATCGAAGCTGCCGAACTGCTGCTGCAGGAAAAGGCACCGCGCGATATTCCGATCATCAACACCAAGAAGGAGCCGGAATCGCTCGGCAAGGGCCAGGAAGATCTGCTGCGTCCCGAAGTTCGAGTCATCACCAATCCGCTGGTCAAGGACCGCGAGACGGTGTTCCTGTCGAACGGCCACTATGCGGTCATGCTGACGGCAACCGGTTCCGGCTATTCCCGCTGGAACGGCCAGACCGTTGCGCGCTGGAAGGCCGATCCGACCGAGGACCGCTCCGGTACGTTCATCTTCCTGCGCGATACGACCACTGGAGACTGGTGGTCGGCGACGGCCGAACCGCGCCGTGCCGAAGGCGAAACGATGACGACCCGCTTCGGCGACGACAAGGCCGAGTTCATCAAGAAAGTCGGCGATCTGACCAGCGAAGTCGAATGTATCGTCGCCACCGAGCACGATGCCGAAGGCCGTCGGGTGATCCTGCTCAACACCGGAACTGAGGATCGCTTCATCGAAGTGACATCCTATGCAGAACCTGTTCTGACCACGGATGATACCGACAGCGCCCATCCGCTGTTTGCCAAGATGTTCCTGAAGACGGAAGTCGATCCGAAGGGCGACGTCATCCGCGTCACGCGTAACAAGCGCAGCCCGAGCGAACCGGATATGCAGGTTGCGCATCTGATCGTTGATAACGCCGCAAGCACCCGCCATACCGAGGCAGAGACGGATCGCCGCCGCTTCATCGGCGTGGGCCGCACGCTTGCCGAAGCGCAGGCCTTCGATACAGATGCCAAGCTCTCGGGTGCGGACGGTTACACGCTTGATCCCATCGTCTCGCTGCGCCGGGTCGTGCGCGTCCCGGCAGGCAAAAAGGTCAGCGTGATCTTCTGGACCATTGCTGCACCAAACCGTCAGGATATTGATAAGGCTGTCGATCGCTATCGCCACCCAGACAGCTTCAACCATGAACTGATCCACGCCTGGACCCGTTCGCAGGTACAGATGCGCCATGTCGGCGTGACCTCGCAGGAAGCCGCAAGCTTCCAGATGCTCGGCCGCTACCTTGTTTACCCAGACATGCAGTTGCGCGCTGATACCGCCACGGTTCAGGCCGGTCTTTCCCCGCAATCGGCGCTCTGGCCGCTGTCGATGTCGGGTGACTTCCCGATTTTTGCCGTCCGCATCAACGATGACATCGATCTTGGTATCGCGCGGGAAGCGTTGAGGGCGCAGGAGTATCTGCGTTCGCGTGGCGTCACCGCCGACTTGGTGATCATCAACGAGCGTGCCTCGTCCTATGCGCAGGACATGCAGCACACACTGGATGCGATGGCGGAAAACCTGCGCTTGCGCGGCTTGTCAGATGGTCCGCGTCAGCACATCTTTGCCGTTCGCCGCGATATCATGGAGCCGGAGACCTGGACGGCCTTGCTGTCCGCGTCGCGTGCCGTGTTCCATGCCCGCAACGGCAAGATTTCCGACCAGATTTCGCGTGCTGAAAATCTTCTGGCGAAACCGTTGCCCAAGGATGACGTTGCCGTTGCGCCGTTGCTGGCAGTTATCCCGGAAGAGAGTGGTGCTAAGAACGTCGAGATCAATGGCGATGGGCTGGACTTCTGGAACGGCTATGGTGGTTTCTCTGCTGATGGCCGCGAATACGTCACCCGTCTACGCGGTGGTGAAGCGACGCCGCAGCCGTGGATCAACGTGATTTCCAATGAAGCTTTCGGTTTCCATGTTGCGGCCGAAGGGGCTGCGTTTACCTGGGGCCGTAATTCGCGCGACTACCAGCTGACGCCATGGACCAATGATCCCGTCATCAACCGTCCCGGCGAAGCCATTTTTATCCGCGACATGGATAGCGGTGCCGTCCTGTCGCCCTACGCTGCGCTGTCCCGTCGCAAGTCGGTTCAATTCGAGACGCGGCATGGTCTTGGCTATTCCGTGTTCAAGAGTACCCAGGACGGTTTGGAGATCGAGGTCGGCCAGACTGTTCATCGCACCGCGCCGGTCAAGTATCTGCGGCTGCGGTTGAACAACACATCCGGCGAAGCCCGTAGCCTCAAGATCTACGGCTATGCGGAATGGGTGCTGGGCAATAACCGGACAAAGACCGCGCCGTTCATCTTGTCACATCAGGATGAAGCGAGTGGTGCGGTGCTGGCGACCAATCCGTACAGCATCGACTATTCCGGCCGCACCGCCTTCCTCGCGGCGAGCGACAGGCCGTCAGGGTTCACCTCAAGCCGCCGCGAATTCCTGGGCCAAGGGGGCAGCATTTATGCCCCCCAGGCTGTGATTGATGGCGGTCAGTTATCGGGTGACGTCGAAGCCGATGGCGATCCCTGTGCGGCGATCGTTGTCGATGTGACGCTGGAGGCGGGTGCTACCCGCGAACTGACGTTCTATATCGGCGATTCCGACAATGCCGGACAGGCGCTTGAAAATCTCGCCGAGGCCCGCAGGAGCACGTTCGAAACTGTTCTCGAAGCATCCAACGGCTACTGGCAGGACTTTACCGGTGTGCTGCAGATTGAAACGCCCGACAAGGCGTTCGACAATATGGTCAATGCCTGGCTCCCCTATCAGAGCCTTGGTTGCCGTATCCTTGCACGCTCGGCCTTCTACCAAGCCAGCGGCGCTTTCGGCTTCCGTGACCAGCTGCAGGATACGCTTGCCTTTATCGTCCACAGGCCGGAGCTTGCCCGGGCACAGATCCTCAACGCCGCCGCGCGGCAGTTCATCGAGGGCGACGTGCTTCACTGGTGGCTGCCGAACACAGGCGCCGGCGTGCGCACGCTGATTTCCGACGATGTGGTCTGGCTCGGCCATGCGGTGCAGCACTATTGTTCGGTTACCGGCAACAAGGACATTCTCGACGAGCAGATCGCCTTCATCGAAGGCGCTGCTCTGGAACCCGGCCAGCATGACAGCTTCTACCAGCCGGCCGTGTCGGAGCGGCGTGCCAGCCTTTACGAACATTGCGCCCTGGCGCTTGATCTTGCCATTGCCCGCAAGGGCGAGAACGGCCTGCCACTGATCCTTGGCGGTGATTGGAACGACGGCATGAACCGTGTCGGTATCGAAGGGCGCGGCACCAGCGTTTGGCTCGGCTGGTTCCTCGCATCGACACTGCGGTCGTTCTTGGTCATTGCCCGTGAACGTGGCGACACGAAGCGGGTTTCCGCTTGGGACGCACATCTGGAAAGCCTCAAGAAGGCGTTGGAAACGGCCGGTTGGGATGGTGCCCACTATCGTCGCGGCTACTATGACGACGGCACCCCGCTGGGTTCTGCTGAAAGCAGCGAGTGCCGGATCGATTCGATTGCCCAGTCCTGGAGCGTCCTCTCCGGCGAAGGCGACACAGAGCGGTCGGCACAGGCGATGGATGCGGTGCTGGCCGAACTGGCTGACGGCGATCATCAGATCATCCGTCTGTTCACGCCACCACTCTCCGGAACCGAGCAGGATCCGGGTTACATCAAGGCCTATCCGCCAGGGGTTCGCGAAAACGGCGGACAGTATACCCATGCGGCGACCTGGGTGGTGCTGGCACTGGCGGCGCAGAACCGTACCGAAGACGCCTGGCGTGCGTTCGAGATGCTCAATCCGGTCAATCATTCGAAGGACCGCGAAAGCGCCGATCACTACCGGGTCGAACCCTATGTGGTTGCTGCCGACATCTATGGCGACGGCACCCTGACGGGACGCGGCGGCTGGACCTGGTACACCGGGTCTGCGGCGTGGCTCTACCGTGCCGCAGTCGAGGGCATTCTCGGCATCCGCCGGCAGGGAAACAAGCTGATCGTCCAGCCTGTCCTGCCGAAGGACTGGGATGGATTCTCGGCGACACTGACCATCGACGGCAAGGCGCATGTCATCTCGGTGACAAAAAATGCGGAAAACGGCGAGTCGATCGTCAGCGTGAATAATACTGTCACAAAAAACGCGCATGAAGGCGTTTTGTTGTAGCTGCCGGCGTTAGATCAAAATTGAAACCGGCTTTGCACCAGAAGGCGCAAAGCCGGTTTTGTTTTGATCGCCTGCATCGATATCGCGTCAATGGGGGCAGGGGCACTGAACTCGGACGAGACCATTCTGAATGCTTCAAAAACTGCAAATCCAGGCCTGCGGGGGTGATGGACAGGTGGGAGAAACCCAGACTGTCCCCTCCCAGCGGGATACCCGCCTTGATGTCTTTCGGGCGCTCTGCCTGCTGACCATCTTCGTCAATCATGTGCCGGGACAGTATCTCGAATATCTGACCACCAAGAACTTCGGTTTCTCGGACTCGGCCGAGGCCTTCGTGCTGATCTCGGGGCTGTCGGCCGGGCTCGCCTATGGCCGGAAGTTCACGATCGGCAACCGCCTCGCGCTCAGCCTGAAAATCTGGCGCCGCGCATTCACACTCTACATTGCACACATCATGACCAGCATCATCACGCTGGCGATCTTTGCCGGCGGTGCGCTCTATTTCGGCCGCCAGGATCTGATCAGCGAAATCAACATCCGCCCGCTGGTGGATCATACCGAGCAGGGTTTCGTCGCCATGGTGCTGCTGGGGCATCAGCTGGGCTACAACAACATCCTGTCAATGTATGCCGTCGTGTTCCTGCTGTTGCCGGGTATGCTCTGGCTGTACGGGCGCAGCCCTTTCCTGCTTTTCATGGCATCGGCTGCCCTTTGGCTCGCGGCAGGGATCTTCACGATCGTCCCGATCAACTTCCTCGACGAAGGTTACTGGTTTCTCAATCCATGGTCCTGGCAGTTTCTGTTTGTCATCGGGATGATCTGCATGATGCGGTCGCGCGCCGGTAAACCAATACAGCGACATCCATCGTTGGTGGCGATAGCCGCGGCTTATGTGGCGCTGTCGTTGTTCTGGGTGCTTTTGTCCTGGTGGAACCTCGATTTTTCATACGGTCTGCCGTCGGTCCTGACGGGCTTCGACAAGACATTCCTCTCCCTGACGCGATTGCTGCACGTTCTGGCGCTCGGCTATCTGCTGGCGGTCTTTCCGGTGTTCAGCCGGATAACGCGTCTGCGCATCGATCATCCGCTCGTCATGATCGGCCGTCACTCCTTGCCTGTATTTATCTTCGGAACGATCCTTGCCATGGTTGGCCAGGTGTTGCTGTTTGTCACGGGCCGCGACTCGCTCTGGGGCTCGCTGTTCGTGCTTGCCGGTATCGGCCTGCACTTTGCCTACGCCCGCTACCTCGACTGGGTCGGTGGCCTTTCCCGCCCCGCAGCGGTAAAGGCATAAAAAAGGCCCCATATTGGGGCCTTTTGAATGTTTGGTGTTGGGTCCTGTATCAGGCTGCAGCGTGGCTCATGCGGACGTCCTCGTCCGTCAGGATGCCGCTGGCTCTCAAGAGCGAGGCAAACCGGCCGTTGCTCTGGCTCAGCTCGTTGAAGCCGCCCATCTCGACGATCTGGCCGCGATCCATGAAGATCACCAGATCAGCCTCGCGCACCGTCGACAGGCGGTGAGCGATGATGAAGGTCGTGCGATCCTTGCGCAGGTTGTCGATCGCAGCCTTCACCCGGTTCTCGGTTTCGACGTCGAGCGCACTGGTCGCTTCGTCGAGCACCAGGATCGGTGCATTCTTCAGAATGGCGCGGGCAATGGCGATACGCTGGCGTTCGCCACCGGACAGACGGTTGCCACGTTCGCCGACGCGCGTGTCGTAGCCGCCCTCGCGGCTTTCGATGAAGTCGGCTGCGGCTGCGGCTTCGGCCGCTGCCATGACTTCGTCTAGCGATGCATCATCACGGCCCAAGCGAATGTTCTCGCAGATCGACCGGTTGAGCAGGCCCGCATCCTGGAACACGGTGGCGATCGAGCGGCGCAGCGACTTGCGGGTAACGGTCGAGATATCGACGCCATCGACAAGGATTTGGCCGCCGGTCGGTTCATGAACGCGCTGCAGAAGGTTGACCAGCGTCGTCTTGCCGGCACCGGTCGGACCGACGATGGCAATCGTCTGGCCGGCCTTAGCGGTGAACGACACGTTGCGCAGACCTTCGTTCGAATTGGCAAAGTTGAAGGAGATGTCGCGGAATTCGACTTCACCACGAACATTGTTCAACTCGCCAGCATCGGCAGGCTCTTCACGTTCGCGGACCGAGTCCTCCAGGACAAAGAAGTCCTCAAGCTTGGCACGGGCTTCGAAGATCTGCGTGACGAAAGCCTTCATCTGGTCGAGACGGCCGATCAGCAGGTTTGCGAAACCGATAAAGGCAATGACTTCACCAACACCGAGTTCGCCGCGCTGCACAAGGACCGTGCCGATGACGAGGATGGCCATCATCGAGATGGTCGAAGCCATACGGTTCAACGCGCTGGCAAGCGCCCACCAGTCGAGGACCGGCAGCTGAGCGGAAATCAGCTTCTGGGTGAAGTTCTTCAGCTCGCGGGTTTCAGCCTCGATGCGGTTGTAGCTATGAACGACCGAAACGTTGCTGATCGAGTCGGAGACATGCGAGAAAACCGTGTGGTAGTGATCCTCAACCGAAGCCTGACCTTCCTTGGTGCGGGTCATGACAAACTTGCCGACGACGACATAGAGTACGCCGAGCACGACGAGAACGAGCGACAGGCGGACGTCCATGGCAAAAGCGGTCGGGATGAGAAGCGTCAACGCGACGGCTGTCGCAAGATGCTGGCGCATGAATTCAAGCCAGAGGCCGAACAGCGTTTCGCAGGCGCGCAGAAGGGTATGCAGTGCGTTGGAGGTTCCGCGCTGAGTGTGCCACGACAGCGGCATGGAAATGATCCGGCCGAAGGCTTCGGTGATAAGGGTCGAGCGGCGGGTATGCGCCAGCCTGTCTGCCTCACGGGCGACAAGCACGAAGGCAACCGTATTGAACACGCCGAGAGCGGCCCACATCATCAGCATAGGCGCAGCTGTTTGCTTGGAAGAGATCGCGCCGATGATCCGGCCGAACAGGATCGGCTCGGCGATCGTGATAACCGCCAGCACCACGTTGGCGATGACGATCGCCGAGACGCGGAGTTTGTGTACGGCGAGATACTGAAGCGCTCTTAAATAGACCTGGAACAATGACACTGTCTTATCCCTCTTGGGCAGTTGGTTTGCGGTGCAATGAAAAAGCAACAGTGCATTTGCATCGCGGGGAATGGCTTGGGGAAGAAAAGAACTGCTTGGAAAAAGTATTCATTCTCTCATCTTGGTCGATGGAATGAAAATTCCGAAACTGAACGTCTTCTTCCTTCCATTTGTAATTCTCTCGGTCCACCGGCACCGAAAGTCATTTTTTAGCTTCGCCGCGCAAACTTGATTATGATAAAACGGCGAGGTGATTGGAAATTCCAGACACCTCAAGTCGATCATTCATAGCTTGCTATTTTTCGCGCCTTGCAGTTCGTTGACGATGCGGTGTTAGGTGGTCGCATGACTGATGAGGGGATTATCGCGATTGCAACATGAATGGGTGCTGAACGGCACATTCATGTTGCGGCGCAACGGATGCGGTCGGAGACTGAAAGCAATTTTTTAAAGGGGTGTTTATGAATATTACTATGCTGGTGCAATTTTTGGCACTGATTGACGAGATGCGCAGCAGGGACGAGATCGTTCAGGAATTTGAACGGGTTCTCGACCGCTACGGTTTCGACTTTTACGGCATTGTCCGCCAGCCGAAGCCCGACGAAAATCCGCTAAGCTTGTTGCTCGCAGGGCGTTGGCCGGATGGCTGGCCGCAGATTTATATCAAGAAGAAATACGTCATCATTGATCCGACCATCCGTTTTCTCGGTCACGCGCAACGCGGCTTCCGCTGGCGCGATACGCTGGTCGCGTTCCGCTCCGATCCGCACCGCAAGCGGATGGAGCGCATGATGGTCGATGCGCGTGGTCACGGCCTCCACGACGGATATATTTTTCCTGTTCACGGACGCCGCGGGTTGCTCGGCAATATGACATTGGGCGGTCGTGTCGTCGATCTCAGCGCGGTGGAAATGAGCCTTTTCGACGGTATTGCTAAAAAGATATTCTGGCGCCTATTGGAGCTTTCCGATCCGACTGTGCTTGCCGACATGGTGTCAAACGTCGATGTGCAGATGACCCGGCGTGAGATGGAAGCGCTGCACTATCTGGCGGACGGCATGACCTCGAACGAGATCAGCAAGATCCTTGAAATTTCCACTCACACCGTCGACTGGTACATGAACGGCATCCAGGACAAGTTGAAGGCGAAAAATCGCCATCACGCCGTGGCGCTGTCGTTCCGGCTGGGGCTGATTTCCTGATCGAAAATGAATCTTTCCCGGGCGTCACTCTGAAATTGAACTTCAAGTCATGAAACGCTAATAATTCTTTTCGCGGTGCAGCATTACCGTGTTTCAAGTCTTGAGGAGTCCGACTTGCCCATCTCAAAAATCCTTGTCGCCAACCGGTCTGAAATTGCCATTCGCGTCTTTCGCGCTGCAAACGAACTGGGAATAAAAACGGTTGCGATATGGGCGGAAGAGGACAAGCTGGCGCTTCACCGGTTCAAGGCGGACGAGAGTTATCAGGTCGGGCGCGGGCCGCATCTTGCCCGTGATCTCGGGCCGATCGAAAGCTATCTGTCGATCGAGGAAATCATTCGCGTTGCCAAGCTGTCAGGCGCCGATGCAATCCACCCCGGCTACGGTCTCTTGTCCGAGAGCCCCGAATTCGTTGATGCCTGCAAGGCAGCAGGCATTATCTTCATCGGCCCGACCGGTGACACCATGCGCCGCCTCGGCAACAAGGTGGCCGCGCGCAATCTCGCCATCGAAATCGGCGTGCCGGTCGTGCCTGCCACCGAGCCGCTTCCTGATGACATGGCAACAGTTGCAAAGATGGCCAAGGAAATAGGCTATCCCATCATGCTCAAAGCCTCGTGGGGCGGCGGTGGCCGCGGCATGCGCGCTATCCGCGATCCGAAAGATCTCGCCCGCGAAGTGACGGAAGCCAAGCGCGAGGCGATGGCAGCGTTCGGCAAGGACGAGGTTTATCTCGAAAAGCTGGTCGAACGCGCACGCCACGTCGAAAGCCAGGTTCTCGGCGATACCCATGGCAATGTCGTGCATCTGTTCGAGCGCGACTGTTCGGTTCAGCGCCGCAACCAGAAGGTCGTCGAGCGTGCACCGGCTCCGTATCTGACGGATGAGCAGCGCCAGGAGCTGGCCAACTATTCGACCAGCATTGCCAAGGCAACGAACTATATCGGCGCTGGCACGGTCGAATATCTGATGGATATGGACTCGGGCAAATTCTACTTCATCGAAGTCAATCCGCGCATTCAGGTCGAGCACACGGTCACCGAAGTCGTCACCGGCATCGATATCGTCAAAGCGCAGATCCATATCCTCGATGGCTTTGCCATCGGCACGCCGGAATCGGGCGTGCCCAAACAGGAAGACATTCGGCTTAACGGCCATGCCCTGCAGTGCCGGATCACCACGGAAGATCCCGAGCAGAACTTCATTCCGGATTACGGCCGCATCACCGGCTACCGTTCGGCGTCTGGCTTCGGCATCCGTCTGGACGGGGGCACGGCTTATCCGGGTGCCGTCATCACACGCTATTACGATCCGCTCTTGGTAAAAGTGACCGCATGGTCGCCGAGCCCGCAGGAAACCATCGCCCGCATGGATCGCGCGTTGCGCGAATTCCGCATTCGCGGCGTTGCGACAAACCTGACCTTCCTCGAGGCGATCATCACGCATCCGAAGTTCAAGGATAACACCTACACCACCCGGTTCATTGATACGACGCCGGAACTGTTCCAGCAGGTCAAGCGCCAGGACCGCGCCACCAAGCTGCTGACCTATCTCGCCGACGTTACCGTCAACGGCCACCCGGAAGCCAAGGGCCGGCCGAAGCCGAGTGCCGATGCCGCAAAGCCTGTCATTCCCCGCATCCAGGGTGCGATCGTCGATGGAACCAAGCAGAAGCTCGATGCGCTTGGACCGAAGAAGTTCGCCGAATGGGTGCGCGCCGAAAAGCGTGTGCTTCTGACCGATACGACCATGCGCGACGGTCATCAGTCGCTGCTCGCGACCCGCGTGCGCACCTATGATATCGCCCGCATTGCCGGCACCTACGCTCGCGCTCTGCCGAACCTGTTCTCGCTGGAATGCTGGGGCGGCGCCACCTTCGACGTGTCAATGCGCTTCCTGACAGAAGATCCGTGGGAGCGTCTTGCAAAGGTGCGCGAAGATGCGCCGAACCTGCTTCTGCAGATGCTTCTGCGCGGCGCCAATGGCGTTGGCTACAAGAACTACCCCGACAATGTCGTCAAATACTTCGTCCGCCAAGCGGCGAAGGGGGGCATCGATGTCTTCCGCGTGTTCGATTGCTTGAACTGGGTCGACAACATGCGCGTGTCGATGGATGCGGTCGCCGAAGAGAACAAGATCTGCGAAGCGGCGATCTGCTATACCGGCGATATCCTCAATTCGGCCCGCCCGAAATACGACCTGAAATACTATACAGCGCTTGCTACCGAGCTTGAGCGGGCGGGTGCCCACATGATTGCGCTGAAGGATATGGCCGGGCTGCTGAAGCCGGCAGCTGCGACGGTGCTGTTCAAGGCGCTGCGCGAGGCAACCGATCTGCCGATCCATTTCCACACGCATGATACATCGGGCATTTCTGCTGCGACTGTTCTTGCTGCCGTGGACGCTGGTGTCGATGTCGTCGATGCGGCGATGGATGCCTTTTCCGGCAATACCTCGCAGCCTTGCCTCGGCTCGATCGTCGAGGCTCTGCGCGGCTCCGAGCGTGATCCGGGCCTCGATCCGGAATGGATTCGCCGCATTTCGTTCTATTGGGAGGCCGTGCGCAACCAGTATGCTGCCTTCGAAAGCGACCTCAAAGGGCCTGCATCCGAGGTCTACCTGCATGAAATGCCAGGTGGCCAGTTCACCAATCTCAAGGAACAGGCCCGGTCGCTCGGCCTCGAAACCCGCTGGCACCAGGTTGCGCAGGCCTATGCCGATGCCAACCAGATGTTCGGCGATATCGTCAAGGTAACGCCGTCCTCCAAGGTTGTCGGCGACATGGCATTGATGATGGTCTCCCAGGACCTGACGGTTGCCGATGTGAAAAACCCGGCCAAGGATGTGTCCTTTCCGGAATCGGTCGTGTCGATGCTGAAGGGTGATCTTGGTCAGCCTCCGGGCGGATGGCCGAAGGCGCTGCAGGAAAAGGCGCTGAAGGGCGAAAAGGCCTATACGGAGCGCCCGGGTTCGTTGCTTGCAGATGCCGACCTTGATGCCGAGCGCAAGGCGATCGAAACCAAGCTGGAGCGCACCGTCAGCGATTACGAGTTTGCCTCGTACCTGATGTATCCAAAGGTCTTCACCGACTACGCACTGGCGGCGGACACCTACGGCCCGGTCAGCGTGCTGCCGACGCCAGCCTATTTCTATGGGCTTTCGGCGGGCGAAGAACTGCTGCCGGAGCTTGAGAAGGGGGTCTCGCTGGTCGTCCAGCATCAGGCCATGAGCGAGCCGGACGAGCAGGCGATGGTCAAGGTGTTCTTCGAGATCAACGGTCAGCCGCGCCTGATCAAGGTTCCGGATCGTAACCGCGCCGCCTCCAGCACCGCTCGCCGCAAGGCTGATCTGACCAACGCCGCCCATCTCGGCGCGCCTATGCCGGGCGTTATCTCGACGGTGTCCGTCACGGCCGGCCAGACAGTGAAGTCTGGTGACGTTCTGCTCTCCATCGAAGCAATGAAGATGGAAACAGCGCTGCACGCGGAAAAGGACGGCACCATCGCCGAAGTCCTCGTCAAGACCGGCGACCAGATCGATACCAAGGATTTGTTGATCGTCTACGGCGCCTGATGAACGGTTGAGAGGAGGCCTCTTGCGGGCCTCCTCAGTTGCCACACATCATCGGCGACGGTTCTCTTGAAGTTCGCGGAATAACCGGCGGGCTTGGATTGGCCGGACGACCCGGCCAATCTCTTGAAGATGCTGTAATCCGTTTTCAAATATCGTAGCTATTCCCGGCACTCAGCGAAGAGATGAACTTCTTGGTGCGTTCCCGTTCCGGCGTCTGGAAGATGTTTCTCGGTGCGCCGCTTTCGACGATCAGGCCGCCGTCAAGGAACAGGACCTGATCCGCGACCTTCGAGGCGAGGCGCAGGTCATGGGTGGCCATAATCATTGTCGTGCCTTCGGCGGCAAGGCGATTGAGCACTTCAACGACTTCTTCCGCCAGTTCCGGATCGAGCGCGGATGTCGGCTCGTCGCAGAGCAGGACGCGCGGTGAAGGGGCGAGCGCCCGGGCGATCGCCACGCGCTGCTGCTGGCCGCCGGAAAGCGTTGCCGGCCAGGCGTCGGCCTTGTGGGACATGCCGACCTTTTCGAGCAGTTCCAACGCCCTGGCCTTCGACTTTTCCTTCGGCCATTTCAGAACCGTGACCAGCCCTTCCATGACGTTTTCGATGGCGGTCTGGTGCGGGAAAAGCTGAAAATTCTGGAAGACCATGCCGGTCTGGCGGCGCAGGCGCTGGATAGCGTCCCAGCCGGTCTTCTTGTTGGGCTCAAACGTGATCTGTTCCGCGCCAATCCTGATGGTGCCGGCCGTGGGCGTTTCCAGCAGGTTGACGCAGCGCAGCAGAGTGCTCTTGCCGCCACCGGACGGGCCGACCAGTGCTGTCACGGTGCCCTCAGCTATGGTGACGCTGATATCCTTCAGGACGACGTTGTCGCCAAAACGCTTTTCAAGATGGGTGAGCTCGATCATGTGCGCGCCTCCAGGAAGCCGCCATAGCGGGCGAAGCGTTTTTCCAGCCGGACCTGCAGTGTGGAGAGAACGGAACTCAGCGCCAGATAGAGCAGTGCCGCCTCGATATAGAGGATCAGCGGTTCATAGGTGGTGGCGACGATGCGCTGCGCCGTCTGGAACAGCTCCGGCACCGTGATGGCGGCGGCGAGCGACGTGTCCTTCACCAGCGAAATGAACGTGTTCGACAAGGGCGGCACCGCAACGCGGGCGGCCTGTGGCAGGATGGTGCGGCGCATTGCCTGGCTCCAGCTCATGCCGATCGAATAGGCGGCTTCCCATTGGCCGCGCGGCACCGAGGAGATGACGGCGCGGATGATTTCGGATGTGTAGGCGCCGATGTTCAGCGTGAAGCCGATGAGCGCAGCCGGGAAGGCGTCGAGCAGGATACCGAGGCTCGGCAGGCCATAGAAAATGACGAAGAGCTGGACCAGCAGCGGCGTACCGCGAATGACCCAGACATAAAACCGCGCCACGGCCACCAGCGGTCTCGGACCGAATAGCCGCACGACCGCTGTCAGCAAGCCAAGCGCCAGCCCGAATGTGAAGGAGAGCAGCGTGAGCGGAATCGTGAAGATCAGCCCGGCTCGCAGGAGGGGCCAGAGCGAATCGAGCATCAGTTGGAGCCAAGGGGGCACGGGCGGGCCTTTCAAACGTCATGATCCGCCCCGGATGCCGGAACGGATCATGACTTATAGTTCAGACGTGGTTGCGGCGAAACCTGTTCGACCGCCCCGTTTCAAAGGTTATTTTGAAACGTCTGCGCCGAAATACTTCTGCGATATCGCGTCATAGGTGCCGTCAGCCCTGATATCGACCAGTGCCTTGTTGATGGCTTCCAGAAGCTCAGGCTCGCCCTTGCGGACGATGATGCCGGAAAAGTCGGCATTGGCTTGCTCGGCGGCGATCTTCACCGGCGCATCCGGCTTCTTCTTCTTGAAATCGAGGAAGGACAGGCTGTCGTTGACCGTTGCATCGGCGCGGCCAGTGAGAACCAGTTGGATCGACTGGTCGAAACCGTCGGTGCCGACGAGTTCGGCGCCGGCTGCCTGCGCGATCTTGCCGAAATTGCTGGACAGCGACTGAGCGGCGTTCTTACCCTTCAGGTCCGGGAAATCCTTGATGTCGGCATTATCTGACTTGACGATCAGCACGGCCTTTGAAGCGATATAGGGCTCGGAGAAATCGTACTTCTTCTTGCGTTCTTCGGTGATGCCGACCTGGTTGATCACGGCGTCATAGCGGTTTGCATCGAGACCGGCGATCAGGCCATCCCACTTGCCTTCGAGGAATTCGGCCTTGACGCCCAGCTTCTTGGCAACAGCTTCACCGATTTCAACGTCGAAGCCGACCAGCTTGCCGCTTTCGTCGTGATAGGTGAAGGGTGCGTAGGTGCCTTCCGTGCCAATCTTCAGCGCGCCAGCCGACTTGATTGCCTCAAGGTTTTCACCGGCATGGGCCGAGCTGAACGAGACCAGCTGAACGAATGCAGCAGCAGCGAGAAGTGTGGGAACCAATTTCATTGTCTTTTTCCATCTTTCTGGTCCGGCCTGTTGTGTGCCGGCGTGGGAGGACATTCGCATATGGCTGGATGCAAGACAGCGCACAAAACTTCAATTGTGCGCTGCAATAGCGGAAGGTTTTTCTCATTTTGAAGCCGTTTCAACGCAAATTTGGCCGAGACAGCCCAAATTCAAGGCGAGATGCTGATTTTTGTGGCGCTTGGCCGCTGATTTTTCTCCGACACCATATAAATCGATTGAAATTCCACAGAATTGCCTTTATGCACGTTTGTGCCGATTGATACTTGTTTATGCATGATTGGGTTTTCCGTGCAGACTGAGCTGCTTCTAAAACAGAGACAGAGCCTCATTCAGGATCGCCTTCGGCTGTCCGGCCGTGTGCTGGCGATCGATCTGGCTCAGGAATTCAACGTTTCCGAGGACACTATCCGCAGGGACCTGCGCGAGCTTGCCGCCGCAGGCCTGTGCGAGAGGGTCTATGGCGGCGCTCTTCCGGTCTCTCCCGGTGGCACCACGCTCACCCAGCGCGTTGGTCTGGCGACCGAGCGCAAGGCGGCGCTTGCCGCCTCTGCTGTTGGTGTCATCAAGTCCGGTATGACCGTGTTTTTCGATGCCAGCTCCACCAATCTGGCAATCGCCCAGGCGCTTCCTGCAGGGATTGAGCTGACGGCAGCGACCAACACCCCGCTGATCGCAGCGGCACTGATGGAAAAGCCCGGCATTAATATCATTCTCATCGGTGGAAAGATCGACAGGCTGGTCGGTGCCGCGATCGGCGCGAAGGCGCAGCGCGATGTCGAGGCGCTGCGGCCGGATCTCTGCATTCTCGGTGCCTGCGGCGTCGATATCAATGCCGGCCTGACCGTATTCGAATATGAAGACGCGGAATTCAAACGGCTCGTGGCGCGCAACAGCGCCGCTGTTTTGGCTGCTGTAACCAATGACAAGCTCGGCACATCCGCGCCACATGCGGTCATCACAACGCGCGAATGCACGACGCTGATCGTCGAGCACGATGCACCCGCCGACACTGCGGATATTTACAGCACGGCCGGTGTGGCCGTTGTTCATGCAGGAGAGACCAGACCATGAGGATTGCCCATATCGCCCTTTGGACGACAGACCTCGATCGCCTCTGCCGCTTCTGGGCCGAGACTTTTGGCGCGATCGTCGGAGACCTTTATGAAAGCGCCCGCCGGCCCGGGTTCTCCTCGCGGTTCCTTTATCTCAAGGACGGACCGTCGGTCGAGGTCATGCAAGGGCCTTGGGTGACGCTGCAGGACGGGCAGGAAGAGCGCCAAGGTTATGCGCATCTTGCCTTGTCGCTCGGCAGCCGCGAGGCTGTCGATGCCTTGGCAACAAAAGCGGCGGCATCGGGCATCCTTCTGTCTCCAGCCCGCATGACGGGTGACGGCTTCTACGAGGCGGTCCTCAGCGACCCCGACGGCAACCCTATCGAAATCACGGCCTGACGCCACCACCGGATTCTACAGGAAAAGACCATGGATCAGCATAGTATCAACCGACCACAGGCCGCCGTCCGGCAAGGCTATATGCCGAAGAGCCGGCTTGCCGTCTCGCTGCTGTTCCTGATGAACGGCTTCGTGACTGGCAGCTGGGCGCCGAAAATCCCGGAATTCAAGGACAGGCTTGGCATCAGCGAAAGCGTGCTTGGTCTTTTGATCCTCGCCTTCGGTATCGGTTCGCTGGTGCTGATGCCAATTGCCGGCGGCTTTATTGCCCGCATGGGGTCGCAGAAGGTGGTGAAGGTGACGGCGATCATGCTGTCGCCGATGCTTCTGCTTTTGACGCTTCTTCCCAATGTCGGGACGGCTGTTATCGGCATGCTCCTGCTCGGCGGTTTCGTTGGCGCCATGGACGTTGCGATGAATGCCAATGCGGTCGAAGTCGAGAAATCGATGCGCCGGGCGATCATGTCGTCCTGCCATGCCTATTGGAGCCTTGGCGGCTTGATCGGTGCTGCCAGCGGCGGTCTGGTCATGGCGCATTTCGGCGTCTATGTGCATGCCATTCTCGTCACTGTTGTCTGCCTTTCGGTGCTCGCCGTCGCCTGGCCGATGATCCTCGCCGATCAACCGCATCCGGATGTCGCCAAACAGAAACTGCGGTTGCCATCCAATCCGCTGCCCTGGCTGATCGGCCTGGTGGCCCTGTTCTCGATGGTACCGGAAGGCACGGTACTGGATTGGGGTGCACTCTACCTGCGCAACGAACTCGGCGCATCCGTCGCAATGTCTGGTTTCGGCTTTGCCGCTTTCTCTGCCACGATGGCGATCATGCGCTTTGCCGGAGACCACGTGCGCGACCGCTTCGGTGGGGTTAAAACCCTGCGCGTGTGCACGCTGACAGCCCTCGTCGGCCTCGTGCTTGCCGGCATGGCACCGAATGCCCCGTTGGCTATTCTCGGCTTTGCGCTTGCTGGTGTCGGCATTTCCAACATGGTGCCGATTGCTTTCTCCGCCGCTGGCAACATGCCGGGCCTAGCGCCGGGCATCGGGCTTTCGGTCGCAACGTTCATGGGCTATTCCGGCATGCTGTTTGCACCGTCGCTGATCGGCTTTGTCGCGGAGCATACCGGTTTCTCGATCATCTTCACCTGCGTGCCGATCCTGTTCATCGTCGTTCTGGCGCTGTCACATCACGCTGTGCATGCCGATCCGAAGGGGCACGACTGATCATCATTGACGGCGGTCTGACATCAATTCGCCGTCAATGAATGATGTTGCCGTTGACAAGGCGGCTTTCCTCATCCACCTCAGGGAAAGTCGCCGCAACAGCACGTGCAAGGGGCTTTCATGTCTTCCGCCTTCGATTACGAACCGCAACCCCGCAGGGCCTCCGTCGCCGTCGATGTTGGCGGGGTGATTGTCGGAGGTTCTGCGCCTGTGGTCGTGCAGTCGATGACCAATACCGACACAGCCGACATAGATGCGACCGTCGCTCAGGTGGCTGCCCTCCACCGCGCGGGCTCAGAGCTTGTGCGCATCACCGTCGATCGCGACGAAAGTGCTGCCGCCGTGCCGAAGATCCGCGAGCGGCTGGAGCGCCTCGGTCTCGACGTGCCGCTGATCGGCGATTTCCATTATATCGGCCACAAGCTGCTGGCCGACCATCCGGCCTGCGCCGAGGCTCTGGCGAAATACCGCATCAATCCGGGCAACGTTGGTTTCAAGGCCAAGAAGGACAAACAGTTCGCCGAGATCATCGAGCGGGCCATCCAGTTTGACAAACCGGTGCGCATCGGCGTCAACTGGGGTTCGCTCGATCAGGAACTCCTGACCAAGATGATGGACGACAACCAGGCCAACGGCTTTCCGCTGACGGCCAGCCAAGTGATGCGCGAAACCATCGTCCAGTCGGCGCTGATTTCGGCTGAGCTTGCCGAGGAAATCGGCCTGCCGCGCAACCGCATCATCCTGTCCGCCAAGGTTTCGAACGTTCAGGATTTGATCGCCTGCTATGCAATGCTGTCTTCCCGCTCCGATCATGCGCTGCATCTCGGCCTGACCGAGGCCGGCATGGGGTCGAAGGGTATCGTGTCTTCCGCGGCATCGCTTGGCATTCTGATGCAGCAAGGCATCGGTGACACGATCCGTATTTCACTGACCCCGGAGCCGGGCGGCGACCGTACCCGAGAGGTGCAGGTGGCGCAGGAGCTGCTGCAGGTTATGGGTTTCCGCCAATTCATTCCGGTCGTTGCTGCCTGTCCGGGCTGCGGGCGCACCACGTCTACGGTTTTCCAGGAGCTGGCCCAGAAGATCGAAGGTGACATCCGCCGCAACATGCCGGTCTGGCGCGAAAAGTATCCGGGTGTCGAAGGCCTCAAGGTCGCGGTCATGGGCTGCATCGTCAATGGCCCCGGTGAAAGCAAGCATGCCGATATCGGCATCTCGCTGCCAGGCACCGGCGAGCTTCCGGCAGCCCCGGTCTATATCGACGGCAAGAAGGCGCTGACCATTCGCGGCACCAATATTGCGGGTGATTTCGAGACGCTTGTCGGAGACTATATCGAGAAGCGCTTCGGTCAGGGCCAGGCGGCAGCCGAATAGGCTACAGCTTCACCGTCAGAAGCTTCAAGCCTGCGAAGGCAAAGAAGCCCGCCATGGCGCCCTCGATCCAGCGGCGTGACTTCTTGTAGCCACGGTGCACGGGTTCGATTGAGAACAGCAACGCAAAGCCCATGAAAATGATGATGCCGAGCACCATGCAGCCGCCAATCAGGACGAGCATGACATGCGGCGCGTCCTGCGGCGTGCCGAGCGAAACCAATGTCAGCCAGGAAAAGATCGCCTTGGGGTTGGTCAGGTGGATGCCAAGACCTTTGAAGTAAAGGCGGCGCAGCGAGGGCGGCTGCTTCTCAAGCGGCAACGCAGCTTCGGTTTCCTTGCGCATCGCAGCCTTCAAGGCCTTGAAGGCCAGCCAGAGCAAATAGAGCCCGCCGGCAATCTTCAGGACGAAGAGCGCGTTGCCATAGGTGCTGATCAGCGCCGAAAGCCCCGCGGCAGCCAGCATCGCCCAAGTGTAGGAACCCGTCAGAACGCCGAAAGCAAGCGCCAGCCCGGCATTGCGGCCGCGGCTGATTGCGGTTGAGATGATGGCGACGACCGCCGGCCCCGGCGAAGCGGTGGCAATGATATAGGCGCCCCAGGCGACCATCAGCTGCGGCAGGTAGGGCAGAACGTAAGACATGCGCAATCTCCGATGCCGCGTTTTCCAGCGCGGCAGGGCGCTATCATGCTGAGCGCGGATGGAAAGAGAATGCGCATTCTTGTTGCGGTGACAATTTTCGCGAATGCGGCTCAGACCGAAAGATGCTCGATCAAAATGGAAAGCCCCAAGCCGCACAGGGCAAAACCTGCAACAGCCTCGGCGATGCGCCCGAAACGCTCGCCGATCAGGCGGCCAACCAGCATGCCGCCAGAAGACATCAGGAAGGTCGCGAAGCCAATGGCGGCTGCAATCACGAAGATATTGACGTCGAGAAAGGCCAGCGAAACACCGACGGCCATGGCGTCGAGGCTGGTTCCAACCGCTGTCGCCATCAGAAGGGGCAGGGACAAATGGGCAGATTCGGCAGCTTCGCTCTTTTGCGTCGCGGCATACATCATGTGAATGCCGACGATTCCAAGCAGTCCGAATGCAATCCAGTGGTCGATCGCCTGGACAAACTGACTGGCGGCAACGCCGGCCGCCCAGCCGATGATCGGGGTAATGGCTTCGATAATGCCGAAGACGAGACCGGTGCGCATCGTTTCGCGGAATTGCGGACGGCCGATCGCCGCACCCCGGCCAACGGCAACAGCAAAGGCATCGACAGACATGCTGAATGCCAGCACGGCAATGGTAAATGGCGACATGAAACTGGCTTTCGAAGCGGACGTTGGAAACCGGGCGTTGTTGCCTGTCCGGCAAGGCATCTACGCCACGGTCTTGCCGGGCCGAGTGTCTCGGCCGATCGCACCATGCGCATGGGCGCAAGCATGTTGATACGATCCTGCAGGGATATGCAGTGGCTACTCCCCGATGCGGGAGGGATAGTTCAAGCTGGTTTGTCTGTCAATAAGGCTAAGTTAAAATTCCTTTTATTACAGCAGCTTAGAATATGCATTAGTGCATAAATCCAAGACAGAGGAGGCAATATCAGGTGCAACTATGCTCCCTGCTGGACAAGCAGGTGCAGCGCATTTCAGCGTCTGTTTGGAGTGGAATCTCGCGTTGAAAGACCGATCCCCGGCCGTCGGGGTCAGTGGCTTCGGTTGGCGATGAAGCGGGCAGTCTCGTTGAGAATATCCGCGCGTGCGCCGAATGGCTCAAGCAGGACGGCCGCATCTGCGACGAGAGCTGCCAGCCGGGTTTCCGCCCAGGCCTGACCGCGTAGAGAGACAAGCGTACCCTTGCCACGGGCCGCATCCTTGCCGGTCGCCTTGCCCATCGTCTGGGCGTCTGCTGTCAGGTCAAGCAGGTCGTCGGCCAGCTGGAAGGCAAGGCCGATCGTCTCGCCATAGGTGCGCATCAGCCGCCGCTCGTCAGCGCTGCTTCCTGCAATGATGGCGCCTGCCTCGCAGGCAAAGCGGATCAGCGCGCCGGTCTTCATCGCCTGCAACGTGACGATTGCCGCCTCGTCCGGTGCCGATGTTTCTGCTGCCAGATCCAGCGCCTGCCCGCCGGCCATGCCGCCGATGCCAGAGGCGCGAGCGAGGGCCAGAACCAGTTCGGTCTTCTGCCGGTCGGTAAGATTGGTTTCCGGGGCGGCGATAATATCGAAGGCCAAGGTCAAAAGGCTGTCGCCAGCAAGGATCGCATTGGCCTCGCCATGGGCGATATGCACGGTCGGCTGACCGCGGCGGAGATCGTCATCGTCCATGGCGGGCAGGTCGTCATGGACAAGCGAATAGCTGTGAACGCATTCGAGTGCTGCGCCGATGCGCAGGGCCGCCTGCCGGTCGCCACGAAGAAATGCCGTGCTTTCCATTACCAGGAATGGGCGCAGCCGCTTGCCTCCGTTCAGCAATCCATGGCGCATTGCAGCGACGAGCGGTGCGGGCCGGGCGATCTCGTCTGCCTGTGGTTTTTCGTGAAGAATGCCGATCAGGCAGGTCTCGATCTCTGCGGCGCTGGTCTTCAGGCGGATTTCAAAGGATGTCTCGCTCATGCGGCGCTGTTTGGCATGACTGCGCGCCCGCTGGCAACGGGATTTTACCATATCTGTAACCGCATGCGTGGCTTGCTGTGCGTTACCGAGAAAACCGTTCAATTTTATCCGCCGTTGTTCTATGAAAATTGGATGGATCATCAGGCGGGCGTTTCAGGCGTGGACATCGTACCGGAAACTCGGGGGGAGGAAGAAGACGTGCCGTCCAGCCGTTCGCGGGGATGGGGGCAGGCCCTGCGTCGGCGCTGGCGCCAGATTCTGCTGATCGCCGTTGCGATTGTCCTATTGCCCTATGTTCTGATCATCCTCTATGCGCCGAGCTTCATTCATCCGATTTCGACGCTGATGCTGCGCGATCTCGTGCTGCTGCGTGGCTATGATCGCCAGTGGGTCTCGTTCGAGGATATTTCGCCCAATCTCGTGCAGTCAGTGATGATGTCGGAGGATGGCCAGTTCTGTCTTCACGACGGCGTCGATTGGAGACAGATGCGCGGCGTGGTCAATGATGCGCTGGAGGGCGAATCCACCCGTGGTGCCTCGACAATCCCGATGCAGACGGCAAAGAACCTGTTTTTGTGGAATGGCCGTTCTTTCATTCGCAAGGGCATGGAACTGCCTTTGGCGCTGGCGTCCGATTTTGTCTGGAGCAAACAGAGGATGATGGAGCTCTATCTCAACGTCGCCGAGTGGGGGCCTGGCATCTATGGTGCTGAAGCGGCGGCAAAACATCATTTCGGCGTTCCGGCTGCAAAGCTCACCAAGCGCCAGGCAGCACTTCTTGCTGTATCCCTGCCCAATCCATATGAGCGCAACGCTGGCAAGCCAGGCCGTGGTCTGCGCAGCCTCGCCTCGCTGATCGAGCGCCGCGCCAGCCGGTCCGGTGAATATATCAAATGTCTTTATGAGTGAGATCAAGCCTTTTCATTGGAGCGCGGTTTGGGATGGTGTCATCCTGACGTTGTGAAATTCGGGCATCCGGGCCTCGTTGCTATCCTCGAAAAGGCTCGATTATCCTATGGTCTCGATTGATCCGTCTCTTCTCACCTTTGCCCGGAGCGCCAACAGTGCCTCGCCGCGACATTTCGGAACTCGCTACGCCGCCGATGGCTGTTTCCTACAAGAGCGCGGCAACACCGTGGTTTCCCATGTCAGTGCCGGGACATCTTCCCATGCCGCCATCCTTGCCGTGCGCCATCGATTGATGGCGATGCCAGAAGCCGATCAGTTCGCCTTCACGCATGCTTCCAGTCTGCACATGACAATCTTCCAGGGCATCATCGAATATCGCCGCAAGCCGCCTTACTGGCCAGCCGATATGGCTCTTGATGCGCCAATCGATGTTATGACGGCCCACTTTCGCGACAAGCTGAGGAATTTCGCGCCGCTCTCGCCTTTTCGTGCACGCATTACCGAGGTCACGCCGCTTGGACTGACCCTTGAAGGGGATAGTGTGGATGACCGGCAGTGCTTGCGCGAATGGCGTGACACCTTTGCGGGGGTTTTTGGCTATCGCCATCCGGATCATGACGATTACGTGTTCCACATCACTTTCGCGTATATTATCGACTGGCTTGCTGATCCGGCGCTGCCGCGTTGGCAGGAGATGCTAGCGGAGCAACTGGCCTATCTCAAGGAACGGTCGCCTGTCGTCGATCTCGATCCTCCGGCTTTTTGCTCGTTTGAAGACATGAACCATTTCGAGGAACTCGTTGTCTTCGAATCTCAATATAAGACACTAAGGAATGCGCCATGACCAAGCTCACGCTCTATGTCGGCAACAAGAACTATTCGTCCTGGTCGCTGCGGCCATGGCTCGCGCTGGAAGCCTGTGGCATTCCGTTCGACGATGTCCTCATTCCGTTCGATTTTCCGGCCGGAAACCCGAAATTCAAGGAAATCTCTCCGACCGGCCGTGTCCCCGTCCTGCATCATGGTGATCTGCGTGTCTGGGAATCGTTGGCGATCATCGAATATGCCGCCGAGCTTTTTCCGGATGCCGGGCTTTGGCCGAAAGAAGCAGCCGAACGTGCTGTTGCCCGCAGCTATTCGATGGAGATGCTCTCCGGTTTTCGGGCGTTGCGCAATGCGTGTCCGATGAACATGCGCCGCGAGAAGCAGGCAATCGATTTGCCGGATGGCGTCCTGGAGGATGTCGAGCGGATCGAGACGATCTGGCGCGAGGCCGTCGCCCGCTCAGGCGGTCCATTTCTGTTCGGCCGCTTTACCGCAGCTGACGCGATGTTTGCGCCGGTGGTCAATCGTTTCGAGGTCTACGACCTCACGCGTAATCCCGTCTCGCTCGAATACATGGATGCGGTGAAGACCCATCCGGCCTTCCAGAAGTGGCAGGCGGCGGCGCTGAAGGAAACCTGGATCGTATCGGAAGACGAGGCCTGATGCTTTTCCCGGCCAGGGCTTACGAAAAAATGCCTGCAGGGACTGGTCAAATGCCTGTGGGGCATGTATAAGCCCGGCAAATTCCGAGATTGACATCTGTTTTTCCCGGCCAACAGACTGGCTGTGAAACAGAGTTTTGCCCGATAAGTGGAGTATGAAATGGCTGTACCTAAAAGAAAAACAAGCCCGTCCAAGCGTGGCATGCGCCGCTCCGCTGATGCGCTGAAGACACCGACCTACATCGAAGACAAGAACTCCGGCGAACTGCGCCGCCCGCACCACATCGACCTGAAGACAGGCATGTATCGCGGCCGTCAGGTTCTGACCCCGAAGGCTTCCGCTTAATCAGCGGTGCCGTCAGGCTGTTATTGAAGGGGCTGGCTTTTCGCCGGCCCTTTTTCTGTTGCCTGCATACCGGGAGAATTGCGCTGTATCGTATTGGCCGTTTTTCCTAGTCTTCCCAGATCCTTGCCCTATCTGGCTCCACGGCCATTTCTTGACGCTCGTTGCGTCGTGAGGCACATATCGATCAACGCCCGGCCGGAGAGGCTGGCGCGAGAAACTGGGAGCCATTGCTGATGATTGCCGCCATTCCATTGCTGATCCTGCCGTTCATTCTCTACAATCTTGGAATGATGGGCGTCCTGGGAAGTGGTGGTGTCGCAGTTTTTGAAAACACGGTCTTCTCGATGACCATGCTGTCCGGTGCCGTCTGGACGATGAGCGTCGGCGATCTGATGATCGTCATCGCGCTGGTGTTGCTCTTCGTCGAAATCCTCAAGGCAACCCGCATCAGCTCCAAGGCGCTGATGGATCATCTGTTGTCGATGGTTCTGTTCATCGTGTTTCTGGTGGAATTTCTGCTGGTCGCCAATGCCGCGACCCACGTCTTCTTCATCCTGATGACGATCAGCTTCATCGACGTCATTGCCGGCTTTTCCGTGTCAATGCGCACGGCAGGGCGGGATGTTTCCATCGGTCTCTGATGAGCTTCGACGCGCGCCGTTCCAGACTGCGCGCGTCGTAAGGCTTGTCAGCCGAGATTTTCCAGCTTTGTCTGCAAGGCGCGTAGCTGTTCTTTCAGCTCATCAATGTCCTTGGCTTCCGCCTTACGCGGTTCCTTGGCAGCGGGCGTTGCCGCCATGAAGGGCGAAAACATCTGCATGGCCTGATGGAACATGTCGGTGTTGCGCTTGACCTGCTCTTCCACCAGTTGCAGTGGAACAGACAGGTTCTTGCCGAGCGGCGTATCGCCGAAGGCCTTGTTGATCTGCTCGCGCATCTGCACCTGCTGGTCGGTAAAGGCCTGCATCGAATGTTCGAGGTAGCTCGGCACCACCATCTGCATCTGGTCGCCGTAAAACGAGATCAGCTGGCGCAGGAACGAGATCGGCAAAAGTGTGTTGCCGGTCTTGGATTCCTGCTCGAAAATGATCTGCGTCAGTACCGAATGGGTGATGTCGTCGCCTGATTTCGCGTCCTGAACGGTGAATTCCTCTCCCTTTTTCACCATCACTGCGAGATCGTCGAGCGTCACATAGGTGCTCGTTCCGGTATTGTAGAGCCTCCGGTTGGCATATTTTTTGATAACGATCTGACCGTCGTGTTTAGCCATCTGGGTCTCCTCCCATGCTCCCGTCTTTATTGTGTTTTTCAGAGTACCCGCAAAAAACGGTTTCTGACAATCTCTTTGTGCGTTGCGTGGACGCAGGTGCGAAATTTTGCCTCGCGCTCCGTTTGCCAAGCGAAACGGCGGCCGCTGCATCAAGGCGTTTGACTTGCGCGGCGACCTTTGCCAGTCTTTAGCAATTGCGAGAAAAAGAACGAGGAAACATCTGATGAGCACTCCCTCCATCGTCATCGCCAGCGCCGGTCGTACCGCCGTCGGGTCTTTCAATGGTTCCTTCGCCAATACGCCAGCCCATGAACTCGGCGCAGCCGTCATCAAGGGCGTGCTTGAGCGCGCCGGTGTCGAGGCAGCCGAAGTTGACGAAGTGATTCTTGGCCAGGTCCTGTCGGCCGGCGAAGGCCAGAACCCGGCTCGCCAGGCTGCCATGAAGGCCGGTATTCCGCAGGAGGCGACCGCCTGGGGCATGAACCAGCTCTGCGGCTCGGGTCTGCGCGCTGTTGCGCTCGGCATGCAGCAGATTGCAACCGGCGATGCAAAGATCATCGTCGCCGGCGGCATGGAGTCGATGTCGATGGCTCCGCACTGCGCGCACCTGCGCGGCGGCGTCAAGATGGGCGATTTCAAGATGGTCGATACCATGATCAAGGATGGTTTGACCGATGCCTTCTACGGCTATCACATGGGGACGACGGCCGAAAACGTTGCCAAGAAGTGGCAGCTTTCGCGCGAAGACCAGGACGTGTTTGCGCTGGGCTCTCAGAACAAGGCGGAAGCGGCCCAGAAGGCCGGACGTTTTGCCAACGAGATCATTCCGTTCATCGTCAAGGGCCGCAAAGGTGATGTGACGGTCGATCAGGACGAATATATCCGTCATGGCGCAACGCTGGACTCGATGACGAAGCTACGCCCGGCCTTCGACAAGGAAGGTACCGTTACGGCTGCCAACGCTTCCGGCCTGAATGACGGTGCCGCCGCAACATTGTTGATGACCGAGGCGGAAGCCGGTCGCCGGGGCATCCAGCCGCTGGCCCGTATCGTTTCCTGGGCAACGGCCGGCGTCGATCCGCAGATCATGGGCACCGGCCCGATCCCGGCGTCGCGCAAGGCCCTGGAAAAGGCCGGCTGGTCGGTTGCCGACCTGGAGCTTGTCGAGGCCAATGAGGCGTTCGCAGCACAAGCCTGCGCCGTCAACAAGGACCTCGGCTGGGATACCTCGATCGTCAACGTCAACGGCGGTGCTATTGCCATCGGTCATCCGATCGGCGCATCCGGTGCCCGCGTGCTGAATACGCTTCTGTTCGAGATGAAACGCCGCGGCGTCTCCAAGGGTTTGGCAACGCTTTGCATCGGTGGCGGCATGGGTGTCGCTATGTGCGTTGAACGCATGTGACAATCAGGAGCTAAGGGATCGCTCCGGCCTTTGAGGTCGGAGCAAACTTCACGGCAAGAGCCGGAAGAGCTGTTCCGCGCCCCCGGCGGGCGCCGGCATCGAGACAAGAATCGTATAACAGGGGAGTGAGTCGGATGAGCAGAGTAGCATTGGTCACCGGTGGTTCACGCGGTATTGGCGCCGCGATATCCATCGCTTTGAAGGCGGCTGGATACAAAGTTGCGGCAAATTATGCCGGCAATGACGAGAAGGCACAGGCTTTCACCGAAGTCACGGGCATCCCGACCTACAAATGGGATGTATCCGACTACTCTGAGTGCACCAAGGGTATTGCGCGGGTGGTGGATGAACTCGGGCCTGTGGAGGTGCTGATCAACAACGCCGGCATCACCCGCGACGCCATGTTCCACAAGATGACGCCGGAGAGTTGGGGGGCGGTCATTGACACCAACCTCACCGGCCTCTTCAACATGACCCATCCGATCTGGACCGGCATGCGTGACCGCAATTTCGGCCGGGTGATCAATATTTCCTCGATCAACGGCCAGAAGGGCCAGATGGGGCAGGTCAATTACTCGGCGGCCAAGTCTGGTGATCTCGGTTTCACCAAGGCCTTGGCGCAGGAGGGTGCCGCCAAGGGCATTACCGTCAACGCGATTTGCCCTGGCTACATCGGCACGGAGATGGTGCGGGCCATTCCGGAGAAGGTGCTGACTGAGCGAATCATTCCGCAAATCCCGGTCGGCCGCCTCGGCGAGCCCGAGGAAATTGCGCGCTGTGTTGTTTTTCTGGCCTCGGATGATGCGGGTTTCATCACCGGATCGACGATTTCGGCCAATGGTGGCCAATTCTTCGTCTGACCAAGCCATTTGTTTTATTGCTGGCGGCGCCTTCGCTGGCGCCGCTCTGCGTGGCGGCAAAGGTTAACACGCCGGGTGCCGTTGAGGTTCTGAAGCCGGGTTATCCACCGTTTCATATGGTTCACAAGTTGATATTACACAATATATCGCGGTGAACAAACCGGGAAATGGATTGCGTCCGCGATTCGTCTCCGGTTCGTTCTTGCTTTGGTTGAGTTGTTAATGACGGCGCGTGATGTTGCTTGGAGGGGCGGATTTGCGCCGCCTCTCAGTCGCCGGGGGGGGGGCTCCGAAAGGGGGATAGCACGGGCGGTCGACATTCGATTTTGAGCCTGATCGGAATCCAGCGAAGGACAATTTGTGCTCCCGGATAAAAGCTTCTTTTTCCACCATATCTTGCGTGAGAGAGGCGGCGGAAACGTCCAAATTGTATCTCGTATTTGTTTTGTTCTGGGTTCTATTTTAAAAATTACTAATATTTGAGGGGTTTTTCCCCCGCACGACTGCATGGTTAATTTTTCCCGAAAATTCAGCTATTTGGATTCTGAATCTCAGATTCTTCGCGCGTGCGGCATCGTTTGCAATGTTCATTTTTCTAGACATTTTGCATGGAAAGGACGGATTCAGCATCTGGTGCGAATCCGGCTTAATAACCCAACATTTAGCGGTGAACAAACCCTGAATCTGGCGGAGTCTGCATTTCGTTGTTGATTCGTTCCGGCGCTGTTCCAGAATACGGGGAACGAGGGTGGAAATATCGGCCAAATACCCCATTTGCACGTTTCATGACCCCGCGCCCCTTGCGTTTGTGCCTTTGCGTGGGCATGTGTTCTGCGCCGGTTGAAACGGCTTTAAAATGCCGAGAATGGCCTTCGCAGACTGAAAGTGTTCTGGATCGATAAAGTGCCTGACCAACCGATGATCTTGAGTGGCCGCGGCGTGATCGCGGTGCTCGGCCCCACCAATACCGGCAAGACGCATTACGCGATCGAGCGCATGGTTGCGCACGAGAGTGGCGTCATCGGGCTGCCGCTGCGCCTTTTGGCGCGCGAGGTCTATACGCGCGTCGTTGAAAAGGTCGGCGCCCACAATGTTGCGCTGATCACCGGCGAAGAAAAGATCACTCCGCATATGGCGCGTTTCTCGGTCTGCACCGTTGAAGCCATGCCGCGCGAGACCAAGGCTGCCTTCGTCGCCATCGATGAAGTCCAGCTGGCCGGCGATCTTGAGCGCGGCCATATCTTCACCGACCGGCTGATGCATCTGCGCGGCCGTGTCGAGACACTGTTTCTCGGCGCATCGACCATGCGGCCGATCCTCGAACATTTGCTGCCGGGCATCACTGTTGTCGAGCGTCCGCGGTTGTCTCAGCTTCTCTATGCCGGCTCGAAGAAAATTACCCGTCTGCCGCAGCGCACTGCGATCGTCGCGTTCTCGGCTGAAGAGGTTTATGCGATCGCCGAGCTGATCCGCCGTCAACGCGGTGGTGCAGCTGTCGTGCTCGGCGCCCTGTCGCCCCGCACGCGCAATGCGCAGGTGGCGCTGTATCAGGCCGGCGATGTCGAATATCTGGTTGCAACCGATGCGATCGGCATGGGGCTCAATCTCGATGTCGATCACGTCGCCTTTGCGCAGGACCGGAAATATGATGGCTACCAGTTCCGCGATCTCAACCCGGGTGAACTGGCGCAGATTGCCGGACGTGCCGGACGTCATCTGCGCGACGGCACTTTTGGTGTGACCTCGCGGGTCGAGCCGTTCGATAATGAGTTGGTCCACCGCATCGAATCACATCAGTTCGATCCGGTAAAGGTGCTGCAGTGGCGATCGAAGTCACTGAACTATGCGTCGATACAGGCTCTGAAGAAGAGTTTGGACGCCGCACCGGCGGTTCATGGGCTGACACGGGCCTTGCCTGCCGTCGATCAGCAGGCTTTGGACTATCTTTCGCGCTATCCGGAGGTTACCAGTGTCGCAACGACACCGGAGCGTGTAGAAAAACTCTGGGAGGCCTGTGCGCTTCCCGACTACCGGCGTATAACGCCGGCGCAACATGCCGATCTGATTTCGACAATCTATGCCGATCTCGTTCGGCGTGGCACAGTGAATGAAGATTTCATGGCCGAACAGGTCCGCCGGGCGGACCATACGGATGGTGAAATCGACACATTGTCCGCGAGAATTGCACAAATTAGGACATGGACCTATGTGTCCAACCGTCCGGGATGGCTTGCCGATCCGACACACTGGCAAGAAAAGACGCGGGAAATCGAGGATCGATTGTCTGACGCGTTACATGAAAGGTTGACGAAACGCTTTGTTGATCGCAGGACATCTGTGCTCATGAAGCGCCTGAGAGAGAATGCGATGTTGGAAGCTGAAATCAGTGTAAATGGCGATGTCTTCGTTGAAGGTCATCATGTGGGACAATTGGCCGGGTTCCGTTTCACGCTGGCGACAGTGGCAGATAGTCTTGACGCGCGCGCCGCTCAAGGGGCAGCGCAAAAGGCGTTGGCTCTCGAGTTCGAAGCGCGGGCCGCACGATTGCATGCGGCGGGCAATGCCGATCTGGCCTTGTCGTCTGATGGTCTCGTACGCTGGCTCGGCGATCCCGTGGCCAAGCTGACAGCCAGCGATCACATCATGCGTCCGCGCGTGCTGTTGCTGGCCGACGAGCAGCTGCAGGGCAATGCCCGCGAGCATGTGCTCGCCCGCATCGAGCGCTTCGTCAATCATCACATCTCGACGGTATTGAAGCCGCTCGACGATCTGTCGCGCGCCGAAGACCTCGAAGGTCTCGCCAAGGGTCTGGCTTTCCAGCTGGTCGAAAACCTTGGCGTGATGTTCCGCCGCGATGTTGCCGATGACGTCAAGTCGCTGGATCAGGAGGCACGCGCTTCCATCCGTCGTCATGGCATCCGTTTTGGCGCCTACCACATTTTCATGCCTGCATTGCTGAAGCCGGCTCCCGCGGAGCTGATCACGCTGCTCTGGGCGTTGAAGAACGACGGTCTCGACAAGCCGGGCTACGGCGATCTGATCCCGGTTCTGGCCGCTGGCCGTACCTCGGTCGTCACCGATCCGACGTTCGAGCGCACGTTCTACAAGCTGGCCGGTTTCCGTTTCCTCGGAAAGCGGGCCGTCCGCATCGATATCCTCGAGCGCCTGGCTGATCTGATCCGCCCGCTGCTGCAGTGGAAGCCGGGCACGACGGCGCGTCCGGATGGTGCCTATGATGGTCGCCGCTTTACCGCGACGACAGCCATGCTTTCGATCCTGGGGGCAACGCCCGATGATATGGAAGAGATCCTCAAGGGTCTCGGTTACCGGGCTGATGCTGTTAAGGTCGAGGATGCTGCGGCATTCCTCGCTTCACAATCCGGATCTGCCGCACCGGTAACGGACGCTGCAGTTTCCGACGCACCGGCTGAGACGGCCGACCACGATGACGCGGATGCATCAGGCGAAGAGGTTCATGCTTCCGAACCTGCGCCTGAACAGGCCGCCGCGACTGTTCCGGTTGCTGAGACTGTTCCGGTTGCCGCCGAGGCTGACGGTGCTGAGCAGGCCGCGATCGCCGAGCAGGTTGGCGAACTTGTTGAGCCGGTCGAGGCTAAGCCGGTTCTTCTGTGGCGCCCGGGTAGCCGCAATGACAATCAGCGCTCGGGTGGACGCCCGCAGGGCGATCGCCGCGGCGCAAACAACCGTGCACCGCAGGGTGAAGCCCGCCGCGAAGGTGGCGAGCCGCGCCGTGAGGGTGAAGGCCGTCGCGAAGGTCGCGATGACAATCGCAAGCCCGGTGGTGGCGGCAGACCTGACCGCAATCGCGGCAGGGATGGTGGCAAGCCTCAGGGTGGCCAGCGGCATGAGAAGGGCGAACGTCAGGATCGCCCGGATCGCAACGACCGCGGCGGAAAGCCGCAGGCAGCCAAGTCCGAGGCGCGTCCACCGCGCAAGGAGAAGCCGATGGATCCGGATTCGCCTTTCGCCAAGTTGGCTGCCCTCAAGGAGCAGATGAAGAAGTAAGGCCCTAAAAGGTAACAATATGGGTGAAAAGCAGCCTCAGTCTCTGCCGGTTCTCCGCCAGCGTCTCGACAAGTGGCTGTTTTTCACGCGCCTGCAAAAGTCCCGCTCGATCGCTCAGAAGGCGATCGAGTCCGGCGACATCCGGGTCAACGACGCCCGGATTACCCAGCCATCGTACGCGCTGAAAGCCGGCGATGTGGTCGTTGTTTCACTCGACCGGCGTGACACCACCGTGCGTGTTCTGCTTCCCGGTACCCGGCGTGGACCCTATGAGGAGGCCCGCCTTCTGTATGAGGATCTGACGCCGGCAGTTGTTCCCGGTGAAAAACCGAATGCCTTCGAGCAGGCGACGCGCGAGCGTGGCAGCGGCCGGCCGACCAAGAAGGAGCGCCGCGACGGCGATAGGCTGCGAACAGGCTGGCATGAGGAATAGAAAACAGGATTAGAAAACTGTCCCGCCGGGCGCCCGTTTGGCGCATGGATTATTCTTGCAAAGCCCCCGCAAAGCCTTTACCTCACGGGGTAAATGAGCAGCCCTGTTGCGTCACGAGAGACGTTGGCGGGCTGGTATCCCCGAACGGATGCGGACAAGCAGACCTTTCTTCTGGTTCCTGTCTGGCGTCAAACGTGAGAAATCGCTGGAGTACCTCATGACGTATGTCGTGACCGACAATTGCATACGCTGCAAATATACCGATTGCGTTGAAGTGTGCCCGGTGGACTGCTTCTATGAAGGCGAGAATTTTCTGGTCATCCATCCGGATGAGTGCATCGACTGTGGCGTCTGCGAGCCGGAATGTCCGGCCGGCGCCATCAAGCCGGATACCGAACCGGGTCTCGATATGTGGCTGAAGGTCAATGCGGACTTCGCCACACAATGGCCCAATCTCACCGTCAAGCGTGATGAGATGCCCGAAGCCAAGGAAATGGACGGCGAAGAAGGCAAGTACGAAAAATACTTTTCGCCGAAGCCCGGTCAAGGCGACTGACGCAGGCAAGCCTCCGGCGGCCGGTTGATTCACGGCTGCAAAAGATGGCGAAATTTGGGGAATCATGGCTTAACCATGTCCGTGACGGGCTGGTTGGCCTTGATGGCCGTTGTAAAGCAAATTATTGATTTCTGCAGTTTTTTATGATAGGGTCTAAAAACTGATCCACATCGTGGCACTTGCGTGTGCCCGAAAAACCATCACGAAAGCAAAACAATCCCATTGCGCGGCTGACCCCAAATACGCAACAGCAGTTGCTTGTGTGTGATCGCCCTGCAGAAGATCGATTTGATGACCGTTGGAACGGATCAGTATGGAGTCACCCGACGGTGCCCCCGTCCATCCCGGGCCTGACTGACCCGGCCCCCGGCTTGTTGCCGGGAGCGTAACAGGGAGTTTTTGAAACGAATGACGACCCAGCAGAAAAAATCTTCAACACGCCATGGATTCAAGACCGGTGAATCGATCGTTTATCCAGCCCATGGCGTTGGACAAATCGTTTCAATTGAAGATCAGGTGGTTGCGGGCATGACGCTCGAACTGTTTGTGATCGATTTTGAAAAGGACAAGATGCGTCTCAAGGTGCCGGTAGCAAAGGCTGTCACCATTGGCATGCGCAAGCTCTCCGAGACCGATTTCGTCGAACGTGCATTGAAGGTCGTCCAGGGCAGGGCACGCGTCAAGCGGACCATGTGGTCCCGCCGTGCGCAGGAATATGATGCAAAGATCAATTCCGGTGACCTGATCTCGATCGCCGAAGTCGTGCGTGACCTGTATCGTGCTGAAAACCAGCCAGAGCAGTCCTATTCCGAACGTCAGCTTTATGAAGCTGCGCTTGACCGCATGGCGCGCGAAATCGCAGCCGTGAACAAGATGTCGGAAACGGAAGCTGTCCGTCTTGTCGAAACGAACCTCAACAAGGGTCCGAAGCGCGGTAAGGCCATCGAAGAAGACGAAGCGCAGGAAGAAGCTGCGTAAGCATTCTTCCAGCAGTGCTTCCATCTCAAAAGCCCTGTCAGCAATGACGGGGCTTTTTTGTGCCTCATGCTGATGTTGGCAGGCGATCGGATAAGCTCTCGGTGCTGCCCGGCGACTGCGAGGAGACTCTTTTCGGCATCGTGATATGCTGCCGCTCGAGGCGCCTTGTCGCGATCTGCCGGCACGGGAGGCGGAATATACGAACCGGCACGGGAGGATGAAATGCCTGCTACCGTTTCTCTACATCCATTGCTCGACAAGGGCGTGCCCAAAGGGGCGTCCGGCTTCACTGGCGGTGTTCTGGTGTGTGAATGTACCACCAAGCCCGTACGGGTCAAAGTCGAGGGTGATGTCGCTCACAACCACGCCTGTGGCTGCACCAAATGCTGGAAACCGGCCGGGGCGGTGTTTTCGATTGTCGCGGTCGTTCCACACGACAAGATCACTGTGCTTGAGAATGGCGAAAAGCTTGAGGTCGTCGATAAGTCTGCCTTGATCCAGCGTCACGCCTGCAAGGGCTGCGGGGTTCATATGTACGGCCCCGTGGAGCGGGTGCATCCCTTCCAGGGACTGGATTTCATTCATCCGGAACGGTTTCAGGAGACCGGCTGGTCGCCACCTGGCTTTGCCGCCTTTGTCTCTTCGATCATCGAATCCGGCACGGAGCCTGACGATATGCCGGCTGTCCGTGCGCGATTGACGGAACTGGGCCTGACCCCATCCGATTGCCTGAACAACGCTCTGATGGACTACATGGCCACTTGGATGGCCAAGAAGAGCGGCGCGCTGAAGTCCTGAAGCGATATCAATAATCTTAAAACGAGAAAGGGCGCGGCGATTAAAATCGCCGCGCCCTTTTTTATTCTGCGGACAAAGACTGCTTATGCAGCGCCGCGCGACTTTTCGAAACGCTTGCGGTCGTTCGAGTCGAGATACATCTTGCGCAGGCGGATGTTCTTCGGCGTCACTTCGACCAGTTCGTCGTCCTGGATCCAGGAGAGAGCGCGGTCAAGCGTCATGCGGATCGGCGGGGTGAGCTTGACAGCTTCGTCCTTGCCGGAGGCGCGCATGTTGGTGAGCTTCTTGCCCTTCAACACGTTGACTTCGAGATCGTTGTCACGTGTGTGAATGCCGATGATCATACCGGCATAGACCTTCTCGCCGACATCGATGATCATCGGGCCGCGGTCTTCCAGGTTGAACATGGCGTAGGCAACCGATTCGCCCGCATCGTTGGAGAGCAGAACGCCCTGAACGCGGCCACCGATATCGCCCTTGTAAGGCTGATATTCGTGGAACAGACGGTTCATGATCGCCGTGCCGCGCGTGTCGGTCATCAGTTCCGACTGGTAGCCGATCAGGCCGCGGGTCGGTGCGAAGAACTTCAGGCGAACGCGGTTGCCGCCGGACGGACGAAGCTCGGCCATTTCGGCTTTACGCTCGGACATCTTCTGAACAACAACGCCGGAATATTCCTCATCGACGTCGATGACGACTTCTTCGACAGGCTCGAGCATATCGCCGGTTGCTTCGTCCTTGTGCATGACGACGCGTGGACGCGATACGGCCAGCTCGAAGCCTTCGCGGCGCATGGTTTCGATCAGAACGGCGAGCTGCAATTCGCCACGGCCGGAAACGTAGAACGAATCCTTGCCTTCGGCTTCTTCAATCTTCAGCGCGACGTTGCCTTCCGCTTCCTTGAGGAGGCGGTCACGGATAACGCGGCTCGTGACCTTGTCGCCTTCGGTGCCGGCAAGCGGGCTATCGTTGACGATGAAGGACATGGTGACGGTCGGCGGATCGATCGGCTGTGCATGCAGCGCCTCGGTGACCGACGGATCGCAGAATGTGTCGGCAACTGTGCCCTTGGAAAGGCCGGCAATCGCGACGATGTCGCCTGCATGGGCTTCGTCGATCGGCGTACGCTCGATGCCACGGAAGGCGAGGATCTTGGAGATACGGCCGTTCTCGATGAGCTTGCCGTCCTGGCCGATAACCTTGACGGCCTGGTTCGGCTTGATCGAGCCGGAATGGATGCGGCCGGTGATGATGCGGCCGAGGAAGGGGTTGGCTTCCAGGATCGTGCCGATCATGCGGAACGCGCCGTCTTCTTCGCCGACGCTTGGCTCTGGAACGTGCTTGAGAACGAGGTCGAGAAGCGGCCCGAGGCCATCTTCCTTCGGACCTTCCGGGTTGAGGTTCATCCAGCCGTTGCGGCCCGAACCGTAGAGGATCGGGAAGTCAAGCTGCTCGTCGGTCGCGTCAAGGTTGGCGAAGAGGTCGAAGACTTCGTTGATGACTTCTTCGTGGCGGCCGTCCGGGCGGTCGATCTTGTTGATCGCGACGATCGGGCGAAGGCCGACCTTCAGGGCCTTCGAAACCACGAACTTGGTCTGCGGCATCGGGCCTTCAGACGAGTCGACCAGAACGATCGCGCCATCCACCATCGACAGGATACGCTCGACTTCGCCACCGAAGTCGGCGTGGCCGGGGGTGTCGACGATGTTGATGCGGACGCCCTTCCACTCGATCGAGGTAGCCTTCGCCAGAATGGTGATGCCGCGCTCTTTTTCGAGGTCGTTCGAGTCCATCATGCGCTCGGTCGTGCGCTGGTTGTCGCGGAAAGAACCCGACTGCTTCAGAAGTTCGTCGACAAGAGTGGTTTTCCCATGGTCAACGTGTGCGATGATCGCGATGTTGCGCATTTTCATGTGTGAATACTCGGAGGTTTCGGGGCGTATGTGAGGAACGCCGCATCTTCAATTGCGCGGCTATTACAGGTTTTTTTGCATTTGCGAAAGGGGGGACGGCCGCAAAGTCTCGACAGACGGTGAATCCAGTTGCCATTTCATACCGAATTTCCGGCGGGATCGAGCGTGATCTGCCACAACTCTTGATCGTCGCGGTCCATCAGCCGGACCGTCATCTGCTCTGTCTGGCCGTTGATATCGACGAGGCCGAAAAACTGAAGGCCGGCGGAGGGTGGCAGGTTCTGGTCGATCCCGGTGCCCGAAGCCTTGATGAAGCGAACATCGGGGCCGAACGTCATGTCCAGTTCCTTCGGTCCATAGGTGCCCGAATGCAGCGGCCCGGAGACGAATTCCCAGAACGGCAGGAAGTCCTTGAAGGCGGCACGGGCCGGGTCGTAGTGGTGGGCGGCGGTATAGTGCACGTCGGCCGTCAACCAGACGGTGTTCTGGATGGCATTGTCTCGGATGAAGGTCAGTATTTCGGCGAATTCCGTTTCACGGCCGCTGGGTTGGCCATTGTCGCCATTTGCGATCCCGTCGGAGCCGCGCCGGTTGGCAAAATCATCCCAGACGACAAGGCCGATCGGCATGTCGCAGGCAATGACCTTCCAGGTGGCCTTTGAGGCTGCCAACTCCCGTTTCAGCCAGTCCGCCTGCCGCCAGCCGAACAGTTCGTTGCCGCCGCCCTGGTTGGCTTCACGATAGGAGCGCAGATCGACGAAGAATACGTCGAGCAGCCGGCCATAGGGTATCTTGCGGAAGATACGGCCGGGCTGGGCGGGAATGGCACGGATCGGCGTCATTTCCTGGAAAGCCTGCATGGCACGGGCAGCATAAACGGAAACGTCCTTGTCCGGGTAGCGCGCATCGTCGCGAAGATCGGTCGATGGCGACCAGTTGTTCAAAACCTCATGATCGTCCCACTGGTAGAAGGTCGGGCATATGGCATTCAGGGCGCGGACGTGTTCGTCGAGAAGGTTGTATTTCCACTGGCCGCGATATTCGTCGAGCGTGCGTGCCACGTCGCGCTTTTCCGGTGTGACGATGCGGTTCTTCCAGATGGTGCCATCTCTCAAAGGAATTTCGTCAGGGATCGGATTGTCGGCATAGATTGTGTCGCCGGAATGGATGAAGAAATCCGGCTCGTGCAATTGCATGGTCGAATAGGTCTTCATGCCGATATCGTCGATGCCCCAGCCTTGGCCAGCGGTATCGCCAGACCAGACGAAGCGGACCGAACGGCGGCGCAGGGGGGCCGTGCGAAACCGGCCGGTGATCGGTTCGGAAACGCTGTTGCTGTCATAGAGATCGGTTGCGGTGAAGCGGTAGAAGATGTCCTGGTCCGGCAACAGATGGTCGAGCGCGCATTTCACCGCGAAGTCGGTTCCGGGCAGCGCATCGATCGACGGCAATCGTACGGCCGCGGAAAAGCTCTCGGTCGTCGAGTATTCCACTGCGATGCGCGACGGCCGGTCCGCCCGTGTCCAGATCATTCCGGATTTGGTGTCGACATCGCCGGACTGGACGCCATGCGTGAAGGCCGGCCTGCCGTAGCTTCGGGAATAAAATGGGGTGGCCAGAACGGATGTCGCCGCAAACCCGGCAGCGCCTGCCGACAGCAGAAAGGAACGGCGGGTCAGCGTATCCTGAATATCGACCAAAGGGGCCTCCGGTACCGTCTCGGGAATCACGTGAAACCCGAGCCGGACCTTTGGCGAAAGCCATGTCAGTTCGTTTACAGTTGGATGAATCTATTCCAACGGTTTGGCGACAGTTCGATGACTGTTAGCCGCCTACGCGTCCGAACCCGCAAGCTCCTCCGTGACCGCCAGTCCCTTCTTGGCCAGCATTGCATCAGGGCTTGGCAATTTGCCGCGGAAGGCCTTGTAGGCGTCTTCCGGGTCGACCGATCCACCGACGGAATAGATGTGTTCCTTCAGCTTTATGGCCATCTCAGTATCGAACGCATCTCCGGTTTCCTCAAACGCGGAAAAGGCGTCGGCGTCGAGCACTTCCGACCACATGTAGGAATAGTATCCGGCCGAATAACCGCCAGCGAAGATGTGCTGGAAATGCGGCGAGGCGTGACGCATGACCAGCGATTTCGGGATGCCAAGCTCGGCCAGAATTTCCGCCTGAACGGCCATCGGATCGTCGATCGGGCCGCGCGTGTGGAACTCCATATCGACGATCGCCGATGATGTGAATTCGACGGTGTTGAAACCGGCATTGAAGGTACGGGCGGCCAGAACCTTGTCGAGCAGGGCTTGTGGCATTGGCTCGCCGGTTTCGACATGCACGGCATATTGCTTGAGGATCGCTGGAACGGTCAGCCAGTGTTCGTAAAGCTGCGATGGCAGTTCGACGAAGTCGCGCGAGACCGCCGTGCCCGATATGGACGGGTAGGTGACGTCCGAGAGCATGCCGTGCAGCGCGTGGCCGAATTCGTGGAACAGCGTGCGGGCATCGTCGAGCGACAGCAGCGCGGGCTTGCCGGCAGCGGGCTTTGCAAAGTTGCAGACATTGTAGATGATCGGCAATTCGCCTGTCTTGCCGTTCTTCAGTGGCAGCTTGTGCTGCGACTGGAACGCGCTCATCCAGGCGCCGGAGCGTTTCGAGCTCCGGGCAAAATAGTCGCCGAGGAAAAGAGCGACGAGCTTGTTTTCGGCATCGCGGATTTCGAAGACGCGCACGTCCGGATGATAGCCAGCGACGCCTTTCTTCTCGATGGCGCGAAGGCCGAACAGCCGGTTGGCGACATCGAAGCAGGCTTCGATGATCTTTTCGAGCTGCAGATAGGGTTTCAGCTCGGCTTCGGAAAAATTGAATTTCTGGGCGCGGATGCGTTCCGAATAGAAGCGCCAGTCCCACGGCATCACGTCATGGTTCTTGCCATCGCCGGCAATCATCCCGGCGATATCGGCTTCTTCCTCATGCGCCCGCTTGACGGCTTTCGCCCAGACGGCGCGCAGCAATTCGTCCACCGCGGCTGGTGTCTTTGCCATGGTGTTGTCGAGCTTCATCTCCGCAAAATTGCCGAAGCCGAGCAGTCCGGCCACTTCGCTGCGCAGCGCCAGCGTTTCGCGGATGACGCCGCGATTGTCGGTTGCTCCTGCGTTTTCGCCTCGGGCGACCCAGGCCTTAAAAGCCTGTTCGCGCAGATCGCGGCGCTCGGAGAAGGTCAGAAATGGCTCGATGATCGAGCGTGACAGGGTAACGGCAAATTTGCCGTCCTCGCCCCGTTCGCGGGCGGCCGACGCCATCGCGTCCTTCAGGAAATCGGGAAGGCCTTCAAGTTCCGGCCCTTCGGACAGAATGAGCGACCATTCCTTCTCGTCCGCCAGCACGTTCTGGCCGAACTGGGTGCTAAGCCCTGCGAGCTTCTCGTTGATCCCGGCGAGTTTCTCCTGCTCTGGTTTCGGCAGCTTGGCACCGGATTTCACAAAACCCTTCCAGTGCCGCTCCAGCACGCGCGTCTGCTCAAGTGTCAGGCCAAGGCTTTCGTGCTTTTCCCAGAGTTGATCGATCCGCGCAAAGAGTGCGGCGTTCATGCCGATCTTCGAATAGTGCCGTGACATCTTTGGCGAGATATCGCGTTCCAACGCCTGGATCGTATCGTTGGTATGCGCCCCGGCACGGTTCCAGAACAGCGACGAGACGCGCGACAGTGCGTCACCGGCGGTCTCAAGGGCGACGATCGTATTTTCGAAGGTCGGTGCGTCCGGATTGGCGGCGATGGCGTCGATTTCGGTTTCGTGTTCGGCAAGGGCCGCCTCGAAGGACGCCGCAAAATCGCTGTCGCTGACCGCCTCGAAGCGTGGCAGCCCGTCCGGGCCGTTCCAATCGGTGATGGCGGGGTTCAGCGCGGGGCTCGACGTCATAAGGCAGTCCTTTCGCATTCCGGTATGTCCCGCAGAGTGCGGGTGCTGCGTCCTGTTGTCGGCAGCAATTGTGGACGTATCAAGATGGTCACGTGGGTGTTTGGCGCTCGCGGGTCAAGGCTTGCGCATTCCCAAAAGTCCGGGCGCCGCATGCCAGACGGCCTGCACGGCAAAGCCCATGAACAACACGCCGGACAGGCGCACGATCGCCAGTTCATGGCGGCGGTAGAAGCGCCGCACTACGGAGGCACCGATGATGCCGATCAGGATGATGTCGGCAACGAGGAAGCCGAGGAACGACACGGCAAGGAGTGCTGGCAGCGCATGGAAGTCCAGCGCATTCGAGGATCCAGCGAGCAGCGCCGTGAAGGTCGCGAGGGCCACCGGATAGCCCTTGGGGTTGGTGAGGCCGAAGATCAGACCACGGCGATAGGGCCGCTCGACTGACATCAGCGGCTGGTTTTCGCCGCGTGGTTTGGCTCTGAGCGCGTTCCAGCCGATCCAGGCGAGATAGAAGCCGCAGAGAAGGCCGAGAACGTCGAACACAGTGCTGCCGATCGTCTTTGCGCCTACAATCGCCACAAGGGCCAATGTCGACCAGAGCAGGTCACCGGCCAGATGCCCGCCCATGAACATCGCGCCAGCCTTGCGGCCCTGCCCGGCGCCAATACCGAGAAGTGCCAGAAAGGCGGGGCCAGGGATGAGGACGTAAAGCAGGGCAGCCAGAAAGGCGCCGAAAAGCAGGGTCTGCGTCATGGAATCTCCTCGCGCGTGAAGATCCATTCGATCTTGCGCAGATGATTCCGTCAAGATGCGGTTGGGCGGTATGCGGGCAGGATCAGGCGAGACCCTGCCGCGCGAAAGGCGGTGAAGCTTACTTGGCTTCGGTTGCCTTCATGGCGTTGTCGAGATGCATGGCGCAATCGTCTTTCTTGCCATCTTTCATCGCCATCTTGGCGCTGTCGACTTCCTTCATGGCCATCATCATCGAATCTTTCTTCATCGGATCCGTCATTCCCTTGGCCATTTCTTCCGTCTTCATGATGGACGCGTCGTCGCAAGCCATCATGCCAGCGGCAAAAGCCGGAGCCGAAAGGCTGGCAACGAGGATTGTGGCGGTGAAAATTGTCTTGAACATATTCTCTCTCCCAGTGAACCGGGAGCGTCATTGCCCCCGCAGCGAACTCTGCACCTGGGGTGTCAACACGTTCAATTCACGCATTCGCGATGCACGTCATCGTCATAATGCGTGCATTTAGTTGATGTTTTCGTGATCGATATATTACCGGTTTCGCATGTTTTAGCGAAACTTTTCCCGGAACTTGCCGGTTCGTTGCTGGCTTGGTAAGTAAAGCTTACGATCCTCGAAGGGCGAGTTCTTATGCCGGTCAGACTTGAAACCGATACGATCGGCATGCTGCTGACAGACGTGTCGCGATTGCTGCGCGGGGCCTTCGACCGCTGCATCAGCGCATCGGGCCTGGGCGTGACGCCGGGGGAGGCGCGGGCACTCATCCAGGTGGCTGCAACCGAAGGCATCAAGCAGGCGGATATCGCGGTGAAAATGGGCATTGAGCCGATGACGCTGTCGACCTATCTCGACCGTCTACAGGGGCTTGGCCTTGTCGAGCGCGTACCCGATCCCTGCGACGGTCGGGCAAAAAACGTGGTGGTGACCGAGAAGGCAGATCCGCTGCTTACGAACATTCGCAAGGAAGTCCGCGACCTGATGGATCAGGTGACGGCAGGGCTCGATGCCGAGGGCCGCGAAGCACTGCGGGAAAGCCTCAAGGGTCTGCGCGAAAATCTGCAGCTGCTGGATCGCAGCGGCTCCCCCGAAAAGAAGAGTATAGCCGAATGAGCCTCCGGATGAGCGAACGGCGCACCAGCATGCTCGGCGCATTGCTGGCGACCCTCGGGCCGATCTCGATGTCGATCTACACGCCGGCCATGCCCGACCTGGTTCAGGCCTTCGCGACGACAGAATCGATGATCAAGCTGACTCTGTCGGTCTATTTCGGCGGCTTCTCGGTGGCGCAGCTGATCGCCGGTCCGATGTCCGACGCCTTTGGCCGCAAGAAGGCAACGCTTGCCTTCGTCGGCATCAATCTTCTTGGCAGCCTGATCTGCGCCTTTGCGCCTACGGTCGAGTGGCTGCTTGCCGGCCGGCTGATCCAGGGCATCGGCGCCTCTGTCGGCATCACCGTGGCTCGGGCCATCGTGCGCGATCAGTTTACCGGCGGCGAAGCGTCCCGCATCATGAACCTGATCGGCATCATGCTGGCGATCGGCCCCGCCATGGCCCCGACGCTCGGTGGTCTGGCGCTGGCTGCCTTCGGCTGGCAGGCGATCTTCTTCCTGCTGGTGGGTTTCGGCTTGATTGCCATTGTCGCAGTGGTGGTCTTCATGCGGGAAACGACCATACCGGACCCACGCCGTGCCCTGCCAGGCCCGTTGCTCTCGGCCTATGGCGAACTTATCCGCGATTCCCGTTTCGTCGCTGCAGCCATCGTGCTTGGAGGCTCCGTTGGCGCGCTTTATGCACAGTCGACCATGCTGTCCTTCATCCTGATCGACAAGGTTGGAATGACCCCAACGGCCTTCGGGATCGGTATGCTGATGCAGAGCGGTTGTTATTTTGCAGGCTCGGTCTTTCTCAAGCTGACGGCAGCGAAACTCGGTGGCGAAGGATCGGTTCGCGTCGGGCTTGGCCTTTGTGCCATTGGCGGGTTGATGATCGCCCTCTCCGTTCATTTCATCGAGCCGAACTATCTGTCGATCATGCTTCCGATTGCCTTTTCCGCCTTCGGTACGGCCTTCCTGACACCGCATATGACGACGGCGGCCCTGCATTCCTTCCCGCATATCGCTGGCTCGGCTTCGGCGATGATGGGGTTCATCCAGATGGCTGGCGGCTTTCTCGGCGGTCTTGCCGCGGCCCTTCTCGGCACGCCCTTCACCGCCTTCGGGATGATCATCCCGGTGATGCTGTTTGCCTCAGTGGCCAGCTATGTCTGGTTCAGCTACATGACCCGCCGCATGGTCATGAACGCAGCCGGGGAATAGGGAAAGCCTGTTCGAACGATGGAGCGTATCCCATCCTCCGTCATGCTCGCCCTTGTGGCGGGCATCCAGTGACCCGACGTCCGTCGGGTCAAAAGGCTCTTTCAGCTCAAAGACTTGAGCTGGCTGGTTTCCTGTGACGAGCACAGGAAAGACGGAGATTTGGGTTGCCGCTCAATTTCCCAAACGATTTTTGAAAGCACGAAATGAAAAAGCCCGCCTCCATCCGGAAGCGGGCTCGTCCTGTCGCTATCGATGTTTCTTACTTGTCGCGGTTGCGGGCGGCCAGCGTGCGCAGGCGTAGCGCATTGAGCTTGATGAAGCCTGCAGCGTCCTTCTGGTCGTAGGCGCCCTGGTCGTCTTCGAAGGTGACCAGCTTGTCGGAATAGAGCGACTTGTTGCTCTCGCGGCCGGTGACCATGACATTGCCCTTGTAGAGCTTCAGCGTCACTTCACCTTCGACATGCTCCTGGCTCTTGTCGATCAGCGCCTGCAGCATGTCGCGCTCTGGCGAGAACCAGAAGCCGTAATAGATCAGCTCGGCGTAGCGCGGCATGATGTCGTCCTTGAGGTGCGCTGCACCCCGGTCGAGCGTGATCGATTCGATGGCGCGGTGGGCGGCAAGCAGGATCGTGCCACCGGGGGTCTCATAGACGCCGCGCGACTTCATGCCGACGAAGCGGTTTTCGACGAGATCGAGGCGGCCGATACCGTTGTCGCGGCCAAGCGCGTTGAGCGCGGTCAGGATCGAGGCCGGGCTCATTTCCTTGCCGTCGATCGACACGGCGTCACCCTTGCGGAAGCCGACCTTGATGGTGGTTGCCACATCTGGCGCTTCCTCCGGCGAGATGGTCCGCATGTAGACGTAGTTCGGGGCTTCGATGGCCGGATCTTCGAGAACCTTGCCCTCGGAGGACGAGTGCAGCAGGTTGGCGTCGACCGAGAACGGCGCTTCGCCCATCTTGTCCTTGGCGACCGGGATCTGGTGCTCTTCGGCAAAGGCAAGCAGATCGGTGCGGCTCTTGAACGACCAGTCGCGCCAAGGCGCGATAATCTTGATGTCGGGGTTCAGTGCATAGGCCGAAAGCTCGAAGCGAACCTGGTCGTTGCCCTTGCCGGTGGCGCCATGGGCGATGGCATCAGCGCCGGTTTCGCGGGCGATGTCGATCAGGTGCTTGGAAATCAGCGGACGGGCGATCGACGTGCCGAGCAGGTACACGCCTTCATAGACGGCATTGGCGCGGAACATCGGGAAAACGAAATCCTTGACGAACTCTTCGCGCACATCGCGGATGTAGATATCCTTGATGCCCATCATCTCGGCCTTCTTGCGGGCCGGCTCGAGTTCTTCGCCCTGGCCGAGGTCGGCGGTGAAGGTAACGACTTCAGCGCCGAGTTCGGTCTGCAGCCATTTCAGGATGATCGACGTATCGAGACCGCCGGAATAGGCGAGAACGACCTTTTTCACTTGCTTTGCCATGTTTGTCTGTCCGTCTTGTCAGAGAAAACGCGGGCTTGTCCGAGAAAACGCAGGAGCGCGCCCAAGAAAAATTCTGCGGCACTTTTAGCGAGATTGCCGGGTCGCGCAACCCTTCGGGCCAGAGAATAGCGCGCCTGGCACCCTCAATGAGGTTTAACGCTGAGGCAATGTGCGCTCCTCGTCCGAGTACAAAACGGAAAGCCCGCCGTCCTTTACGGGCGGCGGGCTTCAGCGCAATTGTCATCACGGGGTCGATGAACCGTTATCGCCTAGTTGCACTGGCGGCGCGGTCCGTAATTCGGCTGGTAAGTGTTGTCGTAAGCCCGGTACGAGCGATAGCGCGCATAGCAGGACTGAGTGTGAGAGTTGCCATTGGCATAGCGGGGTTGCGATGCGAGGGCGCCGCCGATGATGGCGCCGGCAGCCAGGCCACCGATGATCGCGCCGGCATTGTTGTTCCTGTCGCGGCGATAATCGTTCCGGTAATAGCCATGGCGATCGTTGTGGCGGTTGCGATCCCATCTGTCATTCCGGTTACGGTCCCAACCGTTGCCCCTATGGTTCCTGCGGATGATCGTGCGCCCGGCATGGTCGCCAACTTGGACAATATCCGATTGTGTTGTCTGGGTTTTCAGGGTGGCCGCTGGAAAGGCCTGGGCGGGAGCAAAGCTGGTCAGTGCAGTTACGGCTGAAATGAAGAGTACGGCGATTTTTTTCATAAATTCTTTCCTTGTGTCATGACGGAAACGGCTCAACCGAACATTCGTTCCGGTTGTGTGCCTTCACCCTTTGGTGATGGGTGTATTCAGTGTGTTTCCGCATCCCGGCGGCGGGAGAAATGCCGAATTGCTTTCAGCCGCCATTTGGGACATTCAATAAGCGCGCATCGACCGAATGCGCGGCTCCACACGTCCCATAGGATTGAAAGATGGATTTCCTGCCAAGCCTGCCGACACTTCTGGCCTTTACCGCAGCGACGCTGCTGCTGGCGGCGACGCCGGGTCCTGATATGACGTTATCGATCAGCCGGGCGCTGTCTCAGGGTAAGGCCGCTGCCTTCTTCGTCGTTGTCGGAACAAGCCTTGGCTGCGTCGTACACACGCTTCTGGTCGCGTTCGGCATCTCGGCGCTGATCACCGCTTCTCCGACAGCCTTCATGATCCTCAAGACCGGCGGTGCCGCCTATCTGTTCTGGCTGGCGGTACAGGCGATCCGCTATGGATCGACGCTGACGGTCAAGAAGGTCGACGATACCGGCGCTTCGCCGCTGGCCAATATTTCCACCGGACTAGGAGTCAACCTGCTCAATCCGAAGGTCATCATCTTCTTCATGACCTTCCTGCCGCAGTTCGTCACCGCCAATGATCCGGCCGTGACCCAGAAACTTCTGTTCCTCGGCTTTTTCTTTATCGTCGCATCCATACCGGTCAGCGTGCTGGTCATTCTCACCGCCGATGGTCTGTCCGGTTGGTTGCAGCGCCGTAAAAGCGTGATGCGCGGCATCGACTACACGTTTGCAGGCGTCTTCTCGATCTTCGCGGTGAAGATCTTGTTCACGCAGACACGCTGATCGGCGTTTAACCGATCAGCAGCGCATCGTCATCCAGCGTCTGGCCGCGAATTTTGCGGAACATGGCGATGAGATCCTCCACCTGCAGCGTCTTGCGGCTGTCGCCGGAAACGTCGAGCACCACTTCGCCTGCATGCAGCATGATGGTGCGGTGACCGAAATCGAGTGCCTGGCGCATCGAATGCGTCACCATCAGCGCCGTCAGCTTGCGCTCGGAAACGATCTTCTGGGTGAGGTTCATGATGAACTCGGCCATGCCGGGATCGAGCGCTGCGGTATGCTCGTCGAGCAGCAGCACTTCGGAACCTGCCAGCGTTGCCATGACCAGCGAAACCGCCTGCCGCTGACCGCCCGAAAGCAGGTCCATGCGGTCCTTCATACGGTTTTCCAGGCCAAGGTTCAGCTCGGCGATGCGTTCGCGAAAATGTTCGCGGCGTTTGGTGCCGAGCGCCGGCGTCAGGCCGCGAGTTTCACCGCGCCGAGCGGCAAGTGCTAGGTTTTCTTCGATCGACAGCGCGCCGCAGCTTCCGGCCAGCGGATCCTGAAACACGCGGGCAACGAGGCCGGCGCGGGCAGCTGTGCCCTTGCGGGTGACGTCCTGATTGCCGATCGTGACCTTGCCCGCGCTTGGCAGGACGTCGCCTGCCAGCACGCTGAGCACGGTTGATTTACCAGCGCCGTTTGAGCCGATGACGGTGACGAACGTGCCTTCCTCGATGGTCAGGTTGACGCCGTTCAGCGCCTGCTTCTGCAGCGGCGTTCCCTTGCCGAAGATCACCTGGATATTGTCGAGCTTGATCATGCGGCACCTCCGCGGCGCAGGCGGGGAAGAACGAGAGCGAAGGTGACGAGGGCTGCGGTCACCAGATTGAGGTCGGAGGCCTGCAGGCCGAGCATGTCGGTCGAGAGTGCCAGCTGGATGGCGATGCGGTAGAGGATCGAGCCGAGCACGCAGCCGATCAGCGCAATCAGGATGCCGCGCGCACCGAGCAGAGTTTCACCGATGATGACGGCAGCGAGGCCGACGACAATGGTCCCGACGCCTGAGGTCACGTCGGCAAAGCCGTTGGTCTGGGCAAACAGCGCGCCACCCAGCGCCACCAGCGCGTTGGACAAGGCCATGCCGAGATAGATCTGGCGGCTGGTATCAACCCCTTGCGCCCGGGCCATACGCGCATTGGCGCCGGTTGCCCGCATCGCAAGACCGGCGTCGCTTTCAAGGAAGCGCCAGACGGCGATGACGGCGACGACGACCAGAAGCCCAATGAAGAGCGGACGAACGTAAAAGTCGCGGAGACCGAGGCCGAAGAACGGTGACAGCATCGTATCGGCATTGATCAGCGCGACGTTGGGCTTGCCCATGACGCGCAGATTGACCGAGAACAGCGCGATCATCGTGAGGATCGACGCCAGAAGATTGAGAATGCGGAAGCGGACGTTGAGAATGGCGGTGACGATACCAGCAGCCGCGCCTGCGATCATGGCGACGCCGGACGCGATCCAGGGATTGACGCCGGCAATGATCAATACGGCGGCAACGGCGGCACCCAGCGGAAACGAGCCGTCGACGGTCAAGTCCGGAAAATCGAGGACGCGGAAGGCAAGGAACACGCCGAGGGCGACAAAGGAATAGACGAGCCCAAGCTCGACTGCTCCCCAGAAGGCAATTTGGCTCACCGCGATCGGTCCTCTTCTTTTCAGGGCACCAAGCTTCCATGGCCACAAGAGCGGCCGAAACGAAGCCTGTTTTACAAATGAACCGCCCCCGTATGGAAGGAGGGCGGCTCAAAATCAATCGGATTATGCGAACGTAAGGCGGTTTGGCGTTATTCGATGACGCGGGTGGCGCGGCTCGTAACGCTTTCCGGGAAGGTCACGCCCATCTTGGTGGCGGCGGACTTGTTGATGACCAGATCGGTGCCGGCGGCAACCTTGACGGCGATATCGCCGGGGTTTTCACCCTTCAGGATGCGCACGACGATATCGCCGGTCTGCTTGCCGACGTCGTGATAGTTGAAGCCGAGAGCGGCAACGGCGCCACGCGATACGGAGTCCGTGTCGGCGGTGAACAGCGGCAGCTTGGCTTCGACAGCGACGGCAACAGCGCCTTCGAGTGCCGAGATGATGGTGTTGTCGGTGGGCACGTAGATAACGTCGGCACGGCCGATCAGCGCGCGGGCAGCACCCTGCACTTCAGCAGACTTGGTGGCGGCGGATTCAACAACCGTCAGTCCAGCCTTTTCGGCTTCCGTCTTCAAAACGGCAAGCAGGGATACAGAGTTTGCTTCACCGGAATTGTAGAGGTAGCCGATCGATTTGACGTTCGGCAGGATTTCCTTGATCAGCGCCACATGTTCGGCAACCGGCGACAAGTCGGAAAGACCGGTGACGTTGCCGCCCGGCTTGTCCATGTCCTTGATCAGCTGCGCGCCGAGCGGATCGGAAACGGCAGTGAAGACCACCGGAATATCGCGAGTCGAGGAAACGACAGCCTGGGCAGATGGTGTTGAGATCGGGACGATGACGTTCGGTGCTTCGCCGGCGAACTGACGGGCAATCTGGGCTGCCGTTGCCGGGTTGCCCTGGGCGGATTCGTAGAGGAACTTGAGGTTCTCGCCTTCCTTGTAACCGGCTGCGGCCAGGGCTTCCTTGACGCCATCACGCACGGCATCAAGGGCCGGATGTTCGACGATCGCGGTGACCGCCACCGTGACATCTTCCGCCCGGGCGGGCAGGGTGAGGGCGACGGTTGCCGCCAAGGCAATGAGAAGTGAGCGCATAGGTGTCCTCCAAGACTGATTTTTGGGCAGTCTTAGGAAGGCTCGACACTTAAATCAATCGAATTGCAGACCAGTATCCATCAAATTTACTGATCAGTCCTCGCCGTGGTTGGCAATCATCATCGCCTCAAACGCCATGCGATCGACCTTGCGCATGCGCTCGGAGTCCGATTTCAACTGGCCGCAGGCGGCGAGGATGTCACGGCCACGCGGTGTGCGGATCGGCGATGCATAGCCGGCCGCATTGATGAAATCGGCGAATTTCTCGATCTGTTCCCATTTCGAACACTGGTAGTTCGTGCCCGGCCAGGGGTTGAACGGGATCAGGTTGATCTTGGCCGGAATGCCCTTCAACAGGCGCACCAGTTCCTTGGCATCTTCCAGTGTGTCGTTGACGCCTTCCAGCATCACGTATTCGAAGGTGATGCGGCGCGCATTTGATACGCCGGGATAGTTGCGGCAGGCGTCGAGCAGGTCCTTCAGCGGATACTTTTTGTTGATCGGCACCAGCATGTCGCGCAGGTCGTCCTTCACAGCATGCAGCGAGATCGCCAGCATGACGCCGATTTCCTCGCCGGTGCGGAAGATTTCCGGAACGATGCCGGAGGTCGACAGCGTGACGCGGCGCTTGGACAGCGACAGGCCGTCACCGTCGGTTGCGATCAGCAGTGCTGTCTTCACGTTCTCGAAATTGTAGAGCGGCTCGCCCATGCCCATCATCACCATATTGGTGACCTTGCGGCCTTCGTTGGGCATGGCGGTGCCGACCGGTGTCTCGCGATCCGGAAAATCGCCGAGACGGTCGCGGGCCAAGAGCAGCTGCGAGAGGATTTCCTCGGCCGTCAGGTTGCGCACCAGCTTCTGGGTACCGGTATGACAGAAGGAGCAGGTGAGCGTGCAGCCGACCTGGCTGGAAACGCAGAGCGTGCCGCGGCCTTCTTCGGGAATGTAGACGGTTTCGATCTCGACGGGACGGCCGGCGCCGCGCGGCGGAAAGCGCAGGAGCCATTTGCGCGTGCCATCGGTGGAGATCTGTTCTTCGACAATCTCGGGGCGGGCAATGGTGAAATGCTTCTTCAGCAGCTCGCGCATGTCCTTAGACACATTGGTCATATGATCGAAATCGGAGACGCCGCGCACATAGAGCCAATTCCAGAGCTGGCTGGACCGCATCTTGACTTGTTTTGCCGGAACGCCGACTTCGGCCAGCGCCTTGCCCATGTCTTCGCGCGAAAGGCCGATCAATGTCGGCTTTTCTATCATCATGGCTGGGCGGACGGCTGCCTTGACGGGACGGTCCAGATCGAGTGCTTCAGTCGCGGCCATTCTCGCCATTTCCCATGTTTGCGATACGCAAGGTCCGTTCAAGCGCTTTTGCCTGCAGCCGGTCGCGTAAATGCTGAGATCAGAGTTCGTTTGCCGCGCATCGGGATCCTCGAAGATCCACGCAGCTATCGTTGAACGGGCCTTTAGCACGGTTTTCGCCCGGCGTCACCCTCTGGCGCTTCAGGGCAGATTTGCAAAACCGCGACGGCCATAACGCCAAAAGGCCGGATGAACCGGCCTTTCAAAGCATCGCAGTCGATGAACCCTGCTTACTTGCAGTTTTCGATCTGCTTCAGCGCGGCTGAAATGCCCGACAACGAATAGGAGTAGGCCGTCGGTGTTCCCTTGCGCGACTTGGCGGCAACGGACATTGCCTTGCCGGTCTTCATCGCGGCCACGAGTGCCGGCTCTTCAGCGGCGTTCTCCACCCAGGCAGAATTGCCCTTGGTGAACATCGTGAAGTTTTTGGCGTCGATGGTGACGGTGACCTTGGAGTTTTCCTGGAGCGGATAGCCCATCATCGCCTGCGGTTCATAGGAGATGTTCTGGCCGGGACGCTGCGACACAAGGAAGAAGATATCGCCGTGATCGACATTGGCCGGGCTCTTGTCCTTCGGGACGGAGAGCACATAGCAGACCTTGCCGGCGCCAGCCTGATAGGAATAGGCGCCCCAGGCATTGAACTGCTGAATGCGGGTCGGCGACTGGGCCGAAGCAACGCCGGCGAATGCCAGCACGAGTGCGATTGCGAGGTTAAGCTTTCTTACAAACATCTTGTCCTGCCGGTTTCTTGCTGCCAAAGCCCGATCAGCATCAGCCGGGCAACGCATGGTCATGATTTAATTGATTTTGACTTAATTCAGGTTACCAAACCGTCAACATTCCCCGAATTCACCGCCTTTCCGCTTTAATACGGAACAGAGTACGAGGCAAACATCGCTCAAGTTTCAGGGTGGCAGTGAAGCCACCTACGAAACAAGCCTTGTCCGTCCATCGCGTGCGAGAACCAGAGAGCGGTGCCGGCAGATTCTGCCGATTTCCGTCCGCCTTGCACGTTTGGCTTGCCGGGCCACCGCCCGATCAGCCGGAACGTGCCCGACGCCGTTTTATGTCACAAAGAATCAGGCAAGAGTTTGACCTTTGGCAAAAGCGCTGTACCTCTTGTGAAATACTGAGAAAATTAGGGCGGGAGGCCATCAAAAGCGGAATGAATGTTGAAGTCAGACAGCATTTCGCCGCCCTTGCCGTGGCCGTCGCACGCAATCGTGACCAGGCCGCTTTCTCGGAACTCTTCGACTTTTTCGCGCCGCGGCTTAAATCTTTCCTGATGCGGCAGAATTCAGGCGTCGCCGAAGCGGAAGAGGTCGTGCAGGAGGTCATGGTCATCCTGTGGCAGAAGGCCCATCTCTACGACCCTCAAAAATCCTCGTTATCGACCTGGTTGTTTCGCATCGCCCGCAATCGCCGGATCGATGCAGCTCGCAGACAGCGTAACGGAACGCTCGACGCATATGAGCCGCTGCTCTTGCCGGTCGCACCGCTGGCGCCGGATGATGTGATTGAAAACGAGGATCGCGAACAGATCGTGCGGAGCGCGCTGACGCAGTTGCCTGTCGAGCAGGTCACCCTGATCCAGATGGCATTTTTCTTCGGTCAGTCGCACTCGGAGATTTCTGCAGCCACCGGACTGCCGCTTGGAACCGTCAAGTCTCGCATCCGGCTCGCATTCGGGAAGTTGCGGACCCTGCTTGAGGCGGGCGGTGTAGACAGCGCCTATTAGGACAATGTCGCAGATCAGTCGGGCAGCTTGTCCTGCAAGGTCTCGTCCGCCTTGATATAGTGCTTTTCTTTGATCTGGCCGCTGATGGCTGCAAAGGCGGCGGTCAGCACGGCGATATCGTCGGAAAAACCGACCATGGCCAAAACGTCAGGGATCAGATCGAACGGCATGACGAAATAGGCGAGAGCGCCGAGCAGGATGCCGCGTGTACGCAACGGCGTCGTCGGATCCATGGCGCAGTAATAGGCCGCAACAACGTCACGGCTGAACGGGATCTGCCGCATCGCCCGTTTCAGGGTCGGCCAGAAGCGTCGCTGCACCTTGCGGGCTTTCGCTTCCTGCTCGCTTTCCTCGCCAGGCAACAAAATCTCACCGATCTTGATGTCGTCCATCTTGTGTGTCCCATCCGTCATGGAAAATCATATGGTGAGCAGGGCCGGGATTTCAAATGGCGTTATTTCAAATGATCCGGCATCCGGCCCGCAGCTGCCCGGTCCATCCGTGCGGCAAGCTTGAAGTCCAGTTCGGTCAGCCCTTGCGAATCATGTGTGGTCAGCGTCACGTCGACCTTGTTGTAGACATTGAACCATTCAGGGTGGTGATTGAGCTTTTCCGCCGAGATTGCACTTTCGGTCATGAAGCCGAAGGCTTCGACGAAGCTCTTGAAACGGAAGGCTTTCCAGATCGAAAGGCCGTCCTCCGCAAGCACCCAGCCCTCCATCTTCGAAAGATTTTCGGTGACAGTCTCCTTGGCGAGCTTTTCCTGTTTCATGGTCCATTCCCCTCCCATTTTTTGACATTGGCAACTGACATTCCGGTTCCACAACGCGGCAGCCAGAGATAGGTTCAACCTTTTCCTCAGCCTGTTGGATAGCATGAAACCTGTCAGAATTCTCTTCGTCTGTCTCGGCAACATCTGCCGCTCACCCTTGGCCGAGGGCATTTTGCAGCATGTCGCAGATGATGGTTTGGTGGATGCCGATTCGGCCGGAACGGGCGGCTGGCATATTGGCGATCCGCCGGATCGCCGTTCGATCGCGGTTGCGCGCCGCCATGGGATCGATATTGCGGATCAGCGCTGCCGGAAGGTTCATTCCGGTGACTTTGAAGCCTTTGATCTGATTTTCGCGATGGACAGCAGCAATCTTGCCCATCTGCGCGCGCTGGCGCCGCCGGAGGCGCAGCACAAGCTGCATCTGTTTCTCGACTATACGCTGGGGACTACCCGTGATGTGCCCGACCCCTATTATGAGGGGCCGGAAGGTTTCGAGACTGTCTACAGCATGCTTTTGGAGGGATGCACGTCGCTGGCCGGCAGGCTCGAAGAGCGCTCGTAGAGCGGGAAGACTTCTTCGGTGACATAAGGGCCACCACCGACTGAATCGCGCGACGAGAGAAGCACGAAGCGTGAGACCGTGAAGGGGTTGGTGTAGAAGCCGCCGCGGCCCGAGAGGTAGCTGACCACATCCTCGACCCGCGATGACCGCAACCGGCCAAGCGTTACATGCGGGGTGAATTTGCGCGGATCGGCGGGCAGGCCGAGCCTCTGGCAGATGCGTTCGATTTCGGCCTGAAGCGCATAAAGTTCCGGCGGGTTGCTGACGCCCGCCCAGACGGAATGCGGTTTTTTGGATCCGAATGCACCGGTGCCGGTCAGTTGCAGCTGGAATTCCGGACGTTCGACCCGATCCAGCCGGTCGACGATTTCGTCGGCAGTGCGGTTTTCGACGTCACCGATGAAGCGAAGAGTGATGTGGTAGTTCTCCACATCGATCCAACGGGCGCCGGGAAGACCACCACGCAACAATGAAAGGCTCATTGCGGCGTTACGCGGTATCTCGAGGGCGGTGAAAAGTCTCGGCATAACGAGCTCCCCGAATCTCTTGAAGATAACCCAGCGAATCATGCTTGCCACTTAGAAGCAATTATAATTTCGCACCTGCAATATTTATCCAACGCGATTAACAGGAGCTGAACAAGCAAATAGTTGTTGTTTGGTTAGCGTCAGCCCCCCGTCGAGAGTGTTTGAAGGAAACGTTCGGCCGATGGCAAGAGACGTTCGACCATAACGCCAACGCCATCGCCGTTCGGATGCATGCCGTCCTCGATCTTCAGCTTGGCATCCTCAACAACGCCGTCGAGGAAGAAAGGATAAAGTTCAAGGCCGTAGGTCTTGGCAAGCTCCGGATAGATCGGATTGAACCGGGCCGCATAGTCGGCGCCCATGTTTGGCGGTGCCATCATCCCGACCAGAAGCACCGCAATGCCGCGCGACTTCAGTTTCTCGATCATGGCGACAAGGTTCTTGCGGCTTTCCTCAGGCGCGATGCCGCGCAAGGCATCGTTGGCGCCGAGTTCGAGAATGACGCCCTTGGTACCATCTGGAACCGACCAGTCGATCCGCGCCAGGCCGCCGGAAGTCGTGTCACCGGAGACGCCGGCATTGCTGATTGTCACGTCATGGCCCTTTGCACGCAGGGCTTTTTCGAGCCGGGCCGGGAAGGCGTCTTCGGCCGGCAACTGGTAGCCGGCCATCAGGCTATCGCCAAAGCCGACGAGACTGACCGGCTCGGCGCGGCTCACCGCCGGCATGATCACAATCGCCGTGATCGCCAACAAAAATGTACAGAAACCTTTTAATCGCATGAACGTGCCCTTAAATCGGTAAAAGTCAGCCGTTCCGGCAACCTTCATATTATACATATAGGACAGTTTCCTTTGGCAAAAACCATGATCGAACTGAAAAATGCGGATCTGACCCTCGGCCAGGCCGCTGCGTCCGTTCATGTGCTCAAAGGTATGGATCTCGTGATCGATGCTGGCGAATCCGTTGGGATCGTCGGCCCGTCCGGATCTGGCAAGTCGACGCTTTTGATGGTTCTGGCCGGGTTGGAGCGCCTCGATAGCGGTGAAATCTCCATCGACGGCACGCCTTTGCATGGCTTGAGCGAAGACCGGGTGGCAGAGTTTCGCGGCCGCAATATCGGCATCGTCTTCCAGTCCTTTCATCTGATCCCGAACATGACCGCGCTGGAAAACGTGGCCGTGCCGCTTGAGCTGGCCAATGTCCGCGACGCCTTTGAGATCGCCCGGCAGGAGCTGATTTCGGTCGGCCTTGGCGAGCGGCTGTCGCATTATCCGGGGCAATTGTCCGGCGGTGAGCAGCAGCGCGTCGCCATTGCCCGGGCGCTTGCGCCATCGCCGAAGCTTCTGATCGCCGACGAGCCGACTGGAAATCTCGATGCCGAAACCGGCCGTCAGGTCGCCGACCTGATCTTCTCCAAGCAGGCTGAGCGTGACATGACGCTGGTGCTGGTCACCCATGACACATCGCTTGCCGCGCGCTGCTCACGCCAGGTCCGCGTCCGCTCCGGTGAGATTGTGTCCGGCTCCGGTCATGAACAGCCGGTTTCGGCTTCGCTGTCGAAGGCCGCGTCCGCATGAGGGCCGCTGCTTTCGGCGGTTTCCGCCTTGGACTGGCTTTCCGCCTTGCCCTGCGCGAAATGCGCGGCGGTTTGAGGGGGTTCTATATCTTCCTTGCCTGCGTCGCGCTTGGAACGGCAGCGATCGCCGGGGTCAATTCCCTATCGCAGTCGATCACCGGCTCCATCGCCAGCCAGGGCCGCGAACTTTTGGCGGGCGATATCCGTTTCGAGCTCAACAACCGCGTTGCGACGGATGAGGAAAAGGCGTTCATCGACAGCCTCGGCACGGTCGCGGTCTCGTCCGGCCTGCGCTCGATGGCCCGTCTACCGGATGGCTCCAATCAGGCGCTGGTTGAACTGAAAGCCGTCGATGGCGCCTACCCGCTCTACGGCACGTTCGAAAGCGAACCGGCAGCGCCGCTTGCCGACTTGATCTCAGAGAACAATGGCGTTTACGAAGCACTCGCCGCACCGCTTCTGCTGGAGCGTCTCGGGATCAAGACAGGTGATGAAATCCTGCTTGGGACCGCCCGCATTCGTGTGGCCGGCACCATCGTGCGTGAACCGGATGCTCTGTCGGACGGTTTTGGTTTTGCGCCGCGACTGCTGATCTCGAAGCAGGCGCTTGATGCTTCCGGTCTTGTGCAGACGGGAAGCCTCGTTGAGCACAGCTACAAGGTGAAGGTTGCAGATAGCACCAGCGTGCCGGCCTTGCGCAAGCAGGCAGAGGAAAAGTTTCCGCAAGCAGGATGGTCGGTCCGCACCAGCCAGAATGCCGCCCCGGCGCTGACGGCCAACATCACCCGCTTTTCGCAGTTCCTGACCTTGGTCGGGCTGACGGCGCTGATCGTCGGCGGTGTCGGCGTCGCAAATGCGGTGCGCTCCTATCTTGATTCCAAGCGCGGCGTCATCGCCACGTTCAAATGCGTCGGTGCCCCGGCCTCGATGGTCACGACCATCTATCTCATCCAGATCCTGCTGATTGCCTTTATCGGCATCGCTATCGGGCTCGTACTCGGCGCGCTCATTCCGTTCATCGCGGCGCAATTCCTTGCGGGAGTGCTGCCGGTTTCGACGGCGTTCCAGCTTTATCCCGGCGCACTTGGCTTGGCCGCCGTGTTCGGTCTGTTGACGTCGCTTGCCTTCGCCATTCTGCCGCTTGGTCATGCCCGCGAAGTGCCGGCAACTGCGCTGTTTCGCGAACAGGGCTTCGAGCGGGCGCGTCTGCCGTCATGGCCGTATCTTTTGGCCGCTGCCCTTTGCCTTGGGGCTCTTGCAGGCCTTGCGATCTTCACGGCCTATGACCGCAAGATCTCGCTGACCTTCCTCGGCGCCATCGCCTTTTCGTTCGTCGTTCTGCGTGGTGTTGCCGTTTTGGTGGCGGCGCTTGCGCGTCGGGCGCCACGGGTCAGCTCGCCGGCACTCAGGCTTGCCATCGGCAATATCCATCGGCCGGGCGCGCTGACGCCCTCGGTTGTCCTGTCGCTCGGCCTTGGCCTGGCGCTTCTGGTGACGCTGGCGCTGATCGACGGCAATCTGCGCCGCGAACTGACCGGCAATCTGCCGGAACGGGCGCCGAATTTCTTCTTCGTTGATATCCAGAGCGCCGAGGTCGAGGGTTTTCGCTCTTTGTTGCAAACGAGCCTGCCGGAAGGCAAGGTCATCGAAGTGCCGATGCTGCGCGGCCGTATCCTTGCCTTCAACGGGCAAGACGTGACGAAGATGAACGTGCCGGCTGCCGGGCAATGGGTCCTGCGTGGCGATCGGGGCATCACCTATGCCAAGAACAAGCCCGAAAATTCGACACTGACGGAGGGGGACTGGTGGGCACCGGACTATACCGGCGAGCCGCTGGTGTCGTTCTCGTCTGAAGAGGCGGGTGAACTCGGTCTGAAGATCGGTGATACCGTTACCGTCAACGTACTCGGCCGCAGCCTGACGGCCCGGATCGCCAATTTCCGTAAGGTCGAGTGGGAGTCCCTGTCGATCAATTTCGTCATGGTGTTCTCACCCAACACCTTTGCCGGTGCACCGCATGCCTGGCTTGCCACCGTGATTGATCCGGGGGCGACGGCTGAGGAAGAGGCGGCCACCCTCAAGGCCGTCACCAACGCCTACCCGACGATCACCAGTGTCCGGGTCAAGGATGCGCTCGACATCATCAACGTGCTGGTCGGCCAACTGGCGACTGCCATCCGTGCTGCTGCGGCCGTAGCCCTGGTGGCGTCGATTCTGGTGCTTGCCGGCGCGCTTGCTGCCGGCAACCGGGCACGCACTCATGATGCCGTCGTGCTGAAGACATTGGGGGCCACACGTTCGACGTTGATCCGCGCGTTCTGCTACGAATATGCCATGCTTGGGCTGTCAACGGCGATCTTCGCGCTGTTTGCCGGCGGCGTTGCAGCGTGGTTCGTGGTCAGCAAAATCATGAGCTTGCCGTCGTCCTTCCTGCCGGATGTGGCGCTGATCACCATGGCTGTCGCCCTGATCGTCACGGTTGGTTTCGGCTTGGCGGGTACATGGCGCGTGCTCGGACAGAAGGCTGCACCCGTCCTGCGCGAGCTCTGATCGGCCAGTTAACCGTTAACGCTAACCTCTGAAAGCCCTGAGAATCCGCTTTTCGTCTGATTCTCAGGGCTGCCGGTCTTGTGTAAGTCGTATTTCGACATCATATTCACCAAAGGCATGCTGGAGCCCCGCAGCGGCGCCTGGGTCAAGCGGCTTGCACCCTTGAGGATGCGCCCTTACCGCCCGACACCGTAAACTTAACCGGGGCTTTTAAAGAGGAAACAATGGCTGATCTTAGAAACTACCAAACCCGAATGTCGCCTGCCGGCGCACAGGCGGGGGCCGTAATCGACGAAGGTCTGCGCACCTATATGCTCAAGGTGTACAACCTGATGGCCCTCGGTCTGGCGATCACCGGTATCGCTGCCTACGCTGCGTTTCAGTTCGCTTTTGCGGACGGACAACTGACAGCGTTCGGGCAGGCGATCTATGTGAGCCCGCTGAAGTGGGTTGTCATGCTCGCACCGCTGGCTCTGGTGTTCTACATGAGCTTCCGCATCAATTCGATGAGCGTATCCGCCGCGCGGGCGACCTTCTGGGTCTATGCCGGTCTGATGGGTCTCTCGCTGTCGTCGATCTTCCTGATCTATACCGGCCAGAGCATTACCCAGACGTTCTTCATCACGGCCGCTTCGTTCGGCGCTCTGTCGCTCTACGGCTACACCACCAAGCGTAGCCTGTCGGGCATGGGTTCGTTCCTGATGATGGGCCTGTTCGGCCTGATCATCGCCTCGATCGTCAATATTTTCCTCGCCTCGTCGGCGCTTAATTTTGCGATCTCGGCTATCGGTGTTCTGATCTTCGCAGGCCTCACCGCCTACGATACCCAGAAGATCAAGGAAATGTACTTCGAAGCAGACAGTGAAGATGCCGCTGGCCGCAAGGCTATCATGGGCGCCCTGACGCTGTACCTCGACTTTATCAACCTGTTCCTGTTCATGCTGCGCTTCCTCGGAAACCGCAACTAATCCGGAACCGGATACTTCTGAAAAAGGCGGCTTCGGCCGCCTTTTTTGTTGGCCGCATTTTGGCAACGCCGCTCGGTTGAATGGGTGAACGCGATATGGCAGACGAGGGAGTAGTCTTCCAGACAGGTCTGCCCATGTCCTTTATCCTGCGCGATGCGACCCTATCTGACATTCCTGTTATCACCGGGATTTATCGGGAATCCGTGTTGAACGGTGTCGCGTCCTATGAAATGACGCCGCCGGGCGAAGCTGAAATGGCCTCGCGCTTTTCTGTCATCACCGGCAAAGGCTATCCCTATATTGCCGCAATCGATACCGATGGCGTGCTGCTTGGTTACGCCTATGCCTCGGCATTCCGGACCCGCACGGCCTATCGATTCATGGTCGAGGATTCGATCTATCTGGCGCCGGAAGCGCGCGGGCGCGGCGTGGGCAAAGCCCTGCTCTCCGAGCTGATCCTGCGCTGCACGGACCTCGGCTTCCGCCAGATGGTGGCTGTCATCGGCGGCGCACATCCTGCATCCGTCGCAGTGCATCGCGCGGCCGGTTTCGAGCATGGCGGGTTGATGAAGGGCACGGGTTTCAAGCACGGCCGCTGGCTCGATACCATCATCATGCAACTGGCGCTTGGCGAGGGCCTGACGAGCGATCCCGAACCGGGCCTCTATCCCGATACGCTCTACCGCAGCTGAATCAGGTCTTGATGACCTTCAGCATCTTGTCGAAGACTTTCAGCACCTGCTGCAGGTCGTGGCCGCGTTTCAGGATCATGCCGTGTGTATTGACGACGCTGAAGGCGCCCTGCTTGGCCGAAAGTTTCGGGTTCTTTTCAATCCGAAACAGCGGCATTTCACCGGAACGCTTAAAAACAGAGAAGATAGCCTTGTCGCGCAAGTGATCCATCGCATAGTCGCGCCACTCGCCGTCGCCCACCATGCGGCCATAGACCCGAAGGATCAGATCCAGTTCGCGGCGGTGGAAGGTGATGGGGAGCTGGTCCTGATTGCCGCTGCGATATTCGTGCAGATTAACAACCACATCGGACGATTTCTGCCTTTCGGAACGGGTCTCGCCTTGCGGCAAATCCGGCTGATCAGTCATCGGTACTCCGGCCTTATATTGTGACAGGACGGTTACAGTTTGCCTGACCTTGGCTGAAATGCAAGCCGCAAGGCGGGTCGCTGCGGTGGAAGACTTTTTTCATTGTGCCGCATTTCAAACAAATAGACGCCCCAATTCGCAAGGAAACTCCCCCTCGCTGGCACAAGGGAGTCCTTCCGAGTGTCCGGCCTGCATGTTTGTTTGGGGTTTTTCTGCCTTGAACGGGTGCAGCAATGGAGCGGCTAGCCAAAGCGCCCTTCGGGCGCGGTTGCTCCAGACGCCATGTCGAGTGGTTGCTTTCTGCAGCTGCGAAACGTGGCCGGTTCGGTCCGGCATCTTCGAACCCTCAGCCCCAGCCCCTCGATGCTGCCGGGCCGAACCATATTATGCGTCAGTTGGCGGTATTGTCCGCCATGACTGTCGTTGCGCCCAGGATAGCGCCCGGCGTTTCACTGTCCTTCATGGTCTGCAACAACACGGCACAGCCGCCGTTCTCTCCCTCGTTGAGGATGGAAGCGGGCAATACGAAAGAGGCAGGCTTGCCGTCCCACATTCCGATCGTCTGGATGTCGCGGACGGAATGCCAATAGGAAATCTTCCTGCCGCTGTTTTCGCCTTTCTTGACGTCGACAAGCTGCTGGCGATTGAAATAGACGACAACGACATTGGCTTTCCCCATGCCAGCGCCGATCTTGATATCGATCTCATCCTTGCGGACGCTGGCATCGACCGGAACAGCGAGGCCCTTTCCTGACGATTTCATCGCCGAAAGCCGATTGTTGATCCCGTCGATATCGGCACCATTGATATGGTCGCGGCCATTGAGCACCGCCTGCGGCGTATAGACGCCGCTGCGGCCGAACATTTTCGCGTAGGCATATTGCCGGGCGGTATTGTCCTTCGAGGCCAACGTATCGGTCCAGCCGAGATAGTTCCAGTAATCGACGTGATAGGACAGCGCCACAACCTTGCCGTCGTCGATCAGTGTCTTCAATGCCGCGTCTGCCGGCGGGCAGGAAGAGCAGCCCTGACTGGTGAACAGTTCAACAACGCCCGCCGGTTTTGCCACGTCCCCGGCGATAGCCGGCATCGCCGCAAGGCCAAGGCCACAGGCGAGCATGATGCGGCGAACGGAGCTTGATCCAGACATTGTGACTTCCATTTCAAGGGGTCGGCATTTCAGCAGTGTTGTACGGGTGTACAGTGTTTATCCGCATCCTTCATACGCCGCTGCTCTTTCAACAGAAAATCACGTTGGAGTGAGGTTCGCGGCTTCACCGATCACGAAAAAGCCGGGGCTCATGAAAGCCCCGGCTTCGTTCATGTCAGCATCAAGGATGCATCAGGCAGCGAGGTCGCGTAACACCGTCTGCAGGATGCCGCCATTGTTCATGTAAGTAACCTCATCCAGCGTATCGATGCGGCAGATCAGCGGAACGTCCTTCACCGTCCCATCGGCATAGGTGATCTTGGCGATGCGCTTTTCACGCGGCTGGACATTGCCGAGGCCGTCGATCGTGACGCTTTCGTCGCCCTTCAGGCCGAGCGATTCCCAGGTCGTGCCTTCCTCGAAGACGAAGGGCACGATGCCCATGCCAACGAGGTTAGAGCGGTGGATACGCTCGAAGGACTGAGCGATCACGGCCTTGACGCCGAGCAGGTTGGTGCCCTTGGCGGCCCAGTCACGCGACGAGCCGTTGCCGTATTCGACACCCGCGAAGATGACCAGCGGAACGCCTTCTGTTTTGTATTGCATGGCGGCGTCGTAGATCGACATCTCTTCCTTCGAAGGATAGTGGATCGTGTAGCCGCCTTCCTTGCCGTTCGGTCCCATCATGTGGTTGCGGATGCGGATATTGGCAAAGGTGCCGCGCATCATCACTTCATGGTTGCCGCGGCGCGTGCCGTACTGGTTGAAGTCGGCAATGCCGACGCCATGGTTGATCAGGTAGGCACCGGCAGGAGACGCAGCCTTGATCGAACCGGCCGGGGAGATGTGGTCGGTGGTGATCTTGTCGCCAAACAGGCCAAGGACGCGGGCGCCCTTGATGTCGGAAATGCCCGAACCGGTCTTGCCCATGCCGACGAAGTACGGCGGGTTCTGGACATAGGTCGAGTTGTCGTCCCAGGCATAGGTCTGGCCAGCCGGAACCTGAACCGCCTGCCAGTTGGCGTCGCCCTTGAACACGTCGGCATATTTCGACGCGTAGAGTGCGCGGGTGACGTATTTCAGGATGAATTCCTGGATTTCCTGCGACGTCGGCCAGACGTCCTTGAGGAAGACCGGCTTTCCGTCGCTGCCGATGCCGAGTGGCTCGGTGGTCAGATCCTTCTGGACCGTACCGGCCAGCGCATAGGCGACGACCAGCGGCGGCGAAGCGAGGTAGTTCGCCTGAACGTCCGGCGAGATACGGCCTTCGAAGTTACGGTTGCCCGAGAGAACGCCGGACATGATCAGGCCCTTCTCGTTGATCGTCTTCGAGATCGGCGCCGGCAGTGGGCCGGAATTGCCGATGCAGGTCGTGCAGCCGAAGCCGACGAGGTTGAAGCCGAGCGCATCAAGCGAGGTCTGCAGGCCGGACTTGGCGAGATACTCGGCGACGACCTGGCTTCCCGGTGCCAGCGAGGTCTTCACCCACGGTGCTGACTTCAGGCCCTTGGCGACAGCATTGCGGGCGAGAAGGCCGGCAGCGATGAGAACCGAAGGGTTGGACGTGTTGGTGCAGGAGGTGATGGCGGCAATCGCCACATCGCCGTGGCCTATATCGTAATCCGCGCCTTCGACGGCATATCGCATGTCGAGCTGGCCCGGCTTCTTGTATTCGCCCTCGAGCGAGCCAGCAAAACCGGATGCGATGTTTTCGAGCGGGATGCGGCCTTCCGGACGCTTCGGGCCGGCCATGGCGGGAACGACCTGGCCGAGGTCCAGCTCCAGCGTGTCGGTGAAGACCAGATCGGAGCCGTCATTGTCGCGCCACATGCCTTGAGCCTTGGAATAGGCTTCAACCAGCGCGATGCGCTGCTCTTCGCGGCCGGACATGGTGAGGTAGTTGATGGTTTCCGAATCGACCGGGAAGAAGCCGCAGGTCGCGCCGTATTCCGGGCCCATGTTGCCGATCGTCGCGCGGTCGGCGAGCGTCATGTTGTCGAGGCCGGAGCCGAAGAATTCGACGAATTTCGAGACGACGCCCTTCTTGCGCAGCATCTGCACGACCATCAGGACGAGGTCAGTCGCGGTGACGCCTTCCTTGAGCTTGCCGGTCAGCTTGAAGCCGATGACTTCAGGCAGGAGCATGGAGACCGGCTGGCCAAGCATGGCAGCTTCCGCCTCGATACCACCGACGCCCCAGCCGAGAACGCCCAGGCCATTGATCATGGTCGTGTGGCTGTCGGTGCCGACGCAAGTGTCCGGATAGGCAATGATTTCGCCGTCTTCTTCTTTGGTCCAGACCGTCTGGCCAAGATATTCAAGGTTGACCTGGTGACAGATGCCGGTACCGGGCGGGACAACGCGAAAGTTCTTGAAGGCCTGCTGGCCCCACTTCAGGAAGCGGTAGCGCTCGCCGTTACGTTCGTATTCGAGCTCGACGTTGCGGGCAAAAGCTGTCGGTGTGCCGAATTCGTCGACGATGACCGAGTGGTCGATGACGAGGTCGACGGGAACCAGCGGGTTGATCTTTTCCGGGTCGCCACCGAGCGCCACCATCGCGTCGCGCATCGCAGCCAGATCGACCACGGCGGGAACACCGGTGAAGTCCTGCATCAGCACGCGGGCCGGACGGTAGGCAATCTCGTTTTCTTCGCGGCCTTTGTTATCAAGCCATGCGGCAACAGCAAGGATGTTCTCCTTGGTGACCGAGCGGCCGTCTTCGAAGCGCAGCAGGTTTTCAAGCAGAACCTTCATCGAATAGGGGAGCTTGGAAACGCCGGCGAGGCCGTTTTCTTCCGCTTTCGGCAGGCTGTAATAGACATAGTCTACGCCATTGACCGAGAGCGTCGACCGACACTGGAAACTGTCTAGGGATTTGGACACTGGAATACCCCGTTCCGTTAGATCGCCAAAACGTGACGCACGAACGCCCGAACGCTTTTTAAGCGCGATATGGGATGCGGGTACGGCCATTTCCGCTGTCCGTACGTGGAAATCTTTCCAAGTTCGGCGCCAGGATGAAATTCACGCCGACCGCTGGCGTGGTAGGGCGGTTATAGATAATTTCTCCGGAACGTGCCAGACCATCCGTCCTCAATTTGAGACAATTTTTTGCGCGGTGACCAACGTCGTAAAGGGAATGTGAATGCCTATCCGCCTGCATGTCGAGGGTCTCAGTGCGAAACGCGGTGAGGACCTGATTTTCCACGATATTTCGTTCGTTGTTGCGGCCGGGGAGGCCTTGATCATCACCGGTCCGAACGGCTCCGGCAAGTCGACATTGCTGCGCGTTCTGGCGGGACTTCTGAGCGCCGAATCCGGTACTGTCCGGCTGGACGATACAACTGCAGATATCGGCCATCCGCGCGAGCTCTGCCACTATCTCGGCCACCGCAATGCGATGAAGCAGGAACTGACCGTCGCGGAAAATCTCTCCTTCTGGAAATCCTTCATGGGTGATTCGGCTGGCGGTTCCGGAATCGGCATCGAAGAGGCTACGGAAGCGCTTGGGCTCGGCGGCATTTCGCATCTTCCCTTCGGCTATCTCTCGGCCGGGCAGCAGCGGAGGATGGCCATGGCTAAGCTGCTCGTGGCCTACCGTCCGGTCTGGATCCTCGACGAGCCGACGGCGGCACTCGACGCGTCGGCGGACCGGATGTTTGCGGGACTGGTCGAGCGGCATCTTGCGGGTGGAGGCATCGTGGTTGCGGCGACGCATCAGCCGCTTGGGGTGGCCGCGAAGGAATTGCGGATGACAGGGTTTGCGGGGGTAGGCGCTTGATGTCCGTGCATGCCGCCCCCACCCCCCTCTGTCACTTTGTGACATCTCCCCCACAAGGAGGAAGATTAGCCTTTTCCCCTGTCCACCGATTGTTTTTGTTTTGGGAGGCAGAAGTTTGGTGGTTAATCTCTCCCCTTGTGGGGGAGATGTCGGCGTCGCCGACAGAGGGGGGTAAAACTGCCCCCGATATGGTGGTGCCGGCATGATCTCCCTCTTCCTCCGGGACCTCAAACTCTCCATGCGCGCCGGTGGTGGCGCCCTGATCGGCGTGCTGTTCTTCATGACCGTCGTTGCCGTGGTGCCGTTTGCCGTCGGTCCCGATCTCAATCTGTTGTCCCGCATCGGCCCGGCAATCCTGTGGATCGGAGCGTTGCTCGCTTCGCTGCTTGGTCTCGACCGGCTGTTTCAGGCGGAGCGGGAAGATGGGTCGCTTGATCTGATGCTGATGCAGGAGGTGCCGCTGGTGCTGACGGTGCTGGTCAAATGCCTGGCACACTGGACGGCAACCGGCCTGCCATTGGTGATCGCCGCGCCGTTGCTCGGGCTGTTCATGAACATGAGCGAGATTGCTATCGGCGCAACGATGCTGACGCTTCTGGTCGGGACACCGGCCATTACCTTTATCGGCGCGACTGGCGCTGCCGTCGCGGTGACCCTGCCGCGGGGTGGATTGCTGGTGTCGATCCTTGTTCTGCCGCTTGCGATCCCGGTGCTGATCTTCGGCGTCAGTGCGGCTTATGCCGCCGTTCAAGACCCCGCGCCGTTCCTGCCGCCCTTGCTGATTCTGCTTGCCATCACGCTGTTCTTTGCAGTTATCGGCCCGCTGGCTGCGGCTTTGGCGCTGCGGTCCGCGTCGGATTAGGGCCTTCTGTGTTGAAGCTGAACCACCCGAAAGCGAATGGACGCTCGCAAACGGAACGCTAAAATCACCGTTGTGCGCTCTTTGAGCGCGTGACGCTCTGACGCAAATGTGATTGCAGCGGCTTTATTGAAGAGAAACGCGTTGCACGTTAAAGAACCATCATGAGCGAAAACAGTCTGGCCATTCGAAAATTCAGCGACCTTGCCAATCCCACCCGGTTTCTGGCTTTGGCGGCACGCGTCCTGCCTTGGTTTGCCGGATTGACGGTGCTGCTGTTTGCCGCCGGGCTCTATCTGTCTTTCACCACCGAAGGCGATTACCAGCAGGGCGAGACGGTCCGTATCATGTATGTGCATGTGCCTGCGGCTTGGCTGTCGATGATGTGTTACAGCGTGATGGCACTGTCGGCGCTGGGCACGCTGGTCTGGCGCCATCCGCTGGCCGATGTTGCGGCTCGCGCCGCCGCTCCGATCGGGGCGAGTTTTACCTTTCTGGCACTGGTCACCGGTTCGCTCTGGGGTAAGCCGATGTGGGGCACTTGGTGGGTCTGGGATGCGCGGCTGACCTCGGTCTTCGTGCTGTTCCTGATGTATCTCGGGCTGATTGCGCTCAATCGCGCCATGGACGAGCCGGGCAAAGCGGCCAAGGTTTCGGCTGTTCTGATCCTCGTCGGCTTCGTCAATATCCCGATCATCAAGTTCTCGGTCGAATGGTGGAACACGCTGCACCAGCCGGCAAGTGTGTTGAGGCTTGGCGGTTCGGCGATCGATCCGGAGTTTCTGCGGCCGCTTTTGGTGATGGCGGTTGCCTTCACCCTGCTGTTCTTCACCCTGCATATCGCCGCCATGCGCAACGAGATCTGGCGCCGCCGCGTGACCTCGATGCGCCGTCAGGCCGCCCGCAGCACTGGCCGGGAGGTCTGAGCCGATGATGACCCACACCGCCTATGTTTTTGCCAGCTACGGTATCGCCGCTGTCACCGTGCTCTCCCTCGTTGTCTGGGTCTGGACCGACGGGCGGGCACGGCGCCGCGAATTGCAGGCACTGGAAGCCGCCGGCATCCGCCGCCGTTCGGCGCAGGCTGGAGACATACAATGAGCATTGAGACCCCCGCCACGCCGGCAACCAACCGGCCCGGTAAGATGCGCATTGTCTTCGCGCTCCTGCCGCTTCTGGTTTTTGCCGGGCTCGCCGCGATTTTCTGGAGCCAGCTCGATTCCGGCCGGGATATCAGCGAGATCCCGTCTGCGCTGCTCGGCACCAAGGCGCCGATGCTCGATATGCCGCCGCTGGAAGGCGCCACCTTCAAGGGTGCTGCGATGCCACCGCTCACCGATGCGGCGATCAAGGGCAAGCTGACGCTCGTCAATGTCTGGGCGTCGTGGTGCGTTCCCTGCCGTGAGGAAAACCCGATCATTCTGGAACTCGCCAAGGACCCGCGCCTGACGGTGGTCGGGATCAACTACAAGGACCAGACCGACAATGCGCTGCGGTTTCTCGGCGAACTCGGTAACCCCTTCGCCGCCGTCGGTGTCGATCCGCGCGGCAAGGCTGCAATCGACTGGGGCGTCTACGGCATCCCGGAATCCTACCTTGTCGATGCGTCGGGCACGATCGTCTACAAGCGGGTGGGGCCGTTCGATGAGCGCAGCTTGAAGGACGGGCTCTATCCGGCGATCGAAAAGGCTGCGGCGGGGAAGTAGGTTATTTCCGGCCGGCCCGTCTGTTTTTATGAGTCATCACTTTCCTCCCTCTTTATCGCCTATGTGGCGGGGATTCAGCCCCGCGACGTCTACCGCGTGAGAGGCATTCTTGCAGCACCGCAGACGCGGGCGCCACTGGATCCCGGACAAAGCCGGGATGACGGAGAGGGAAATAGGACGTCCGCAGCATGCCTCACAGAGGGCGTCAAAGCGCGCTCTGCCACGCTTTCACTGCATCCAGCGGATAGACCAGCATCAGAACATTGAGCGTCAAGTTATCGCGGATCAGCCAGCCGGTGAAAAGCTCGAAGACGATGGCAATCGCGACCGTGACGGCCACCGGTGCGCGCCGGGCGAAGAAGAAGCCGAGCGCCATGAACACAGTGTCCATCGCCGAGTTGAGGATGCTGTCGCCGTAATAGTCGAGCGAGATGGTGGCGGTACGGTAGCGGTCGATAATGATCGGTGAGTTCTCGAGGATTTCCCAGCCGGATTCGATGACGAGCGCCAAAAGCAGCTTTGCTGCCAACGGCTTGCCGCGCAATGTCAGATGGGCAAGCCCGTAGAACAGGAAGCCGTGGATGATGTGCGACGGGGTGTACCAGTCGGCCAGATGCTGTGAATTGCCTGGGCCTTTGGCAGTGGCCTCGAACAGCTTGATGTAGCCGCATTCGCAGATCGGCGTGCGGCCCATCCAGTATTCGATGACGATCTGCAGGATGAGAACTGCGGCGCAGGCGGCGAGCCAGAGTGTGGCGGCACGCGGCGAACGGCTTTCGGCCGGTACCAGTGTTGTCACTTCGGCGTATCCTGATCCAGCGAATGTTTCATGATGATCGGCATCTGCGACAGGGTGAACAGCACCGTGATCGGCATCGTGCCCCAGACCTTGAAGGCGACCCAGAAGTCGGTCGAGAAATTGCGCCAGACAACTTCGTTCAGCACGGCGAGGAACAGGAAGAACACGCCCCAGCGGATGGTCAGCTTGCGCCAGCCGGCTTCATCAAGCTTGAAGGCGGCATGGAAGACATAGCCGAGCAGGGATTTTCCAAACAGCAGCCCGCCGAGCAGGATGACGCCAAACAGCGTGTTGACGATGGTCGGCTTCATCTTGATGAAGGTATCGTTCTGCAAATAGAGCGTCAGTGCGCCGAAGATGAAGACGACGCCGCCGGAAATCAGCGGCATCATCGGCAAAGTGCGGGTGAGCAGCCAGGATGCGGTCAGCGCGATCGCTGTCGCGGCCATGAACAGGCCGGTGGCGATGAAGATCGGGCCGCCGAGCTCCGTCAGCGCCGGAAACTCCCGCGCCAGCCATTCGCCGCGCGAATTGGCGAAGAAGAAAACCACCAGCGGGCCAAGCTCCAGCACCATTTTCAGGAGCGGGCTGATTTCCTTGCGCGGCTTGGCCGTCTCGATCGATGACATCGTGTCTTTCCTAAAGTGCCTGCTCGATGGAGCGGTAAAAATACAAATGCGGTTCAACTACACCGTCATTCCTGTGCTCGTCACAGGAATCCAGTCACGCAATGCCATCGCGTGAAGAGCCTCTAGCGGCGCCGACGCGCCGCTGCTGGATGCCCGCCACAAGGGCGAACATGACGGAGAAGGTGAAAGCCCGCGTCTAAATTGTGCATTATCGACCCTATAACATCAGCAAAAAGGCAAAATGATATCCGGGTCAATGGGGAATCCCGGCGATTGCCTCGGCAAAGTCTTTCGCTTCGAACGGTTCCAGATCGTCCACACCTTCGCCGACACCGATGAAATAGACCGGCAGCTTGTGTTTGGCCGAGATGGCGACGAGGATGCCGCCGCGTGCGGTGCCGTCAAGCTTGGTCATGATCAGGCCGTTGACGCCTGCGATATTGCGGAAAATCTCCACCTGGTTGAGCGCATTCTGGCCGGTCGTGGCGTCGAGCGTCTGCAACACCGTATGTGGTGCATCGGGATCGAGCTTGCCGAGCACCCGGACGATCTTTTCCAGTTCCGCCATCAGTTCAGTGCGGTTCTGCAGGCGGCCGGCGGTGTCGATGATCAAGACGTCGCTCTTTTTCAACCGCGCCTGCTCGAAAGCTTCGTAAGCAAGGCCCGCGGCATCGGCGCCGAGTTTCGAGGAGACGATGTCGGAGTTGGTGCGCTCGGCCCAGATCTTCAGCTGTTCGATAGCGGCCGCGCGGAACGTATCGCCGGCGGCGAGCATGACCTTGAGGCCAGCGCCCGAAAGCTTGGCGGCGAGCTTGCCGATGGTGGTGGTCTTGCCGGTGCCGTTGACGCCGACGACGAGGATAACGTGCGGCTTGTGGGAGAGGTCAAGCTGTAGCGGCTTGGCGACCGGGGCGAGCACCTTGGTGATCTCCGTGGCCATGATGCGGGAAACGTCTTCTCCGGTCACGTCCTTGCCATAACGTTCCGAGGCGAGCGTATCGGTGATGCGCAACGCCGTTTCGACGCCGAGATCGGCCTGGATCAACAGATCTTCCAGATCCTGCAGCGTCTCGTCGTCCAGCTTACGCTTGGTGAAGAGCGCGGTGATCTGGCCGGTGAGCTGCGACGAGGTGCGGGCCATGCCCTGGCGCAGGCGCTGGAACCATGTGAGCTTCTGCTTCGGCGCTTCAGGCTCCGGTTCGAAGGCACGGCCGGTGGCGAAGCCTTTGGGGAGGATAGGAACTGTGGCTTCTGCGGGTTCCGAGCGCGCGGAGAGTTCGTCACCCCCCTCTGCCCTGTCGGGCATCTCCCCCTCAAGGGGGGAGATCGAAGGGGGAGCGCTTTCGTTGATACCGCCGTCTTCGGAGGTTAGGGAAGGTTTACCCCCCTCTGTCGGTTGCACCGACATCTCCCCCACAAGGGGGGAGATTGGCCTCGTGGTTGCCTCCGGCGCATCATCTGACGGAGCATGTCGCGCGGATGGTGCGTCAGCCTCTGTCTGATCTCCCCCCTCGTGGGGGAGATGTCCCGAAGGGACAGAGGGGGGCACTTCAGTTTCCGCAACCTCGGATGCCTCGGCTTCCGCTTCCAGCAGCGATAGCGGGATTACGCCGATATCGCCGATCTGTTCGGCCGGTGGAAGAAGGGCGTGTTCTTCTTCTTCAGCCGCGAACTCCGGCGCATCAACGGTATCGGCAGACGGGCCGCCGGCGGTGTCCATTTCTTCCGGCAAAACCGGATCGGCTGCGACCGGCAGATCTTCGGTTCGGGAATGCGGCTCGAGTTCGGCTTTGATCGCCCGGGTTTCCTCGGGGCTGAACGTCGATTCCGCCTGGTCCATGACCGCATCGGCTGCTGGCGCTGCGGCGGGCTCGCCTTCGGTCGGCTTGTCCTTGCCGAATGTGAAGACCTTTTTCAGAAAGCTGAGCGCCATGTGAATTCCGTAAACTCAGGCCGCGTTGACGGCCATCAATTGCATGTCGAGATGCTTGCCGTTTTGGCCGGTAATCATCGCCGTGACTATAGCGCGCGGCTGAAGCCCGGGGACGGCGACAAGCGTGAAATTTTCCGTGTGTGCCAAGCCATTGTTCTCGACGAGCAGGCTTTGCTGCGTTCCGACCATGCTGTCAAGATGGGCCTGATGCAGCCGAAGTCCAGTGGCGCGCAGCCGGGCGGCGCGTTCCTTCACCAGAGCGCGGTCGAGCTGCGGCATCCGGGCGGCGGGCGTACCCTCGCGCGGCGAATAAGGAAAGACGTGCAGATGGGCGATGCCAGCCTCTTCGGCGAGCCCCATCGCGTTCCCGAACATCTCCTCGGTTTCAGTCGGAAAGCCGGCGATCATGTCGGCGCCGAAGCTTGTTTCGGGGCGCAGCCGCCGCACGTCCTGAATGAACGCCAGCGCATCCGCGCGGCTATGCCGCCGCTTCATCCGTTTCAGGATCATGTCGTCGCCATGCTGCAGCGACAGGTGCAAGTGCGGCATGAAGCGCGGCTCGTCGGCAATGAGGTCCATCAGGTGGCTGTCCGCCTCGATGCTGTCGATGGAGGAGAGGCGCAGGCGCAGGATTTCCGGCACCTGTTTCAGCAAAGTCTTAGCGAGTAGGCCGAGCGTCGGCATTCCCGGCAGATCGCCGCCGTAGCTGGTGGCATCGACGCCGGTGAGCACGATTTCGCGATAGCCACTCTCTGCCAGCTTTCGCGCCTGATCGACGACGGCGCCCATCGGCACCGAGCGGGAATTGCCGCGGCCGTAGGGAATGATGCAAAAAGTGCAGCGGTGGTCGCAGCCGTTCTGCACCTGGATGAAGGCGCGCACATGGCCTTCGATCAGCTTGACCATCTGCGGCGCGGTTTCGCGGACGCTCATGATGTCGTTGACGCGCAGCTTTTCTTCCGCCGAGACACCGAAATCCGGCAATGACCGGTATGAGGCGCTTTTCAGCTTTTCCTCGTTGCCAAGAACGGCATCGACCTCGGGCATCTCGGCAAAGGTCTGCTTTTCCGTCTGGGCGGCGCAGCCGGTAACGATGATGCGGGCATGCGGGTTTTCGCGCCGCGCCCGGCGAATCGCCTGGCGGGCCTGGCGCACGGCCTCGCCGGTGACGGCGCAGGTATTGACGAGAATGGCGTTGTTCAGTCCCGCCTTCTCGGCCTGCGCCCGCATCACTTCGGATTCATAGGTGTTGAGACGGCAGCCGAAGGTTATGACATCGACGCCACTCAAAGCGCGACGCTTCCCGGCTCTTCCTCACGCGACCACAGGCCGGTGACGGGATCGACGGTGCCGGACCATTCCCATTCGGCAGGACCGGTCATGACGACATGATCGTCGCGCTCGCGCCATTCGATGGTGAGGATGCCAGGCGGGGTGGCGCTGGCGACCTTGATCGCGACATTGCGGCCAGTGCGGCCGGTGCGGGCGGCCGAGACGGCGGCGGCACAGGCGGCGGAACCGCAGGCCAGCGTCAGCCCGGCGCCGCGTTCCCAGGTGCGGGTGGTGACGGAAGATGGTGAGGTGACCTGGGCAAGGGTGATATTAGCACGCTCGGGAAACATCGGGTGGTTTTCGAGCAGTGGGCCGAAGCGTTCGAGATCGAAAGACATCACGTCGCGGTCGACCCAGAAGATCGCATGTGGATTGCCCATCGACGTGACGGACGGCGAATGCAGGATCGGATCGTCGATCGGGCCGATCTGCAGCTCGATGCGGCTGGTGTCGTAGAATTCCTCCGACAACGGGATCTTGTCCCACGCAAACACTGGCGTGCCCATATCGACGGAAATCGTCCCGTCGGCATGTTCCTGCGCATTCAGAATTCCGGCGACGGTCTGGAAGGTGAAGACCTTCTTGCCGGTTTCGGCTGCCAGCGCTTGCACGACACAGCGCGTGCCGTTGCCGCAGGCCTGCGCCTTCGAACCATCGGAATTGAGAATATCGATAAAGGCGTCGGTACCCTCGGCCTTCGGATCGTGGATGGCCATGATCTGGTCGAACTGGGTCTGCGGATGGGCGTTGAGCGCAATCGCCGCTTCCGGCGTCACCTTGTCCTTGCGGCCACGCATATCGACGACCAGGATCTTGTTGCCAAGCCCGTTCATCTTCGCGAATTCGACCGTGTTTTCCATGCCGTCTGCTTCCATCGTTTGTTGAGGTGTATATGGCGGAAACCTCGGCAAATTACCAGTACCTCCCCCTCAAGGTGGAGGTGAACTACGGCCGATAGCCACGCCCGGAAAATCCGCCGTGGTTTTGGCTGGTTCAGTTCACTTCGCTTCAGTTCACTTGGCCGGGGCGCCGGAAGGTGCCGATGACTAAGTTATTTTATATGACGCCTTCCGGCGCCCCGTTCAGTGTGGGTCGGCGGGCAACTCCGGTTTCTCTGCGGGGATGGCGGCGCCCTTTTGATGCGGGGTGGTACTGACGGCTTTCGCCGCCGCGCCACGAAAGGCCTGTCTTTCGACACGCCAGTCGCCGGTCCTCATGGGTGCCTCACAGGCACGCCCCGCCATTTTGCAGACGAGAGGGAAACCACTTTCTGACCGCCCACCGGATGAAGGCTTACGTCTCTCCACCACCCGGCACCGGCTCCGCCTCACTGCCACGCCTGGCAGCGTATCCGATGACGGAACGCTCACATGATGGCACAGGTTTTGGGAGCGGGGATTTGCGGGGATGATTTTTTTTTGAAAGATTGGGATGATGCCGTGTTTCGCAGCATTGTGAACGGCCAGGCGCCCGTCATCCTGACGGTTCGTCATGAACATACGGTCGTGATATCGCGGAGACAGAATATGCCCGGAACACCCACCGCCCTCACCGGAAAATGCCTGTGCGGTGCCATCGAGTATGCAGTCGAGGATAGCTTCGACTATGCGATGAACTGCCATTGTTCCAATTGCCGGCGCACCACCGGGTCGGCTTTCAAGCCGATTGCAGGGATCAAAAGCGAGCGGCTGCGGCTCGTGCGGGGCGAAAATGACAGGCTGATCTATGGCAGTCTTGACGAGGCTCATGATGTCCATTGCGGCATTTGCGGGTCGCTCGTTTATTCCGTGGTGCGCGACGGCGCCTATGCCCATGTGCCGATGGGCACGCTGGTGGATGCCCCGTCGATCCGGCCGGCAGCGCATATTTTCACCGGCTCGAAGGCGCCGTGGTATGAGATCACCGATGATCTGCCGCAATATTACGAATTTCCGGGGGAGTAGCGGGCGAGGTGCCGGTGCCGGATGTGCATGTTGCTGTGCGTTCGAATAACAGCCATTCGGGCCAAATGTCCGAGACAGCCTGCTCCCTGGCTGCAACGAAACGGGGCAGCGCCGTATCGCGAAGCTGCTTTCCATAGCGGGGATCATCCGCTGGGGCGACGATGACGGCGGGGGCTGCGAATTGATCCGCCGTGATATCGATGATCCATCCGGCGCATTCCACCCACGCATGGCTTTCCCATTGCTCTGCGTTCAGGAAACCATAGAGGCCTTCCTCCGGGCCGTCGACGGCCCGGCGCGGGACGCCGTTGATCCATGCTGCGTCATAGCCCTTGCGTTGCAGTACCCGGCAAACAAACAGGCTCGTTCTGCCGCAGGTAAACTGTGAAGGGATGTCCGCAATGGCTTCTCCGTCGGTCCTTGCAGAGGCCTCGTGCCCGCGAACCCAGACCGGCTCCAGGAAGCGGCGCATCTTGAAGGCCATGCGTTTCAACTCGGCTTCCGCCTGAGGGAGCAGCTAAGCCTCCGGTACATCGAAAACCTCACCGGCCCTCAGCGCGCGAAAACGCTCCGGTGCGACGCCCTGTTCCTGCAGCGCAATTTCCAGCGCTCGCACTGGCGCTTCGATAGCCTCGTTGGTCAATTGCACCGTCCCGAAATGGTGCCCGGCCGCGTAGGTGGTTCTGCAGAGCAGCATTCCCTCGACGGCCTCTTGCGGGTTCTGGTGCTGGGCTTTCATGAACCAGCGTGGCTCGTAGGCGCCGATCGGCAGGTTGGCGAGCCGGAAGCCACCGTGTTTTTCTGCTGCGGCTTCGTAGTTGATGCCATCGTGAAAACCGGTATGCCGATATGGTAGATTTTTCCCGATGGTGTCGAGATCACGAAGGCGGCCCAGAGGGCCATACGGCGGTCGCGGGCGGTGCGTGCCGACCAGTGGTGGCAGGGTTCGCTATCAATGCTAATGCCGTCCCAGAAGGAAATCTGCTCGCCCCAATCCATCACGTTAATTTGGGCATCAGGGATGGCCCGTCGGATGATCGTATCGTTGCCCAGCGGGGTAATGATGGGAGAACGGCGCTCGGTGTGCAGCCGCTTCAGTGTCGCGAGATCGAGATGGTCGTAGTGATTGTGGGTAACAATGACGAGATCGATCGGCGGCAGGTCTTCGAAGCGGATACCAGGCCCAACCACACGCTTCGGTCCCGCAAAGGAAAACGGGCTGGTGCGCGGCGACCAGACGGGATCGGTGAGGATGTTGAGCCCGGCGACCTGAATAAGCAGTGTAGCATGGCCGACCATGGTGACGCGCAGACCGCCGCCATCGATGCGATCGTCGGGTTTTGCCGGTGGGAAGGGGCTCGGCGCGATCTTTGGCCAGACTGACCGGCCGCCGCCGAACTGCCAGCGCATCAGTTCCCGAAACCCGAGCGGCGCTTCGCCGCCGGGATTGAAGAAATAGGTGCCGTCGAAATGATCGGAGACGGGGCCGGTATAGTAGGGATTCCGTGGCTTCCGGGGAGGCGGCGTCTGGGGCATGGGGAACCGATCGGTGGGATGTGTCCATGTGATCTGGGATCATCCGGCGCGTTTTGGAAGGGCCGCCGGCTGCCAATCCGGCAAAATCGGGCGTTATCCTTGACTTTCCTGCCCATATCGTGTTTACCGCCCGCAATCTGCGACAAGAACAAGACTTGTAGCCACCGACCCGGACCCATTGCGGAGATCCTGGAGGTCAACACCCGACAGCGCGCTGCGCCCTCGGGTGCTTTTTGGCTTTGCGTCTTGTTTTCGTCACGGAAAAGCACAACGTTTCGGGCGAAGCAAAAGCCATGAAACGACAAGGATGAAGCGATGTTTGAAAGTCTCCAGGACCGCCTTGGATCCATTCTGAATGGATTGACCGGCCGTGGCGCGCTGTCGGAAGCCGATGTTTCGGCTGCCCTGCGCGAGGTTCGCCGTGCGCTTCTGGAAGCCGACGTCGCGCTCGAGGTCGTTCGCTCGTTCACTGACAAGGTGCGCGAAAAGGCTGTTGGCGCTGAAATCCTGAAATCGATCAAGCCTGGCCAGATGGTCGTCAAGCTCGTCCATGACGAGCTGATCAACATGCTCGGCTCCGAAGGCGTGCCGATCGATCTGAATGCCGCTGCCCCAGTCGTCATCATGATGGTCGGTCTGCAGGGTTCAGGTAAAACCACGACGACGGGCAAGATCGCTCTTCGTTTGAAGACGCGGGACAAGAAAAAGGTCCTGATGGCGTCGCTCGACACGCGCCGTCCGGCAGCGCAAGAGCAGTTGCGCCAGCTCGGTGTGCAGACCGGCGTCGATACGCTGGCGATCATTGCCGGCCAGTCGCCGACCGATATTGCCGCACGCGCCGTGCAGGCTGCCAAGCTCGGCGGTCATGACATCGTCATCCTCGACACCGCCGGCCGCACCCATATCGACGAGCCGCTGATGCTCGAGATGGCCGAGATCAAGCGCCGCTCGAACCCGCATGAAATCCTTCTGGTCGCCGATGCGCTGACCGGTCAGGACGCCGTCAATCTGGCGCGCAATTTCGATGAACGCGTCGGCATTACCGGCCTCGTTCTGACCCGTATGGACGGCGATGGACGCGGTGGTGCAGCCCTTTCGATGCGCGCCGTCACGGGCAAGCCGATCAAGCTGATCGGCGTCGGCGAAAAGATGTCGGAGCTGGAAGAATTCCACCCGCGCCGCGTCGCCGACCGTATTCTTGGCATGGGCGACATTGTCTCGCTGGTCGAGAAGGCCGCTGAAAACATCGATGCCGAGAAGGCGGCGGCCATGGCCGCCAAGATGAAGACCGGCAAGTTCGATCTGAACGATCTCGCCGATCAGCTCGGCCAGATGCAGAAGATGGGCGGCATGGGCGGCATCATGGGCATGATGCCCGGCATGGCCGGCATGAAGGACAAGATGGCTTCGGCTGGTCTCGATGACAAGATGTTTGGCCGCCAGATGGCGATCATCTCCTCGATGACCAAGGCCGAGCGCGCCAACCCGGATATTCTCAAGCATTCCCGCAAGAAGCGCATCGCGGCCGGTTCCGGCTCGGATGCGGCCGAAATCAACAAGCTTCTGAAAATGCACCGTTCCATGGCCGACATGATGAAAATGATGGGCGGCAAGGGCAAGGGCGGCATGATGAAGCAGATGATGGGCGGTCTTGCCGGCAAGATGGGCCTTGGTGGCATGGGCGGCGGAATGGGCGGAATGCCCGATCTGTCGAAGATGGACCCCAAGCAGCTCGAAGCATTGCAGAAGCAGGCGGAGGCCGCTGGCCTCGGCAAGGGTATGGGCGGTGGTTTGCCCGGTTTGGGTGGCGGTATGAAGCTGCCCGGTCTTGGTGGCGGGTTCCCGGGGCTTCCCGGCCTGCCGAAGAAGAAGTGAGGACTGGACCGGTATGATTGATCCAGCAGTCAAACAGGAACTCTCGGGCTATCGTCAGTCGATCGACAATATCGACGCGGCACTCGTGCACATGCTGGCCGAACGTTTCCGCTGCACCAAGGCAGTGGGCGTTTTGAAGGCCAAATACAATTTGCCGCCGGCGGACCCGGCGCGCGAGGAATACCAGATCGAACGCCTTCGCCATCTGGCGAAGGATGCCAATCTGGATCCGGATTTCGCGGAGAAGTTCTTGAACTTCATCATTCACGAAGTCATCCGGCATCATGAAGCCATCGCTGCCGATCTCAAGGATTGATCAGCTTTAACAAGACACAAAAAGGCCGCCCCAGGCGGTTCGATATCTCAAGGAGTATACAACATGGCACTGAAAATTCGTCTCGCCCGCGGTGGTTCCAAGAAGCGCCCGTTCTACCAGATCGTTATTGCTGACGTGCGTTCGCCGCGCGACGGCCGTTTCCTGGAAAAGGTCGGTTCGTGGAACCCGATGCTGAAGAAGGAAGACGCAAAGCGCGTTGAACTGAACGTCGAGCGTATCCAGTATTGGATGTCGAACGGCGCGCTGCCGACCGACCGCGTCCTGCGCTTCCTCAACGAAGCTGGCGTCGCAACCCGCGAAGCACGCGTCAACCCGACCAAGGGTCTGCCGGGCAAGAAGGCTGTCGAGCGTATCGCTGAAGCCAAGCAGAAGGCTGAAGACGCAGCCGCCGCTGCTGCCGAATAAGCCTGGCGATAGCCAATTTCTGAAGCGGGCGGCGTTTTCATGCCGCCCGTTTTCGTTTATGCGAATGGCATGATCTGGAGAGTGACCCGGCAATGAGCAAACTCAAAAACCCTGTCCATATGGGAACGATCGGCGGCGCTCAGGGCCTGCGCGGCGAAGTGCGCGTCAAATCCTTTGCAGAAGAACCGACCGCGATCGGTGATTATGGCCATCTGCATGCCGAGGACGGACGCACGTTCGAGGTTCTGGAAGTGCGCGAGATGAAGAACGTCGTCGTCGTGCGGTTTCGCGGCGTCAACGATCGCAATGCCGCCGAAGCGCTGAACGGGCTGGAACTCTATGTCGAGCGCGACAACCTGCCGGATGACGATCTCGACGAGGACGAATTCTTCTATGCCGATCTCGAGGGCCTCGAAGCGCTCGATGCCGACGGCAAGAGCTATGGCACGGTCACCGGCGTTTTCGATTTTGGCGCGGGCGATCTGCTGGAGCTGAAAGGCGCGGGCAAGCGGCCGGTGCTGATCCCCTTTACCGAATGGTCGGTGCTTGAAATCGATCTGGAAGCCGGCACGATGCTGGTCGATCCGCTTGCCGCCGGTCTCACCGACGACAAGGATGAGGATCCGACCAGCCAGTTCAAGCCGAAGGCGAAGTAACCCCTTGTCCTTCCGCGCCACCATTTTGACGCTCTATCCGGACATGTTTCCGGGCCATCTTGGCCAGTCCCTGTCCGGCAGGGCGCTGGAGCGCGGCCAATGGGCGATCGATACGCTGCAGATCCGCGATTTTACCGAGGACAAGCACCGCACCGTCGATGATACGCCGGCGGGCGGCGGCGCTGGCATGGTGCTGCGGGCCGATATTCTGGCCAAGGCCATCGATCATGCCTCGGATGGAAACAACCGCCCCCGGCTTCTGATGAGCCCCCGGGGCAAACCGTTGACGCAGGAACGGGTGCGCGAACTGGCCGCAGGCCCCGGCGCCATCATCGTCTGTGGACGGTTCGAAGGCGTCGACCAGAGGGTGATCGATGGACGCCAGCTCGAAGAGGTCTCGATCGGCGACTATATCTTGTCAGGCGGTGAACCTGCGGCGCTGATCCTGCTGGATGCCATCGTCCGTATCCTACCCGGCGTGATGGGCAACGACCTCTCCGGTGTGCATGAAAGTTTCGAAGGCGGGCTTCTTGAGCATCCGCATTATACGCGCCCACCGGTCTTCGAGGGTCAAGAAATTCCTGCAGTTCTGACCTCTGGCCATCACGGCGATATCGGCAAGTGGCGCGAGGCCGAAGCGAAGCGGCTGACGGCGGAACGCAGGCCGGATCTGTTGCGGAAATAACCGCCGGTGGCGTTATGATTCTTGATCTGCGCGTGAATTGCTGGATGTCTGCCCGGCATCTGGGTAATTGCCCAGCATAAGCTTTGTGTAACGTCTTGATGATAGGTGTCGTCCATTCAATTAAGACGGCACCGAATGAAATGACATCAGCCTGGCAGGTATTGGTTGGCAATCTGGCTTCAGTAGCACTGCTGATTTCGCTCTGGATGCACTTGTATTCCCGATTCTACCGTCTCTCCAGGACGCAGCTGAAGCTGGGCTTCGGGGCGATGATGGGCCTTGGCGTCGTCATCTCGATGCTTTTGTCAGTGGAGCTCGAACAAGGCATCCATTTCGACCTGAGAAACTCGCTCCTGGCGATCTCTGCGATGTTCGGCGGCCCCCTTGCGATCGCAATCACTGCCCCGATGGCGGTAGCATTTCGATTGGTCATGGGTGGTGCCGGCGCAGTCATCGGCGTCATCGGGATCGCCGTCGTGTCGGTCGTTTGCCTGATTGCGCATTTCGCCATGGGAAAATACGCATCGGGTCCACGGGGGGTTACAGCGGCCGTTCTGGTTCTGCCGGTGACGTCGATTGCCTTGATCTTCGCATTTTCAAAGCCTGATACACCCACTGTCATGTATCAGATGAGCCTGATTACTGCCTTCTTGAACATGATGGCCGCGGCTATTGCCGGTTCGGTCATGGCGTATTTTCACAGGTCAATGCTCGAACGCGATATCTTGCGGGCTGCGCTGACCCAGGCGCCGGATTTTCACTATGTCAAGAATCTCGATAGCCAGTTCGTCATTACCAACCTGAATGTTGCCCGCTACAGCGGCCGGCAGAAACCGTCGGATATGGTCGGCCTGACGGATTTTGATCTGTGGCCTCCTGCTCGCGCTCAGGAATTGTTCGATGTCGAGCAGCAGATCATGCGATCAGGGGAGCCGCTGATCGATTTCGAAGATGCGTTCGCCAACGAGACCGCCGAGCGCCGGTGGTTTTCGACAACGAAAGTGGTCTTGAGAAACCGGCATGGCGATACGGTGGGGCTGGCTGGCGTCACACGGGACATCACCCGGCGCAAACGGCTTGAGAGCGAATTGCTGGACAGCCGGAACCTTCTGTCCCAAGCGATGACCGAGATGTCGGATGGGCTGGCGATGTTTGACCGCCATGGCATCCTGTTGTTCTGCAACGAGAGATACCGGACCGCGTTCCCTCTCTCAGCTTACGCACGGCAGCCCGGGGCTCATATTGCCGACATCGTGCGCGCATCCGCCCGAAACGGCGAGCGCAAGGATATCGCGATGGGTGTCACCGAAGCCTGGATTCAGAACGCGGCCAAGGATCTGCACGTGACGCGCGATACGGAAATCCCGCTCTCCGACAATCGTTGGCTCAGTCTGCGGACCCGTCTTACGCAGGACGGCTCGGCATTGGTGGTCGTGTCGGACATCACGGCGATGAAACATGCCGAACTGTCTCTGAGGCAGCTTGCCGAGCAGATGCGGGATCTGGCGGAGACCGACGGGCTGACCGGGCTCGCCAATCGCCGCGTTTTCGATGAAACACTGGCGTCGGAATGCGCGAATGCGCTGCGTACGGCAGCACCTCTCAGCCTCCTGATGATCGATGTCGATCGCTTCAAATCCTACAACGACACCTATGGCCATCCGGCCGGTGACGCCTGTCTGAAGGATGTGAGCGAGTGCCTGATGGCGATTGCCAAGCGTCCCGGAGATCTCGTTGCGCGTTATGGTGGGGAAGAGTTTGCAATCGTCTTGCCGGCAACCGGCAGAGCGGCAGCGCTCAGTCTTGCCGAGACGTTTCGCGCTTCTTTGCAGCGGCGGGCTCTTGCCCATGCCGGTAGTGAATTCGATGTCGTCACTGCAAGCATCGGCGTTTCGACCTTTAACGCAGACACCCCTCTCCTAACGGTCGAAGAGCTGATCGAGAGCGCCGATGAAGCGCTGTATCAGGCTAAAAAAATGGGGCGAAATCGGGTAGAGGCGCTTGCCTTCGAGGCCCGTCCCGAACGCCTGAAGCGGACTTAAAGTTCACCTGTGATTGGGGTAATTGTCTGTTCGGGCTATGGCTCGCAGCGCTCGTAAACAGCATGGCGCGCCGGTGAGGCGCGCCATCCTGTCTCCGAGGTTATTCGGCTGCCTGGAACAACGCATCGCTGGCTGCGTCAGACTTGCCGCCGGCAAGGGTCTTCTGGCCCAGTGCGATGGTGATCACCACTGCGACGCCGGCAGCGACCGAGAGCCAGAAGCCGTTCTGCGCACCGAAATTGTCGACGACCCATCCGGCCAGAAACGCGCCCAGAGCCATGCCGATACCGATGCCGGTCGTCACCCAGGTGATGCCTTCGGTCAGCATCGATTCCGGCACCCGCCGCTCGATCAGGCCAAAGGCGGTGATGAAGGTGGGCGAGATGGCGATGCCGCTGACGAAGACCGCAAGAGCCAGAAGCGGCACGGTATCGGCGACCAGCAGAGGCACGGCGGTGACGGCAAGGACGCTGACCGCGATCAGCAATTGCTTCTGCAAGGGTGTGCGCAGGTTCAAAGCGCCGAGGACGAGGCCAAGCACGAACGAACCGATCGCATAGACGCCGATGACGAAGCTGGCGGCGCCCGGTTGGCCGAGTTCCTTGGTCATGGCAACGGTGGTGACTTCGGCCGTCGCAAACATCGAGCCAACGAAGATCAGCGCCAGCGTGATGATCTGCACGGACCGCAGGCGAATGGCCGATGTCCGTACCATCCCAGCTATACTCGGACGTATCGTCGGTTCGGTTGATCGTTGCAGGGCAAAGGCGGCGGTTCCAACAGCCAGGAAAATCGTTGAGATCAGCATGCCCGCTTCGGGAAACAGCGACACTGCCAATCCGACCGAGAGCGAGGCACCTGCAATGTAAACCAGCTCGTCGGCCGCGGATTCAAAGGCGAAGGCGGTGTTCAGTTCTGGGCGGCCGCGAAAGATTTCCGTCCAGCGCGCCCGCAGCATGGCCGGCATGCTGGGCATGGCGGCGGCAAAAAGAGCCGAGGCAAACAATGTCCATACGGGCCAGTCCCGGTTGGCCGAGAGGATGAGGAAGGCAAACGCAATCACCGAGACAATGGTGCTTGGAACAATGACGGCACTTTGCCCGAACCGGTCTACAAGGCGCGAGACCTGTGGCGCTATCAGCGCGTTGGTAAGGGCAAAGGTGGCCGAAACTGCTCCGGCGATCCAGTACTCGCCGCGCGTTTGCGACAGCATGGCGACAATACCGATCGGCGCCATGGCAATGGGCAGGCGGGCAAAGAAACCGGCGGCAGAAAAGCCCACGGCCCCCGGCACGCTGAATATTTCCTTGTAAGGGTTGGACATGGAATGCTCCTAAAATCGTCAGGATAAAGCGCCTACATACGTGGCGTATGTCTTAACGTGGTTGCGTACGCCTCGTATGTCAATTAAAATACGATGCGTATGTTAAAATAAATACGCCGCGTATGTGAAGCAGGAGTTCTCATGAACAGGATGATCAAGCCTCGCCCGGAAATGATCGCCGAAACGCGTGCCAAGCTGCTGGCTGCGGGACGCCATGCCTTTGGCACCGTTGGATATGCAGAATCATCGATGGACGATTTCACAGCGGCGGCGGGCCTGACGCGTGGCGCGCTGTATCACCATTTCGGCGACAAGAAAGGATTGCTGCAGGCGGTCATCCGGGAAATCGATGCCGAGATGACGGAGCGATTGCACAAGGTATCAGACGGCGCCCCGACACGCTGGCAGGGGTTCGTCGATGAATGCGCGACCTATATCGAGATGGCACTGGAACCGGAAATCCAGCGGATCATGTTCCGCGACGGTCCAGCCGTTCTGGGTGACATCTCGCAGTGGCCGACCACCAACGGCTGCGTCGCAGCCCTCAAGCAGAGCCTCAGCGAGCTCAAGCAGGACGGCGTTATCATCGACATCGACGAGGAAGTGACGGCGCGCCTGATCAATGGCGCCAGCAGCAATGCCGCCCTGTGGATCGCCAATTCCGAGAACCCGCAGCAGACCTCTAAACGGGCAGTGCAGGGTTTTCGCACCCTGCTCGAAGGTCTGAGGCTGAAATAGACGCGACTGCGGGCGCTTTACCCCGTGACGAAATAGTAGACAGCCAAAAGCAGTCCGACCGCGACCACCAGGCCGCGGATCAGCGCCTGTGGCACGCGGCGGGCGAGCCAGACGCCGGCATAGCCGCCGAGCGCACCGCCCGGGATCATCACGGCGGCCTGCAGCCAGCCGACAACATTGCCGCCGGCAAAGACGACGATGGCGACGGCGGCAATGACCATGGCGAGGAAATTCTTCAACGCGTTCAGCCGGTGGTAATCACCGCCCTTGGCAATGCCAAGCACAGCCAGCATCATGATGCCCATGCCGGCGCCGAAGAAGCCGCCGTAGATCGCGGTAGCAAACTGGCCGAGCAGGCCGAGCGGGCCAATGGGCGCATCGTCCGCCGCCGACTTTGGCCGCAGAAGCGGCCCTGCGGCAAAGATCGCCGTCGCTGCGATCAGCAGCCAGGGGACCATGGCCCGGAAAGATGGATTGGAGAGGGACAACAGAATCAGCGCACCCGCCAATCCGCCAATCAGCGAAAGTACACCGAGGATGACGGCCTCGCGACGATCAGCCCAGATCTCTTTGCGATAGGCGAGCGCCGAGGTGACATAACCCGGGAACTGGACGATGGAGGACGTGGCATTGGCGACGATCGGCGGCAGGCCCGCCAGCGTCATGGCGCCGAAGGTCAGAAAGGTGCCGCCGCCGGCCACCGCATTGACGGCGCTCGACAGGAAACCTGCGACAAACAGCAGGATGGCAGTTGATATGGACATGACGCTCCTCCAGCGGTAGAATCCCACATAGCCTGCAGGTTCACCGGCGGCAAGACGCGGAAATCGTCGTCCGCAGGCTTGCGGCAAGGAGAATTTTTGCCGTCCGGGGATGACAAACCCTGTGCTTTGGTGTATTCGCCCGACCGGTTCGGGAAAAATCCCGGCAGCCGAAAACAAAGAATGGTGAATTCGCTCCTGTTTCTCTTCACGAGAAGCAAAACCTTGAGGCGCCTCATCTGAGGTCGGTCCAAGAGGTTCAATCGAGCGCTCTGGCTGTTGTAGAAGAACTTGAGAAGGTTAGACCCATGAACATCATCCAGCAGCTGGAAGCCGAACAGGCCGCCAAGATTGCCGCCAAGCGCACGCTTCCGGAATTTTCGGCAGGCGACACCCTCCGCGTCAACGTTCGCGTTACGGAAGGTACCCGTACCCGTATTCAGGCCTATGAAGGCGTTTGCATTGCCCGTTCCGGCGGTGGCATCAACGAAAGCTTCACGGTCCGCAAGATTTCCTACGGCGAAGGCGTCGAGCGCGTATTCCCCGTTTACTCCCCGCTCGTCGAAGGCGTCGAAATCGTTCGCCGCGGTAAGGTCCGTCGCGCCAAGCTCTACTACCTGCGCGATCGTCGCGGTAAGTCGGCTCGTATCGTTGAAGATACCGGTACGCGCGCCCGCAAGCTGAACGACGCCGAGCGCGCCGCCGTTGCTGAAGAAAAGGCACGTCTGGAAGCTGAAAAGGTCGCAGCAGCACAGGCACTGGCCGCCGAAAAGGCAGCAGCAGAAGCCGCAGCAGCGGAAGCAGCAGCAGCCAAGGCCGCTGAAGACGCCGCCGCCGCAGCAGCAGCAGCCGCTGAACCGGCAGCAGAATAAGTTTCAGTCCTTCGGATTGTTGGAAAAGGCGGTCTTCGGGCCGCCTTTTTTGGTTTTTGGGGCATAGAATTTTTATGGGGGGAGAAAATGATGAACGCGTATATCGAGACCAACCGCTTGAACTGGGATGACCGGGCGGGCTTGCATGCAACGGATACGACAGGCAGCTACCGGATCGACCGGGTTCTTGCAGGCGGTTCGTCGCTGCACGCGCTGGAGGCCAGCGAGATTGGCGATATCACGGGTAAGGATATCATCCATCTGCAATGCCATATCGGTTTGGATACGCTGAGCCTCAAGCATCTGGGTGCGCGCTCTGTTACCGGGCTCGATTTTTCGCCGGTCGCAATCGCAGCCGCGCAGGACTTTGCCGCGAAGTCCGGGACCGAGGCGACCTTCGTCGAAGCTTCGGTCTATGATGCGCCAGCAGTGCTTGAAAACCAGACCTACGATATGGTTTTCGTCACATGGGGAGCCATCCACTGGCTGCCGGATATCTTTAAATGGGCCGAAATCGTTGCCGGGCTGTTGCGTCCGGGCGGCCGGGTCTACCTGCTCGACGGTCACCCGCAGATGTACCAGTACGAAGGTGCAGAGCATGGCCGTTTGTCGCTCGCCTATGGTTGGCGCACGCCTGCTGATGCGCCGCTTATGTTTGAGGAAACTCACACTTATACCGGCGACGAACGGCCGCTGACCCATCAGCGCATGTACGAATGGCTGCATCCGGTCAGCGATACGGTCAATGCGCTGCTGAAAGCCGGCTTGGCGCTCGATTTCCTCAATGAGCATGAAATCCTGGTCTGGCGGCACTATCCGGGCATGATCGAGACCGGCGATGACCAGTTCGAACAGGCGCCGGGCCTGCCGCGTTTTCCGCTGTCGTTTTCGATTGGAGCGACGAAGGTTCGATAAAACGGCGGCGCGCCAGGGATCGGGTAGGATTTTTCGCGGATTCAGCCGGATGAGCTGAGCCTTTTCAATTTTTGCCATCAAGGGCCGAGCTGCGGCCCTTGCCAGCGTGTTGGCTTCTGTGACAGGTTCCGGTCGCCACAATTCAGGAGCCACCCATGTTTTCCCGCCGCACCATTCTCGCCGGCCTGACCGCCGTTGTTCTTGCGCCTTTGAGCGTAACCGCCGCCGATCTGCCGGATCTGGGTGGGCGTTCCGTCATCGTGGCCACCGAGAATGCCTATCCGCCGCTGCAGTTCGTCGATCCGAAGAGCGGCAAGGCGATCGGCTGGGAATATGATGCGATGGAAGAGATCGCCAAGCGGCTGAACTTCAAGATTGAAAACCAGACCACATCCTGGGACGCGATGATCCAGTCGGTGTCCGACGGCCAGTACGATATCGGCATGACCGGCATCACCATCAAGGACGAGCGCAAGGCCAAGGTGGATTTCTCCGATCCCTATATGCGTTCGCAGCAGTTCATGCTGGTGCGTGGTGACGAGGCCCGCTTCACCGACGCCAAGACGTTTGGCGCGTTTGCGGACGGTCTGGTCGGCGCGCAGCCCGGAACCTCGCCGTTCTACACGGCGGTCTACGAAATGCTGGATGGCAACGAACAGAACCCGCGTGTCAAACTGTTCGAAACATTCGGCGCCACAGTGCAGGCGCTGAAGGCGGGCGATGTCGATACGGTGCTGACCGACAGTGTCGCCGCCAAGGGCTATGTCGATTCCTCGGACGGCGGCCTGAAGGTGGTCGGCGGGCCGCTCGGCACCGAAGATTTCGGCTTCATCTTCAAGAAGGGCTCGGATCTGGTTGCCCCGGTCAACGCCGCCATCGCGGCGCTGAAGGCGGACGGCACGCTCGACAAGCTGAATCAGAAATGGTTCGTCGATTACAAGATGGGCGAATGATCGCCACCCGATGACGCCTGCGCAGGACAATTCTCAGAAGGGCGACTATCCCTGGTGGCTGGTCGCCCTTGCCGTGATCGCCGTGGGGCTGGCCGCGGTCATCATCTCCAACGGTGTCTACCGCCAGGTCTTCAGCATCGTTTCGGCCGGTATCGGCATCACCATTTTCGTCACGCTGGTCGGCTTTTTCTTGGCGACGGCGCTGGGGCTCGGCATAGCGCTGATGGCGCTGTCGGATCGGGCAGCGCTGCGCCAGATCGCCCGGTTCTATACCGAGGTGATCCGCGGCATCCCGATCCTGGTTCTGTTGTTCTACATCGCCTTTGCCGGCGCTCCGGCGCTGGTGGTGATGATCAATTTTATCCTGTCGCCGTTGATTTCAGCGGGCGCCATGGAGCCGATGGTGGTGCGCGACCTGTCGCTGATATGGCGGTCTATCATTGCGCTGTCGATCGGCTATTCTGCCTTCATCGCCGAAGTGTTCCGGGCCGGCATCCTCTCGGTCGACAAGGGGCAAATCGAGGCGGCCAAGGCGCTCGGCCTCTCGCGTTATCAGCGCTTCCGGCTGGTGGTTTTCCCGCAGGCGATCCGCGTTATCCTGCCGCCGCTCGGCAATGACTTCGTGGCGATGGTCAAGGACTCGTCCCTGGTCTCCGTGCTTGGTGTCGCCGATATCACCCAGGCGGGCAAGATCTATGCCTCCGGCTCGTTCCGGTTCTTCGAGACCTACTCGATCGTGGCTTACATCTATCTGATTTTGACTGTCGGGTTGTCATTGGGGCTGCGGCGGCTCGAGCAAAGGCTGCGGCGGGGGCAGAAGGGGTGATCGATTCGGTGCGCCCGCTTTGTCTATCTCCGAGGCGGTAACTCCACTCGTCATCTCTGCCTGTTCACCTCGCTGCGATATTGCTGCCTATTCACAAAACTGCTATATCCGCGCTCATGGAATCCAAATTCGGATGTCACGAGCAGAAAATTGTTGTGCTGCAGGACCACAAGCGTCTGCCGGCGCGTTTTTTTGCGTGCATTTCCGGTGCCCTCAGCGGCCGACTTATCTGACCGCCGGGGTTTGATCCCCGGCCGGCTGCCGGCGCCTTTTGCCGGAACTTTTCCTGACCTTCTTCTTCACCAATGGATGCACAGCCATGAGCGCACCGCGTACCCTCTACGACAAGATCTGGGACGACCATCTGGTCGATCAACAGGATGACGGAACCTGTCTTCTCTATATCGATCGCCATCTCGTTCACGAAGTGACGAGCCCGCAGGCGTTCGAAGGCCTTCGCTTGACGAATCGTCAGGTGCGGGCTCCACAAAAGACCCTTGCTGTCGTCGACCACAACGTGCCGACCTCGCCGGATCGCCATCTCGGCATCAAGAACGAGGAAAGCCGCATCCAGGTGGAGGCGCTTGCCCAGAACGCGGCTGATTTCGGCGTCGAATATTATTCGGCCAGCGATATCCGCCAGGGCATCGTCCATATCGTCGGGCCGGAACAGGGTTTTACCCTGCCGGGCATGACCATCGTCTGCGGCGACAGCCACACCTCGACGCATGGCGCCTTTGGTGCGCTGGCGCATGGTATCGGCACGTCCGAGGTCGAGCACGTGCTCGCCACACAGACGCTGATCCAGAAGAAGGCCAAGAACATGCTGGTGCGTGTCGATGGCGTTCTGCCGGAGCACGTCACCGCCAAGGACATCATCCTGGCGATCATCGGTGAAATCGGCACTGCCGGCGGCACGGGCCACGTCATCGAGTTCGCCGGCGAAGCCATCCGCGCGTTGTCGATGGAAGGCCGCATGACCGTCTGCAACATGACGATCGAAGGCGGCGCCCGCGCCGGCCTGATCGCGCCGGACGAAAAGACCTTCGAATATATCAAGGGCAAGCCGCGCGCTCCGAAGGGGGAAGAGCTGGAGCAGGCGATTGCCTACTGGAAGACGCTCAATACCGAAGAAGGCGCACATTACGACCGCGTCGTCGTTCTCGATGCTGCGTCGCTGCCGCCGATCGTTTCCTGGGGTTCCTCGCCGGAAGACGTCATCTCGGTTCAGGGCATCGTGCCGAACCCGGATGAAATCACCGACGAGAACAAGCGCACCTCCAAGTGGCGCGCGCTCGACTATATGGGCCTGAAGCCGGGCACGAAGATCACCGATATCAATATCGATCGCGTCTTCATCGGCTCCTGCACCAACGGCCGCATCGAGGACTTGCGCGAGGTTGCCAAGGTCGTCGAAGGCCGTACCGTCGCCTCGACCGTGTCGGCAATGATCGTACCGGGCTCCGGCCTCGTCAAGGAACAGGCGGAAGCCGAAGGTCTTGATGTGATCTTCAAGGCGGCCGGTTTCGACTGGCGCGAGCCGGGCTGCTCGATGTGCCTGGCGATGAACGATGACCGGCTGAAGCCGGGCGAACGCTGCGCCTCGACCTCCAATCGCAACTTCGAAGGCCGTCAGGGCTTCAAGGGCCGCACCCATCTGGTGTCGCCTGCCATGGCAGCGGCCGCCGCCGTTTCCGGTCACTTTGTCGATATCCGCGACTGGAAGTAAGCGCTAGCGGGCGCCTTGTGGTTGAGGCTCCCGGTGTCCCCGCGGGCTGATCTGAGAACAAGCTAAGGCGGAAGCGGTGCTTCCGCCTTTTTGTTTGAACGTGTATGGTGTGTGGACGGCCTTACGGCGTGGGAGATCCATCATGACCGGTGCGGACAAAGCCTTTGTCGGTGGCATGCCGGCGATCTACGAGAAACTTTTCGTGCCGATGATCTTTGAGCCTTACGCCCGCGAAATGGCGGAGCGTATCGCGAAGGCGGCGCCGCGTGACGTGCTGGAGATTGCTGCTGGCACCGGCGTGCTGACCCGCGCCATGGCATCGCGGCTCGGTCCTGAAACGCGGATTGTTGCCACGGACCTCAACCAGCCGATGCTCGACAGAGCGATCGCCAGCCAGGGCGCGGATGCCCGCGTCACATTCAAGCAGGCCGACGGCCTGGCACTGCCGTTCGGCGACCAAGTCTTCGATATCGTCACCTGTCAGTTCGGCGTGATGTTCTTCCCCGACAAGATCGCCGGCTATCGCGAAGCCCGGCGCGTTCTCAGGCCCACCGGCCGCTATCTCTTCAACGTCTGGGATCGCCTCGAGAACAACGCCTTCGTCCTGACCGCCGCACGGGCGCTGACGGAGATGTTTCCAGCCGATCCGCCGCGCTTCATGGAGCGGACGCCGCACGGATACCATGACCTTTCAGCGATCACGGCAGATGCACGAGCGGCTGGGTTCTCCTCCGTGCAAACCGAGACGATCGTGGAAGTCAGCCGTGCCAAGTCCGCCCTCGAGGCGGCGACGGCCTATTGTCAGGGCAACCCGCTCGCAGCCGAGATCGAGGCGCGTGCGCCGGGAAAACTGCAGGACGTGACCGAAACTGTTGCGGCCGCTCTGCGGCGGCAATTCGGCGACGGCGCCATCGAAGGTTCTATCCGGGCGCATATCATTACGGCATCGCCCTGATCTGTCGCGAAACCTTTGGAGTGAGGCAAGGGGGGTAATCCAGATCTGCAGAACGGGCGCAGCACCAATCGCTGCAGTATCGACATGAGGACGGAATGATCAAGAAGGCTTCCCACTCGGCTCGCCGCCTGCTCCTCCTTCGCCATGCAAAATCAGCCTGGCCCGAAGGTGTTGCGGATCATGAGCGCCCTCTTTCCGATCGCGGACGTAAGACCGCTCCGGTGATTGGTGCTTATATGGCGCGGGAAAAACTTGTACCCGATCTTGCTCTGGTGTCTCCGGCCCAGCGGGCGCAGGAGACATGGGCAATTGTCCGGGATGTCCTGCCGAGCGGGATCCTCGAGCGCGAAGCTCCGGGCATTTACGAAGTTCCAGCGGAAAATATTCTCTCTGTGATCCAGGCGGTTACACCCGGTATCCAGACCTTGCTGATGGTCGGGCATAATCCCGGCATGGAGGATCTAGCCTCGCTGCTCACCGGAAAAGGTGACGTCGAGGCCCTCGACCGCATGAAGGACAAATTCCCCGCGGCTGGTCTGGCCGTGATCGATTTCGATCTGGAAGACTGGGGCGCTGTCGCAGCAAGAACCGGTTATCTCGAACGCTTCGTCACGCCGCGCTTTCTTAGCTGACTTGATATCCCGCCACCTAAAGAACCCGCACCACCGTCCCGCGCCGCATGAACCTGAGCAGCCGCTTCATCGCGGGCAGGCTGACCGCCACGCAGCCTTCCGTTGGCGGGTAGCCCGGCTTGGCGAGGTGGAAGAAGATGGCGGAGCCGCCATATCGTTTCCGGCAGCGTAAGTTCCAGTCCATCACCAGGCAGACATCGTAGAGATCGTCGTCACGGCGCATTTTTTCATGGCTGGGTTTGAACGGCGCGTCCACGGGGCGGTTGTAAAGTGCGTGGCGGGGGTCATCGCACCAGAGCAGGTCTTTCGGCGTGAAGCGCAACGGAAGAGCTGTTGGTGGCCGGGTGATGCGGTCCTGACGGACATAGCCGCCGATCAGGCGCATAGCGGCAATCGGGGTGGCGCCATCGCCTTCGCGCTTACGGGATGTGATGCCGCTGCGTCCGATGGCTGCTTCCTCGGTGCGCCCGGCAAAGCTCACCAGAGCGCGGGTGCGGCTGCCGGGCTTTGCCCGGACGGTGATGGTACGGGCTGGAGTGGCAACCTTTCGGGGTTTCAATCGCATTTTGCTCACAGTTTTTTGCGTTGCGCGTGATCTGAAACATAACAATAGCACTACACAATATGTAACAACCGGGTGAAAGGCTGCGTAGCTTGTTTAAGGCAGCGATTGCGCTAGTTTAAGACCGCAAGCAAGGAGAGAATACCATGTCGGCCCGCACCATTCTTCTCGTCGATGACGACAACGACCTGCGTGAAACACTGGTGGAGCAACTTGCCCTCTATGAGGAATTCACCATCCTTCAGGAATCAACGGCGGCCAAGGGTATCAACACCGCCCGCAACCAGCAGATCGCTCTTCTGGTGATGGATGTCGGCCTGCCGGACATGGACGGACGCGAGGCGGTCAAGCTTCTGCGCAAGGGCGGCTTCAAGCCGCCGATTATCATGCTGACCGGCCACGACACCGACAGCGATACGATCCTCGGCCTTGAGGCCGGCGCCAACGACTATGTGACCAAGCCGTTCCGTTTTGCGGTGCTGCTCGCCCGTATCCGGGCGCAGTTGCGCCAGCACGAGCAGAGCGAGGATGCCACCTTCACCGTTGGTCCCTACACGTTCAAGCCGGGCCAGAAGCTGCTGACGCTGGAAAACGGCCAGAAGATCCGGCTGACCGAAAAGGAAGCGGCGATCATCCGCTATCTCTACCGTGCCGACCAGAAGGTCGTGACCCGCGACGTGCTGCTGGAAGAGGTCTGGGGCTATAATTCGGGCGTCACCACCCATACGCTCGAGACCCACGTTTATCGCCTGCGTCAGAAAATCGAACGCGACCCTTCCAATGCGGAGATTTTGGTGACAGAGAATGGCGGCTACAAGATAGTTCCCTAACGACATGGGGCATGATCCCATCCGGTGTCATGCCCGCTCAGAGGTATCCCTTTGGCGCTGAACGACGATATCGCTCTTCTGTCCCTCGTGCCGCTGTTTGCGGATATCGATGACGACAAACTGCGGCTGATCGCGTTTGGTGCCGAGCGCCGCCGCCTCAACAGGGGACAACAGCTGTTTCGCGAAGGTGCTCCCGCTGATTGTGCCTTTGCCATTGCCAGCGGTTCCGTCACGCTGACGCGCAATCTCGTCGATGGCCGTGTCGAGGTGGTGGATACTGTCGGGCCGGGCACGTTGCTCTCCGAACTGGCGATGATCTCCTTCGTCGAACGCAAGTTTACCGCGACCGCAGAAGAAGACAGCGAAGTCATCCGCATCAACCGGCCGCTGTTCCGCCGCATGCTGGAGGAATATCCGGAAGTGGCCGTCGTGGTCGAAGGCCGGATCAAGGCGAACCTGCAGGCGATGATCAGCGCGATGCAGAAGCTGGCGCCGAAGTTCGGATAGGCCTCGGGCTTGATCGTGGATCGCGAAAGAAAGCCGACATGATCTACCTTCTCCGCCATGGGGAAACCATCTGGAATACGCTCGGCCGTTTCCAGGGGCAGAAGGATTCGCCGTTGACGCCGCGTGGCGTTCTGCAGGCGGATCAGGTGGCGGCGCTGCTTGCGCAGGAAATCAGCGGATGCAGTACTCCATTTGACATTCACGTCAGCCCGCTCGGCCGGGCATTGGAGACAGCGGCGCGTGTCGCGCTTACCATTCCCTTCCCCACGCGGGAGGACGCCCGCCTGATGGAAGTGACCACCGGTTCGTGGGATGGGATGACGCTATACGAGATCGATACCGAATATCCTGGCGCGCTTGAAGGGGCAGATGCATTCGACTGGTATTTCCGCTCTCCGGATGGCGAGACGTTCGACAGCGCGTGCGCTCGTGTTGAGAGCTGGATCTCCGAAGTATCGACACCGGTGATCGCGGTTTCACATGGCCTGACCGGGCGATTGATCCGGGGTATCTATCTTGGCATGCCGCGAAAGGAGATGCTGGAACTGCCGGTGCCGCAGGACGGATTCTACCGCCTCGCGCATGGACAGGTGACGCTGATCGAATAGGCTGGCCCGGAGACAGCCCTAGGCCTCAGCGGGGGCCGGATCGATGTTTCCCCAGAGGAGACACTGTGTTTCCCCCACAGGGGGTCTGCGACTGACCTTTGCTCTTTCGCGCGGTGCGCTTCTTCCCCATCTATGCTGCAACACATCGCCATCATCGGGATAGAAAACAATGAAGAAAATCGGCTTCCTTTCATTCGGACATTGGACACCTTCGCCGCAATCGGGCACCCGCTCTGCCGGAGATGCGCTTCTGCAATCGATCGATCTGGCGGTTGCTGCCGAAGAGCTCGGTGCCGACGGTGCCTATTTCCGCGTCCACCATTTTGCCCGCCAGCTCGCATCGCCTTTTCCGCTTCTTGCCGCCGTTGGCGCCAGGACGAAGAAGATCGAGATCGGCACGGCTGTGATCGATATGCGTTACGAGAATCCGCTCTACATGGCCGAGGATGCCGGTAGCGCCGATCTGATCTCGAACGGGCGCCTGCAGCTCGGCATCAGCCGTGGCTCGCCGGAACAGGTGATCGATGGCTGGCGCTATTTTGGACTTGAACCACAGGAAGGCGCGACGGACGCGGATATGGCGCGCAAGCATACGGAAGTGCTGCTTGAGGTGCTGAAGGGCAATGGCTTTGCCGAGCCGAACCCGCGTCCGATGTTTCCCAATCCGCCGGGCCTGCTGCGGCTCGAGCCGCATTCCGAAGGCTTGCGCGAGCGCATCTGGTGGGGTGCCAGCTCGAACGCCACGGCCATCTGGGCGGCAAAGCTGGGCATGAACCTGCAAAGTTCAACCCTGAAGAACGACGAAACCGGCGAGCCATTCCATGTCCAGCAGGCAGCACAGATCCGCGCCTACCGGGAGGCCTGGAAGGAGGCCGGCCATACGCGCACGCCGCGCGTGTCGGTCAGCCGCAGCATCTTCGCGCTGCTCGATGATCGTGATCGCGCCTATTTCGGCGGTGGCAGCAAGGAAAGCGACTCGATCGGCTATATCGACGACCAGACACGGGCGATCTTTGGCCGGTCCTATGCCGCTGAGCCGGATGCTCTGGTGAAGCAGCTTGCAGCCGATGAGGCGATTGCCGAGGCGGATACCCTGCTGCTGACCGTCCCGAACCAGCTGGGCGTCGAATACAACGCCCATGTGATCGAAGCGGTCCTGAAGCATGTCGCGCCGGCACTCGGCTGGCGGTAGGAGCGGCTTTCGCCCTTAAAGGTCGAAATGGGCGATGACGGGGACGTGGTCGGATGGGCGTTCCCAGCCACGGGCTTCCTTGAGGATCTCGACATGGGTGAGGTGCGGCGAGAGGTCGGCGGATGACCAGACATGGTCGAGACGGCGGCCCTTGTTGGCACCTTCCCAATCCTTGGCGCGGTAGCTCCACCAGGTGTAGAGCTTTTCCGGCGATGGCGTGTGCTGGCGCATCAGATCGACCCAGGCGCCGCCGCTCATCACCGCGTTCAGGCCCTCGGTTTCGATCGGCGTGTGGCTGACGATCTTCAGGAGCTGCTTGTGCGACCAGACGTCGTGCTCCAGTGGCGCGATGTTGAGATCACCGACGAGGACGGATGAAATTCCGGCGTCGCTTTCGGCGTGCAGCATTTTCATCTCGTCGATGAAATCGAGCTTGTGGCCGAATTTCTGGTTGATCGTCCTGTCTGGTTCATCACCACCGGCGGGTACGTAGAAATTGTGCAGGCGGATTTTCTTGCCGGATTTTTCAAACATCACGGAAAGATGGCGGGCATCGCCGACGCCGCAATAGTCGCGCCGGTCTGTCAGTTCATGCAGCGGCAGGCGGGAAATGGTGGCGACGCCGTGATAGCCCTTCTGGCCATGAATGGCGATGTGCTCGTAACCCAGCGCCTTCAGCGGCGAAAAGGGGAAGAGGTCGTTGGCAACCTTGGTTTCCTGCAGGCAGAGGACGTCCGGCGCCCAGGTCTTTAGCAGATGTTCGACCAGCGGCATGCGCAGGCGCACCGAGTTGATGTTCCAGGTCGCGATCGACAATGCCATGCAAGGGTTCTTTCGTGAAAATGCTGCGTGGAAACGGACGCTGCCTGCGCGTTCGTCATAGGGGCTTTGTGCGGGCTTCACATTTGGACCAGAGGCCGATGTTGACAGCCGCAGACGGTGATATCTATTGCCGCTCAGGTTTTCAATCGCCACGATCTGCTTTGCTTTGAGGGAGTGCCACATGATCCGCCAGCTTGGCCCGGAGGACATCCAGGTTTTCCGCCAGATCCGGCTTGAGGCCCTGCGCAGCGAGCCTGCGGCGTTCGCCAGCAGCGCTGCGGACTGGGAGGCCTTACCGGATGCCGAATGGACAAGGCGATTGACGGCAAACGCGGTTTTCGTCGATTTTTACGAGGGCAAACCGGTCGCGATGATGGGACTGATGCGGCAAGGCGCCAGCAAGATGGCACACCGCGCCACGGTCATCATGGTCTATGTGCGCAAGGACCGGCGCGGCGGGGGTCATGCGAAGGCGCTTCTCGATGCTGTTGTCGCTCATGCCCGCTCGGCCGGTGTCCGGCTGCTGGAGCTGGCGCTGAGCGCAGAGAACCCGGCTGCTCTGCGGTTTTACCTGCGGGAAGGCTTCCGGGAGGTCGGCCGCGTTGATGGCGGGATCATCCACGAGGGCCGCGAGATCGACGACGTCCTGATGATGCGCCGTATCGATCACGACGCATCCGCCGGCTGATGCAGGTCTGTCTTATTTGCCGCGATTGTTGATGTCGTCGTAGGGAATCGAGAAGACCTTGTCGTCCATCGGCCCGCCGTTCTTGACGTTGAAGATCATCACCGACGTGTCTTTCTTCTGGGCGTCGGTAATCGTCCACTGGCGCAGATCGTAGGTCTTCGGGTCGAACATCAGGGTGATCGTGGCATCGCCGAAGACGGTGCGGTCGCCGAGCACGATGGTGGTCAGATCGGCCTCTTCCTTGACGCTGCGAACCAGCTTGCCGGTCAGGTCGATATTGTCGGACAGGAGCAGCTTGAGCGGCGTTTTCGACAGAGGGTAGATATCCCAGGTCTTCATTTTCTGGTTGCCGATGACGACGGACTTGCCGTCGGAAATCACCCGCATCGGCGAGGGGGCTTCATAGTTGAAGCGGATCTTGCCGGGGCGGCTGATAAAGAATTTGCCACCCGTCTGCTCGCCGCGTGGGCCGAACTGCACGAACTCGCCGCTCATGGTCTTGACCGACGCGAAATGGTCGGCGATTTTCTGGGCGACGGCTGTCTGCGCCTGAGCGGGCTCCAAGGGCAGGCCGATAAAGGTCAGGGCAGCGAAAACAGCAAGACCGCCGACGAAGGCGCGGCGCGACAGGGACGGAAGTTTCGTATCCTGTTCAAAATGGCCGGTTGCGGTGTCTGTCATCGTTATCTCCTTCATTTCAGTCTCATGTGGAGCGCAAGTGCGGCGCCTTCAAGGCCTGTCTTTCGCTCGTCTTCAATTCCCCGTGAGGATGTCCGGGCTATATTCTCGCCCAGGATTTCCGAGCGTGCGCGAACGGCTTTCTCAATGGGTTACCTGCCGGTGATGTCGCTTTCGGTCGGCACCAGAATCTCGCGCTTGCCGGCATGGTTGGCGGCACCGATAATACCTTCCTGCTCCATCCGCTCGATCAGTGAAGCGGCACGGTTGTAACCGATGCCGAGGCGGCGCTGGACGTAGGATGTCGATGCCTTGCCGTCACGCAGCACGATGGCGACAGCCTGGTCGTAGGGATCGTCGGATTCGGCAAGGTTGGAGGTGCCGGCTGGGCCGCTGCCGCCTTCGTCGTCCTCGTCGTCATCCTCGGTGATGGCATCGAGATATTGCGGGGAGCCCTGGGTCTTGAGATATTTGACAACATCTTCGACCTCGGTGTCGGAGACGAACGGGCCGTGCACACGCTGGATGCGGCCACCACCGGCCATGTAGAGCATGTCGCCCATGCCGAGCAGCTGTTCGGCACCCTGTTCGCCCAGGATGGTGCGGCTGTCGATCTTCGAGGTGACCTGGAAGGAGATACGAGTGGGGAAGTTGGCCTTGATCGTGCCGGTGATGACATCGACGGACGGGCGCTGCGTTGCCATGATCACATGGATGCCGGCGGCACGGGCCATCTGGGCCAGACGCTGGACGGCGCCTTCGATATCCTTGCCGGCAACCATCATCAGGTCGGCCATTTCGTCGATGATGACGACGATATAAGGCAGTGGCTGCAAGGCGAACTCTTCCGTCTCGTAGACGGCCTCGCCGGTCTGGCGGTCAAAACCGGTCTGGACGGTGCGGGTGATCTGTTCGCCCTTGGCCATCGCCTGTTCGACGCGCGAATTGAAGCCGTCGATGTTGCGTACGCCGATCTTCGACATCTTCTTGTAGCGCTCTTCCATCTCGCGCACGGTCCATTTCAGCGCGACAACGGCCTTTTTCGGATCGGTGACGACCGGTGAGAGCAGATGCGGAATGCCGTCATAGACAGAGAGTTCGAGCATTTTCGGGTCGATCATGATCAGGCGGCATTGCTCCGGCTTCAACCGGTAGAGGATCGACAGGATCATGGTGTTGATGGCGACCGATTTACCCGAGCCGGTGGTGCCGGCGACGAGCAGATGCGGCATCTTGGCGATATCGACGATGACGGGCTCGCCGCCGATCGTCTTGCCGAGCGCCATGGCAAGACGGGTCTTGCTGGTCTCGAAATCCCGCGAGCCGATCAGCTCGCGCAGATAGACGGTCTCGCGGCGCTGGTTCGGCAGTTCGATACCGATGGCGTTACGGCCGGGAACGACGGCAACACGGGCGGCAATCGCCGACATCGAGCGGGCAATATCGTCGGCAAGGCCGATGACGCGGGACGACTTGATGCCGGGTGCCGGCTCAAGCTCGTACATGGTGACAACCGGGCCGGGGCGGACATGGATGATCTCGCCCTTGACGCCAAAATCCTCCAGCACGCCTTCCAGCATGCGGGCATTCTGTTCGAGTGCATCGGCTGACAATGTCGCGTCGCGGGCGACGTTTTTCGGCTCGGCGAGAAAATGCAGCGGCGGCAGGGTGAAACCGTCGTCGTCGGAAACCAGCGATGACTGCGCTTCGCGGTCGATGCGCTGGCCGGTCTTTGGACGTGGCGCTGCTGGGACAACACGTGCTGTCGCCGATGGCATCGCCTGCTTGCGCGGTGCTGGAACCGGTGCCCAGTCGGCGGCAGGGTCGATATCGTCGTCTTCGTCGTCACCCGGCAGAATGTCGGTGGATGCACGGTGGTTGTCGAGGGTGGGGAAGTCGTCGTCCTCGTCGTCCATGGACATTGGTGGTGCTGCCACGGTGCGACGTTCGCTGCGGTCCAGCGATGGCTCGACCCGCTCGGAGCGGGCAACGGCCTTTGGACGCGACGGTTCATTCAGGGTGCCGAATTCATCGGCGTTGAAATCGTAGGGTTCGTCATAATCGCGCGATGCCGGCTTGCGGCGGCCGCTCAGGCCAAACAGGCGGCGGATACGGGCCTGCGCGGTAAAGCGCATGTGGGTGAGCGCGCCAGCCATCACCATGACGATGCCTCCGGATTCGTCGTCTTCCGATTCGTCGCTGACAGTGCGTGCCTTGCTCGGCGCCGGTGCCGGCTCGTCGATATCGTCCTCCGGATCCGATACGCCGATGAGGCCAGCGCTGTAGATCAGGAAATAGGCAGCGGGAAGCGAAAACAAAACGGCGAGCACGGTGCCGAATGTGCCGCTCGGATAGGTGCCGGTGAACAGAGCGGGAAAGCGCAGGATCATGTCGCCGAAGACGCCGCCAAGGCCGTTGGGCAGCGGCCATGTGACGGGGGCGGGGATGCAGCTCAGCGCCGCCGAGGCCAGCACCGAACCCAAGAACCAGGCGCCGGCGCGTTTGACGATATGATCGAAGGGTTTGCCGATGATCAGCACCAGGCCCCAGGCAACCACGGGAAGAAGGGCTACGACACTGGCGATGCCGAAGAATTGCATGAAGATATCGGCGAAGGCGGCGCCCGTGTAGCCGAGCAGGTTGGTCGGGGCATCAGCGGTCGCGTAGGAAAAGCTTGGATCGGCGACGTTCCAGCTCGACAATGCGGCTATCGCGAAACCGAGAGCGACGAACACCGCAAAGCCCGCCAAAGCGGCGATCTGCTTCCAGACGAATGTGGAAAGCACAAACCGGTTGGAACGGTTGTCGTATACCGCCTGATTGCTTCTGCTCATGATGACCTGCTGCCTGTTATTCCGGAAAAACGCCATGCGCGCATGCTTCGAAGGTAAACAGAGGAGAGTTAAAGCCCTATTAACCTTGACGCTTCGTTTACGCGAAACGGCTCTGCGCAGGCAGTTTTCCCCACCGAAACCGTGTTTACGGCCCTCGAAGAGGTGTGAGAGGGCAAAAAAAGACCCGGACGGATCCGGGTCAAATGCGGTTGCGCACAAGGCGAAACCGCGACGGGACTGGATACGAAGCCGGTTTCCCGGCTCCGCAAATGCCTTACGAGTGGTATGCGGCTTCGCCGTGCGAGGAGAGATCGAGACCTTCGCGTTCTGCTTCGACCGGCACGCGCAGACCGACGATGACGTCGACGACCTTGTAGAGGATCGCCGAGCCGATACCGCACCACAGGATGGTGATGATGACAGCGGTTGCCTGGGTGGCGAGTTGGCCGCCCATGGTGACGCCTTCGGCATAGCCGATACCGCCGAGCGAGGCGCTGGCGAAGATGCCGGTTGCCAGAGCGCCGAAGATACCACCGACGCAGTGGACGCCGAAGACGTCAGCCGTGTCGTCGTAGCCGAACTTGTTCTTCACCACGGAGACGAAGAAGTAGCATAGCGGCGAGACGATGAGGCCGAGAACGATGGCGCCCATCGGGCCGACGATGCCGGCTGCAGGCGTGACGGCAACGAGGCCGGCGACCATGCCGGATGCGCCGCCGAGCATGGAAGCCTTGCCGCGGGTGAAGGTTTCAACCAGCGACCAGGAAACGATGGCAGCAGCCGTTGCGATGAAGGTGTTGACGGTTGCGAGCATCGCGCCGCCCGAAGCTTCCAGGTTGGAGCCGGCGTTGAAGCCGAACCATCCGACCCAGAGCATCGAAGCGCCGACCATGGTCAGTGTCATGGAGTGCGGAGCCATCATGTCCTTGCCGAAGCCGGTACGCTTGCCGACCATGATTGCGCCAACGATACCGGCGATACCGGCATTGATGTGCACGACGGTGCCACCGGCAAAGTCAAGCGCGCCCATCTTGAAGAGCAGGCCGTTTGCATCCCAGACCATATGTGCGACCGGGAAGTAAACGAAGGTAACCCAGAGCGCGCAGAACAGGACGGCGGCCGAGAACTTGATGCGTTCGGCAAAGGCGCCGACGATCAGGGCAGGAGTGATGGCAGCGAATGTCATCTGGAACATCACGAAGATGTATTCCGGAATGACGACGCCGGCCGAGAAGGTCGTTGCGGTCGTATCCTTGCTCACTCCGGACAGGAAGAGCTTGGCAGTGCCGCCCCAATAGGCGCTATCCGAGCCGCCGAAGGCGAAGGAATAGCCGTAGACGACCCAGATCAGCATGACGACGGCGCCGATGACTGTGCACTGCATCAGGACGGAGAGCATGTTCTTGGCACGGACGAGGCCGCCGTAGAACAAGGCTAGCCCCGGAACCAGCATGAACAGGACGAGAATGGTGCAGATGAACATGAAGGCGGTGTCGCCCTTGTCCGGCACGGGGACGGCGGCAGCCGCTTCGGCGGCGGCCGGCGCTGTTTCCTGCGCAAAGGCGATGGCCGGGGCGAGGACGGCTGCGGCTGCAGCACTCACGCGTCCGAGAGAGGTGGAAAGTTTCATTGTAGACATTGACATATAGCTCCCTGAACGGCCGTGACTTACAGCGCTTCTGTGTCGGTTTCGCCGGTACGAATGCGCACGGCATGGTCAATCGAGTAGACGAAGATCTTGCCGTCGCCGATCTGGCCGGTCTTGGCGGCAGAGGCGATCGCTTCGACGGTCTTGTCGACGATCTCCGTGGCAACGGCGATTTCGATCTTCAGTTTCGGCAGGAAGCTCACGGCATATTCGGTGCCGCGATAGATTTCCGTATGTCCCTTCTGACGTCCGTAACCCTTCACTTCGGTCACGGTCAGGCCTTGGATGCCAACGGCAGTGAGCGCTTCGCGAACCTCATCGAGCTTGAACGGCTTGATAATGGCCATTACAATTTTCATCTGGTTTCCCATCCTTGTTCATCTTCGGCTCGGGGCCGTATCGCCTTGCCGCCGAGCACAAACCCCCAACGACTGCCCTTAGCTATTCAAGGGGCGTGCCAGTTTGGGAGCGGATGGTTAAGTCTATGAAAAGACACGGAAATGCCACATTCCTCCGAAGGCATTCGGCGGAATGTCAAAAAAATGCTAAATTAAACGATTAAAAAATAAGCATAATCAAAAAAGCGGCGCTTTTTTATTCAGATGCCTTTTTCCGGATCAAGCCTTCCTGGGCAACGGAGGCGATGAGGGTACCGGAGCGATCAAAAAGGCTGCCACGCGTCATGCCGCGTGCACCGAAAGCGCTGGGGCTATCCTGGGTGTAGAGCAGCCAGTCGTCCATGCGGCAGGGGCGGTGGAACCACATGGCATGATCGAGGCTTGCCACCTGCAGGTCGCGGTCGAATACGGAGGTGCCATGCGCATAAAGCGCCGTATCGAGCAGGGTCATGTCGGAGATATAGGCAAGCACCGCTGCCTGGATGTGGCGCTCATCGGGAACTGTGCCAACGGCCTTGACCCAGACATCCTGCGACGGTTCCAGCTTGTCGCGCGAAAAATAATGCTTGAGCGAAACCGGGCGGATTTCAATCGGCCGGGGGCGCTCCCAGTAGCGGCGGATCGCCTCGGGCGCATTGACCAGGAATTTTTCCTTGATGTCCTGCTCGCCCATCAGCGTTTCGGGGGCTGCGACATCCGGCATGGCGATCTGGTGGTCAAACCCTTCCTCGTCGAACTGGAAGGAGGCAGACAGCGAAAAGATTGCCTTGCCGTGCTGGATGGCGACGACCCGGCGGGTGGCAAAGCTTGCACCGTCCCGGATGCGGTCAACATCGTAGATGATCGGCACGGACGGATCGCCCGGCCGCATGAAATAGGCGTGCAATGAATGCACGTAGCGGCCTTCGCTGACCGTGCGCTGGGCTGCTACCAGCGCCTGTCCGATAACCTGTCCGCCGAAGACGCGTTGCCAGCCAACCTGCGGCGAGCGGCCGCGAAACAGGTTCTCCTCCAGCTTCTCCAGATCCAGCGTCTGCAACAGGACATCCATCGGTGCGGGGTTTTCAGCGGGGCGCGACATTTCGGCAATCTCCAGAGGTCGAACGCTCAAGCGGTAGGAACGAGCGCATCAATGATCTATATAGGCCTCAAGCAATGCTCAAGAGCGACGGGAGAATGAGAGATGATCGATGTGCTGATTGCGGGCGGCGGTTATGTCGGGCTGTCGCTGGCCGTGTCCATCAAGAAGGCCGCGCCGCACCTGTCGGTGAGCCTGATTGATGGCGCTCCCGAGACTGCCTGGAAAAAAGACGAGCGCGCCTCGGCAATCATCGCTGCGGCCTCGCAGATGCTCGACGTGCTCGGCGTCTGGAGCGAGATCGAGCCGGAAGCCGAACCGATCAAGCGCATGGTGATCACCGATTCCAAGACCTCCGATCCGGTGCGTCCGGTGTTCCTGACCTTCGAGGATGAAAAGGTCGAGGGCCGGCCGTTTGCCCATATGGTGCCGAATGTTGCGTTGGTCGGTGCGCTTCGCAACGCGGCCGGCGAACTGGGTGTCGAGATCCGGCAATCGACGGCGGCAGCCGATTTCAAGAGTGGCGATCATTCGGTTTCCGTCGCTTTGGCCAATGGTGAGGCAATCGAGGCGCGATTGCTGGTCGCCTGCGATGGCGTGCGCTCGAAACTGCGCGATGCCGCCGGCATCAAGACCGTCGATTTCGATTATGGCCAGTCCGGCATCGTGACCACAGTCGAGCACGAGCGGCCGCATGACGGCACGGCGGAAGAGCATTTCCTGCCCGCTGGTCCGTTCGCGACGCTGCCACTGAAGAACAACCGGTCCTCGCTGGTCTGGACGGAGCGGACGCGTGATGCCGACCGGCTGATTGCCAGCGACGATCTGGTGTTCGAGGAAGAGTTGGAGCGCCGTTTCGGCCACAAGCTCGGTACGCTGAAGGTTGTCGGCGGACGCCGCGCCTTTCCGCTGGGGTTGACGCTGGCGCGTGATTTCATCGCGCCACGGTTTGCGCTTGCCGGCGATGCCGCCCACGGTATTCACCCGATTTCCGGACAGGGGCTCAATCTCGGCTTCAAGGACGTGGCAGCGCTCGCCGAAACCATCGTCGATGCCGATCGTCTGGGTCTCGATATCGGCTCGCTTGCCGTGCTCGAGCGCTATCAGAGTTGGCGGCGTTTCGACACGTTCCGCATGGGCGTGACCACCGATGTGCTCAATCGGCTGTTTTCCAATGATATCACGCCGGTCAGGGCTTTGCGCGATTTGGGCCTTGGCATTGTCGATCGCCTGCCATCGGTCAAATCGTTCTTCATCCGGCAGGCTTCCGGGCTTGGCGGACAGAACGAGCCGAAAATGCTGGAGGGGCAGGCGATCTGATTGGGGGCTATCGCGCTCAGGCGAGCTATAACCTCCGTCATCCCTGTGCGTGTCATAGCGATCAAGCTGCCGCGCGTCTGCGCGGTGGGAGAACCGGCCATAAACTTCGATGAAGGGTACTCCACGCGACGGACGTCGCGTGACTGGATTCCTGTGACGAGCACAGGAATGATGGAGAAAGTTGGTCAATCGGCCAAGGCGTCGTAGCCTCAATCCTCGATCTTGCGCGCCTCGGAAATCAGCATGATCGGGATTCCGTCGCGGATCGGGTAGGCGAGGCGGGCCTTTTCGGAGATCAGTTCGTTCTCGGCGGCGTGGTAGCTGAGGCGGCCTTTAGTGAGCGGACAGACCAGCAGTTCTAGCATTTTGGGATCGACACGGCTGGTTCTGTCTTCCATCATTTCCGCCTATTGCAGCATGGTTTCGATATCACCGAATGTACGGGCAAGCACGATCTCGGTGATGGCAATCAGCGTTTCGGCGCGGGTCTTCAGATCCGGCGCCTCGAGCAGAGCCTGCTTTTCCGCCGGGCCGTAAGGCGACATCATCGCCATGGAATTGACCAGCGTGACATTGCTGGCGCGTTCGACGCTTTCCCAATCGGCTTCCAGTTTGTTGGCGTCGAGATAGGCCTTGAAGGCGGCCAGCAGGGCTTTGCGATCGACCTGCGCTTCATCATCCGGCCCGGTGAGGTCTGTGGCGAAAGGGGCGATCTTGAAGGAGCGGTAACCCTTTTTTGCCAAGGGAACTTCATCGAACAGCCGGAACCGGCAGATGCCGGTCAAAGAGACAATATAACGGCCATCCTCCATCTCGGCGAACGAGGTGATCCGGCCGACACAGCCGACCTGGCAAAGCGCCTGCACATGCGCCTGGCCCGCCTCTTCGCGAATCTCGCCAAAAGAGGGCTGGATCATGCCGATCAAGCGCTTTCCGGCCAGCGCATCATCGAACATGGAAAGGTAGCGCGGCTCGAAGATATTGAGCGGCAATTGCGCGCCCGGAAGCAGGAGCACACCCGTCAGCGGGAACACCGGAAGCGTCTCCGGTAGGTCCTGAGGCCTCAGATAACGTGCATTACCAACTTGCATGTCTTACTTCACCCCGTCGCTGTCAGGCGTTCTTGTGGCGACCTCAATGGTGCCGCGCCGCTTATCGACAAGAAATGGGGCGCCAGCGTCAAATCTCAAGGGAGATTGTCACAAAGGCGCCTCCGAGAGGGTATCACGAAAACAGGATTGAGGACAGTTTGCGCCGCGCCGACAATGTTGCCGGGTCCATCGGGCCCCAGACTTCGAAGAACTGCAAAAGCTCGCGCCGCGCGCCGTCGTCGTCGAACGTCCGGTCGCGCTTCATCACCTTGAGCAGGTGATCGGCCGCAGCCTCCCGGTCGCCCTCGACATTGCGGATCTTGGCAAGCTTGATGCGGGCGCCGTGATCGTCCGGATCGGCAGCGAGAATTTGCTCGAGCGCATTGGGGTCGCCGAGCTTGCGGGCTTCCTCGATCTGGTCGAGCTTTTTGATAACGGCGGCGATGCCGGCATCCTTGGCAAGCTCTTCGGGGAGATCGGTCAGCACTTCGCGCGCCTGCTCCAGCTCGCCGGCGGTGATCAGGCAATTGGCAAGGCCAGCAAGGGCCGTGGCATTTTCAGGATCAGCCTGCAGCACGGCACCGAAAAGACCGGCCGCGTTCTCGATATCGCCTTGCTCGACGAAGGCTTTTGCCTCGGCGAGGGCGGCGTCGATCCCGGCCTGCTGGTCGTCGACCATCGGACCAGCGATCTTGTCGATGAATTCACGGATCTGGCTCTCCGGCACGGCACCCATGAAACCATCGGCCGGCCGGCCGTCTATAAAGGCGATCACGGCAGGAATGGACTGGATGCCGAGCTGTCCGGCGATCGAGGGATGATCGTCGATATTCATCTTGACCAGCCTGACGCGGCCCTGTGCCTCGGTCACGACCTTTTCGATCACCGGGGTCAGTTGCTTGCAGGGGCCGCACCAGGGTGCCCAGAAATCGACGAGAACCGGCTGCTGCCGCGAGGCTTCGAGAACGTCGCGGGTAAAATTGGCGGTCGTGGTTTCCTTGATCAACTCGCCGGCTGGCACGGCTGCGGTCGCCGGAGCCTGTGCTGGCGCAGCGCCATAGCTGGCCGTCGCTGTCATCTGGTTGCCATAGGATGCTGCATAGGGATTGTCGTTGCCGCTCATCGTGTCTCCTCGCGGACATCCTCGTCCGTCTGACTGTCTTCCCGTCAAAGATCGTATGTCAGGACGTCACTTTCAAGACAAGGGCTTCGTGTCCCGTCGCCTCGATAAAGCGCAGCAGGTCCTTGGATGCGATCGATGTCGTCGCATCGTTGGACAGCGGATGGCAGTTGATGATCTCGTCCTTCATCAGGTCCTCGTCGATGATGATCTTCACATTGTGGCCGGTGTCGTTGATCACGCCGAAAGCCGTGACGGCACCCGGAATGACGCCGAGATATTCCATCAGCTTTTCCGGCTTGCCAAAGGAGACTTTGGAGGCGCCGCCGATGATCGTGTGCACGGTCTTCAAATCGACGCTGGCGTTTTCCTCGACGGTCAGAAGGAAAAAATTGTCCTTCTTGTCCTTCACGAACAGGTTCTTGGTGTGGCCACCGGGGATTTCGTCGCGCAGCGATACCGATTCGGCGACGGTGAAAACCGGCTCGTGCCGCTTCGTCTTGTGCTTGATGCCGAGGCTATCGAGAAACAGGAACAATTCATCCTGCGTTTTCGGCGAAACTTCACTCATGACGGCTTCCCTTGGCTAGAAAATCACGGCCTTCCCATACGGCCAAAGGCAAAAAATCGCAATCTTCCACAGAATGCATGCTGCAAAACGCCTTGTTTTCAGGGGCTTGCGACATTTCTTCGAAAAATTATTGGTTCAACCGTCATTTCCCTGTTGCATTTAAAAATCGTCTGGGCCATATAGCCGTCGTCGCAGCAAACAACAAACGCAGCGGCGCCACGGTCCACCGACTACCCCCGGACCGAGGCTGATGAGCGGGTGTAGCTCAGGGGTAGAGCACAACCTTGCCAAGGTTGGGGTCGAGCGTTCGAATCGCTTCACCCGCTCCATTTTTCTCTCAATAAAATCAAGCAGATAATAGACGTATAGCTCACAGAGCGGCGGCGGGTTCAAAGCCATTGGGTTGCACGCGGGTAGCACGGTTTTCCAGAGCTTCGTGCATCCCGAATTAGCCGTTTGGATCAAACCTTACAGGGAAAAGTCACGCTCAATGCTTCCCTGACGTAGATCGGAAATGCCCTGTAGTCGTCTGTCGCTGACGCTGTCTTTGAAGACTTCAGATAGTTCGCGAGGATACTGACGTACTGGCCGCTAGTCAGTTGAAGGGCCGGCGGCGGGCAATACAACGGCGCTTCGCCACGATCCTTCAGGAGTGAGTTGAGCGAAGCGAGGGTTTCACCGCTGGCGAAAACCATTGAAGCTTGATACTCGCCCGCATACGCGCCCTTCATGAACCAGCCAAGGGTGTCGGCCTCTTGAGCCTTTGCATTACCGAACAGCGCCAAGACGCTGACCAATGCTATTCCCATCCGCACCATAGACTTCTCCTTCAGCGCGCATTTTCGCGCTATCGATCGGAACTCGCTGCGCCGGTCTGCGCACCGCTGCGTCGCAGGGTTTCGCCAATTGCCAGGCCGGGCCGCCGGGTCATAGCGGAGCGTATCATTTCTACGGAATTGGGGTCTGTAAATAAATCGGCCAATTGGGCCATGTTGTTGCGCTGTGTTGCTTGCGTCATGGCGTTGCCGATGTTTGTGCCAAGACTGGCAATCGTCTTTGCCCCTGTCCGGAAAGGCGTTGCCAACAGCGAACCGGTTCCCAACTCACTTTGCAACGCGCTGTTGAACGCGGTGGCGCTGCCGATCGGCTTGCGCCGGCCTGTGGCCTGGAGGACGTCCAGCAGCTCGGGCATCGTCGTGGCCGCGCGCTGATCGGGCAGCGCAGATAGCGCCGCGTCCAGGGTCTGGCGACGGGGTTCGTTGCCCGCAATGTCCTTGTGATACTTAGCGCCAACGAATTCATTGGCACCTTCCTGCGTATCTGTTGCGGCGCGGTGGAAACGATCGGCGAGGTTCTGCCGGATCAATCCGGTTGTCGTGGCGGGGTCTTGATCCATAAGCCGAGTGATGGCATCGATTGTCTCATCACGGGAGCCCGTCAGCGGGTTGGCCGGTAAAACGGCATGGCCGGCGCTTGCGGTATCGTTTGCCGCGGCGACCCGGCCGAGCGGCCCGAGCGTCACCGGGTCAACAGTATTCCGCGTGATGTCGACGTATTGCTGCTTGCCCGCTGCGAAATTGGGGCTGCTGCGCGTCATCAAATCGTCGAGGCGCGTCAGCAGCCCGCTAACAGCGGCATTCTGTTCTTTCGTGATCGCATCCGCACCGATCTGCGGCAAGTCCATGCGGTCGCGGAAATACTTGCGCGTGCGGTCCAGGTTCTCGATGTCGTTCGCCGGCCGGGCAGGGACCGGATCAATCGCTGGCGTTTGCGTGTAGCGTGTGACCTGACCGTTCGGCCGCATGACGGGCGTGCGTGTGGCCGGTTGCCCGGCGCGGGCAGGTTCCGCGATCAGCCGGTTCCGGAGATCGTTCAGCGGACCCGACAGCACGCCCGTCGTGTCGGCGGCCGTCATCGCCGCGATGTCGTCCAGAATGCCTTGCGCGCCTTCGACGGGTACGGTGTCGAGATCGGCGGCACGGTAGGTTGGGGCGACCGCTGCCGTTCGGGCTTGCTCGACGTCGCCGATCGCATCGGTCGCGGCCTGCGAAGCGCGCGGCCCGAGCAATGACGGATTATCGCTTTGTCGCGTGATCAGGTTCAAGACCTCGTCAACCGCATTGTGGACCTGTCCAGGCCGCGCGCTGAAGAATGGTGCGGTTCTCGCACGGCCGTCCGCAGAGCCTTCAACAACGCGCTGAAGGTTGGGAAGTGCTGTCGCACCGTTCTGCGCCTGCGTGATTGCCTCTGGCCCGGTCAGCCGCACGCCTCGGCTGTTGTTCTGAAGCTGAACCGCGCGTTCCCAATCTATCGCGTCGGGATCGCCGACGGCACGGCGGACAACGCTTTCCGGCATGCTGGCAGACCGCGCGGCGGCTACTCCTGCATTTCCCATCACTGCGCCAGCAATACGGGCCGCCGGCTCGAAAGCCGTGCCTTCGCTTATCTGGCCTGCGGCTTCGGACGCAATACCCGGAACGGCCGCGTTGCGCGTGACGTCGAAAAGGCTCTCGCCGATCTTTCGGCCGATCGTCGGCATGGCGCGGGCCGCGCGGGTCGGAAAACCGCCAGGCGCGACGAATTCACCGACAGTCTCGGCGTATTCGCCAGCCGTCGTCTTCGGCGCATACAGGTTTTCGTCCATGACGTTGCGCGCCGCGTCTTGACCGGCGTTGACCGCTGTCCCGAACGGATCGAGCTTGGCCATATTGGCGCGTGCCTCGGCGGCGCGTCCGATCGGGCGCTGTTCCATGCCGAACGCCGAGCGAATGCCGGCCTCGCCCTTGTCGACGAGATAGTCCATGCCGCCTTCGATCAACCGCTTTCCCGTAACCGGCAGCATGGCCAGTTCGGCGGCCCCGCGCACTACGCCCGATGCGCCACTGTAAAGCATATCCTTTGCTGCTGATGGCTGGTCGGAATTCGGGGCGGTGCCGTTCATCGCATCACGCTTGGCCAAGGTCTGCTCCTTGGCAACGCGTGAAATGACCTCGGGGGCGGTGCCGGCGGGAAACGTCAAAATGGTTCCGTCAAAGAGCCGCGCCCGTAGCTTGCCGTCAGGCTGCGCGACACCGGTCGCCTGTCCACCAATTGCCGTTTCCGCATCGCTTCGCCGTCTGCGCGCCTGGGCTAGAGCCAACGCTTTCTGCTGTTCCGGGGTCCACGCCATCGGCTCAATCCTTCTGTCTCACGGGTTTCATCAGCCTGCGATGCGCTGGAGCTGATTGACTGCCTGTCGAATTCTGGCGTTCTTTCGCTCAGTGATACGGTCTTGTAGATCGGCGTTGTCGATGCAGTTGCAGAGAATTCGCAAATGGTCGCGCATGTCGTGGCACACATCGGGCGAACGCACGGAGCGTTGCGTCTCGGTTTCCGTCCAAACGACAACCAGACCCGCAACGGCTCGCATTCCGGTATTCAAGATTTCACGATCGAAGGTGATCGGCAGCCGGGCGGCAGCGGTTGCGTGGGCGAGGATAACCGCGTCCAGCATCCGACGGCCCACGTACCCGTCGATTTGATGCGTCAACACCACCCGCCGGAACGTATTCAGTGCAAGGCTCATTTCGAACGCGAGGCTGATTTCGAAGACATTTGCTATCTTGCAAAACTGAAAAATCAGACGTTCAGCCTCGTCCGTGATCTGGTCGGTGTTTAGCTTGCAGGGCATTCAACGATCCTGTTGCAATTGACATGGCGAAAGGTAGTCTGCCGTTTTTCGCCGAAATAGACGCGGCATCGCGATTTCTGCATTATCTGCAAACTAGGAGGTGGCTTCGTGCTTCCCATCGATATCATTCGCGTGACGGGGAGCGCTTCCGCTCGGGTCTTGGCTCGGGCGATCGATGACGGCCGGGACGCCGAACAGGTGGCGGCGCTGTTATCGATCGTGCGGGATAACGTTCAACTGATGGAAGCGACAGAATCCGATCAGGTTGACGTAGGCCCAACGGACTATGTCCAATGCGCCCGCCGGCCGGCCGGGAACGTCATTATGTTGGCGGCCCACCGTTCCGGCCGCCGGGATACAAATTCGGGCCGCCCTGGGATCAATCTAGCTTAATGATGTGTTATGTGTTGAACCGATAAGATTTGAAGCGCGAACCCACGGAGGAATAGGATGAGCGATTTCCTTGAATATTCTTTCCGTATCGTAGGGCCGAAACCTGACACCATCCCAATGGCCCGCCTGGCCTGTTACATGGCCGAACTGGCGAAACTTATGGGATCGCCAGAGGCCGTCCACTTCAAAGAAATTCTTGACAAGAGCGTCAGTATTGTTGCCGTCGCCGATGCGGAACAGGTGTCCCTTATCTCGCCGCGAATTCGCGAAGCGGCGCAAAATGATAACGATGCCGACGCATCCAGCCCGTGGCGGAAGCTAAACGAATTTCTCGCCGAAGACGGCTGGACGGCCGAACTACCTTTGCCGAAGGGCGGGGAAGTCATATCGTTTCCTGGCAGGCTGAAGACGTCGAAAGCGATACGGACAGTGAACCAGCATACGTCCGTACAAGGAAGGTTGGTGCGCATTGAGGGCGTCGGCGATCAGGTAAAGGTCGGCCTCGACATTGACGGTGATCTTACAGCCCGTATTTCCATCAACGCTAGCTATGCGCGAGAACTGGCCCAGTGCTTCCATCAGCATGTTCGTTTGAGCGGTGAAGGTAAATGGACCCGCGATACCGACGGCCGTTGGTTCCTCGAAAACTTAAAAGCGACGGCGTTTGAACCTCTCGATGACGTCCCACTCACGCAGACCCTCAACAGGCTAAAAGAGATTTTGCCGTCGGGGGCGGGCGAAAAGATTATTCGAGCCGTGGATGAGTTGCGCAGCGCATGATCGTCGTAGACACTAATTTCCTGATCTTAATGATCGACCCTGACAGTACGCAAAACACCAATAGACGCGCCGACAGGGTGCGGCACTTCGTCGGGGCGCTGGCCAAAACAAACACCGTCATAATGATACCCGCGCCATCGATAGCTGAATTGGTGGCAGGTCGTGCCGAGCGCATAGAGGAAATCGTTGAAACGGTAAGACGGCTGAAGGGTTTCACTGTGCAGCCGTTTGACGAGGTGATCGCGATCGAAACTGGCGAGCGTATTGCTCATTGGCAAGACAGCATTCCGCCGGCCGATCGCGCGCCGGGTTGGAAGGTCGCCATGAAATATGATGCCATGATCGCGTCCACGGCGATCGTTCGCGGGGCGAGCGAAGTTTACACCACCGATACCGGCCTCGGTCAATACCTTGAGGGAAGTTCAGTCGTCGCGAAACTTATCGATGAGCTACCACTTCCGCCTGAAGACCCGCAGCAACAGTTTCCCTGGGAATAGGGGTCGCTTCGTTCTCGGGCCACAAATTTGCAAACCGCTCATCGTTGGTTAGCTCAGTGGGGCGGGAAGTCGGGCTATCCGGTTCACCCAAAACACACACACACACACATATCGGAGATGAAATTAGCATGGCCCCGATCCCAGAGGTCGTTCCGAACGAGTTGAGCCACTATACGACAATAGCCGGATTTCAGAGCATTCTAACAAAGCGCGAGTTATGGCTCTCCAATGTGTCTTTTATGAATGACAAGTTGGAACTCATACACGGGCTTCGGGTGGCGAGCACGGTCATTAGCAAAATGATAAAGTCGTCGGCTTTCGAACAAGATAAGCGGCGTTTGCTGAAAGAAGTTATTTCAGAGCTAAAGACTAGAGCGGTTCCAAATACCTACGCTGCTTGCTTTTGTAAAAACGATGATCTTCTAAGCCAGTGGCGGGGTTATAGCGGGGGGCAACAAGGAATAAGCATCACGTTTGGAGGGCATGCTCTCAGAGTATTTGCAGCGAGTAATTCCGGCACGCTGGTCAGCGTGGTTTACGATCGTGACAGAGCGGCAAACCGCTTCCAGAGGTTGTTCGAGCAGCACGTAAAAGAGACGGAAGGGTATCAGCAATTTGAAGACTTGCTTGGCATTGAAGACCCATCTGCGCAAAAGGAAAAAATGTTTCAAGCGGTCTCGCAACTGGTGCCGCGGTTCAAGGACGATGGCTTCGCTGAAGAGAATGAATGGAGATTGGTTATCCAGGGCGATCCAAAAGACCTGCAATTTAGAACCGGGGACGGCATTCTGATCCCATACCTGATTGCTCACACGGGTGGCCTCCTTCTTCCCGTCAGGCATGTCACGGTAGGACCAGGCAAAAACCAAGATTTGGCAATTAAAGGGGTGGAACTCTTTTTAGAAAAAGATGGGTATGGAGGGATTGAAGTAAAACCCTCGAAAATTCCCTACCGGCAGTGAGCGGGGAACTCACATGATAAACAAACCAACTTTTGCGCGAGTTTCTTGTGAGTTCTCGATTTATTCGTGCTGACAAAACCGGCGAATTCTGTTCAGGCTCGGCATTGTTGCAAAAATGTGATTCTTTGAGGGTGTTATGACGATAATTGTCGATCCGGAAATTCGGATTTTGCCGGACGATCATAAGATTTTCATACTGCATCCTGGTAGCAGCAAGCGTTTCTATAATGATTTTCAGCAAACAAATTCAGTATTCTTGGACCTTCCGGGAATAAGCTTCGATAAACCACCACGCGCGGATAGTCCGGAGCTACGCGCATCGTTGCGCATGGCTCGGCGCATATCGACTTGGCGAAATAGCGGATCCAAAGATGATGACAAACCGAGCCGCGCGGTTTCCGACTATGCAGTCAAAAACGCTTCAAACGCCCCGCCGAAACTCGTGCATACAGTTATCGACGTCTATGGCGAAGCGAAGCCAGGCGATCTCATTCTCGTCCCCGGCGCGGGTTACAATTCTACCGTCTATGTAGGCGAGTTCAACGGCGAATTCGATCCGGGGTTCACCGTGGAACCACTGCGGTACCCGAAGGAGAAGGTTCCTGCGCGCCGCGTAACGTGGCTGCCGGTAGCATTGGCAAAAAACCAATTCAATCGACGACTTATCCGTCTGATGCAAAACCGTCAGGCAATAATCCAAGTTGGCGCGGAAGAAGATCGGCGAGAGATATATAGCATCGCATACGGAGACTACGTCTGGAAAGAATCATCAGGAAACCTTATTCGGGTTACTAAAGATGAGATCGACTTAAACGACCTAAACAAAGCCGTTGATTTAACGAATTACTTTGCGTCGCAATATCTTGCTTTGAAAAAGGGTGAACTGGAGCAGTTCTTGGCCCTGGAATTTAACGAGGCGATCGATAGATACTACGATAAGTCCTATTTTGGCGGCGTCAGTGTTGAGGTTCACTCTCCCGGCTTTTTCTCCCGCAAGATGAAAGACGCAATGCTCGCGGGATACGTATCTGCGATGCTCGCCCTCTCGGGCGCGAACGTCTCCGCGCTAGAGGCAATCGATACCAAGGTGGTCAACTCCGCAAACGCCCAGGTTTCCATCTGCGATATGGAGTTGGAAAAAGATATTAGAGAAACGATGGAAATGTACGCCAATATTCATTTGTGGGAAAAAGATATCTGCCCGAGGCGAGAGGCAACCAAGGAAACGGTTGGCCTTAAGACCGACGTAACCGTAAAAAAAGAAATACACCAGCCCTGAAGTTCAAATCCAGCTTGACGTACACTATGTGATATAGTGATTGCAGGACGCCCGACTGAAGGTTGAGGTTCATGATTCAAGCAATTGCCGACTACCTGCGGCAACACATTTTCGGTGCGATTTTAGCTGCGGTGAGCATTGGCGCCACCGGCGGCGCTGGCGTGTTTTGGTCAATTTACGAAGCGCAGATCAACCGTGTCGAAGAAATGAAGGTTGCGGAATTCAATGAGCTGATGACCGAAAACAAGAAGTTTCTCGAAATGCTCAACTCGTTCACTGAGGAAATTTCTGTCAGTGGAGTGATAGATCCCCAGAAGAAAAAGGATATTTCTTCGAGTTTGGCTCGGCTCTATACGAATGTGGGTGCGTTTACGGTGAACCTTCCGGTGGAGAAGGAAATGCCTGTTAGAAACCTTCAGTCCTCTATAAATGAGGTGAAAAAACATATCCAATTAATGCATAAAAAACAAGACCTTGATACACTTAGCGTGGCATTGGTTGATATGTTCCGAAATCTGAAACTCGCTCAGCCTATTATCGAAGCTGCTGTTGGAAAAACCCCTTTAGCTTCGTAAGGTCACTATTAACAGCGGACGTCTCTATCTACCCTCGTTCTGGATATTCGAACGAACGATCAACGCACCGTGAGCCGGTAGACGTTCACACCCGCATATTCCGCCTTATCGATGCGCCCGACGCCGCATTCATAATCGCCCCGCAATAGCTGCGGATCGTTGTTCACCGACGACATATAGCGCACGATTTCTCTGCAGCCGGCGACGCCGTCGACGTCAGGCATACTTTGGCTGATCGTCAGATCCGCGCGGTCCGGATAATAAAAGGCGTCGACGGTTTCCCAGGGTGCGGCATCGTTTTCGTAGAACAAATTGGCGATTGTTTTGGCCGGGCTGCATGACGTCAGGATGAACCCGCACAAGCTTACGGTCACTATTTTGATCTTCAGCACTTACAGCCCTCCCCAAAGACAACCAATTGAACAGATCCACAACGTAAAGTCGATCTGTCGGGCAGGTGGCCTTCTGTGGCCCTATTGGTCATGCCGGCAGTGTGGCGCCACAGGTCCCCGCTGAATGGATCGGCGTGATGATGTCCTTTGATCTGGGAACAAGCATTAGCCGTGCGGATTGCTTGCACAGCCGGTCTTCGGAACCACTCTCCCGAAACGCCGGTCAGAGGCCTGCCAACGTCTGCTTGGGCGGGATCAGGCCTCGTCTTTTTTCACGCGTCACGGTTGATTCTATCTGTGTCGGCTCTATCTGCCGGTCGTCGCTTACGATGAGCGATACAACAGGCCGGCCCATGGCACGGCCTGCGAGAACCGGATGCGGGCGCGTCCGGTTCTCGGAATCCTATGAGGGATTAAATGACTTACGATTGGGACGGCCGGCGAACCCGGCGTTTTAGAATGGCACGCATTTTTATGGGTGTTGCGCTCACGCTGGCAATTCTCGGCTTTCCAATTCTCATATTTGTTTGATATCGACCTGCGGCATCATCAGCAGACGCAGCGGCGGCCGTTGCCGAGGCTTCCGCCGAAATAGGTGCCACGCCGAGATTTCTCTGTCGACGCCATGGGGTTCGTGAATAGCACGGCCGACAAATGTTAAAAAAGTTTCAAAATCACAGAAGGTTTGTATTTTCTAGCATTTCAACCCTTTGTTTTAGTTCGTCTATAGCCAGACTATGGAGGGCTGAAATTGGCCGATCGCTGACCATCAGATTTTTCCCTTTGGCATCGACGCCCTCTGGGAACACCGACAAAACCCTTCCGGCCAGGTAGCCGAAGTGTTCGCGGTCATCTCCAATCATGCTGTAATGGCTTGATGCGCTCGCCAATCCGGAGACTGTGTCGAGAGCGCTGCGGCCAAATGGGCGGAAGTTTTTCTTGAGCCGCTCATCAGAGACGGACGAATATACCCCGGTCGCGGCGTTGAACTGACCACGGTTTGTCCAGGTCGGGGATGCTGTCGTGTTTGTGTTGATCTCAAGGTAGAGGTGTGGAAAAGACGCATCGAACGTGGCGAGCCGAAATTGACGGGATGCGGTGGTGTTGCCGATATATGTGGCACCCCCGTCGAAGCCGCCATTTGTGTTAAGCGCGCGGATCTCATTGGTTTTCAAACGGATCGTGGTCGAGCCTTGGAATTCCACATCAACGCTGTCATTGCGTACGACCATCCCGATTGTCTGCGAGCCTGCGGACTGGTCCGCGTGAAAATATGCGCGTAACCCTTCAGCTGTGTGCCATCGGAAGCCGTAAAGCGTTGGCATAAGGATTGCCGGCACTGTAGGGCCGTCAGCCGCCACAGAGCCGTTCCCGAAGACGATGCCGGTACGGTATTTGGCCCCATTGGCGATGACGTTTATCGCGTTGGAGATGTCGTGCTGACCTGCGCCTACATCGGGACGGCCAGCGCTTAGCAGCAGCCCATTTATCGAATTGGCCTGTGCATAGTCGTAAGGTGTCATCAGCGTGGCTTCGGGGTCTACCCCTGCAGCCCCGAGATTAACCGAGCCGATTTCCACGCCATGGGAGCGGCCGGAGCCGTTATCACGACGGTTTTCGAAATAGCCACCCCAACCCATGAAGGTGGTGTTGAAGTCGCCCGTCCGTGCCCGGTTGTTGTGGCTAAAGCCCCAGACGCCAATGCCACTGAAGTAAGCCGGGGCAAGTGCGTCTGAGGTGCGGGATGCGCCTGTTAACGCGAGAGCGGTGCCTGGCTTGCTAAGCGAGGTGAACATGCTGACGGTTTCAGCTTGGCCTGCAATTGCTTCCAACCAGCCGATCGAACCGACCGCAGCACGGCCGTTGCGGTAGAGCGTCAGGAGGTCAGTTTCAGCGCTGCCCGCTGTCGTAATCTGAGACCAGACGAAAGCCTTGGTCATACCCGTGCCGTTCACGTACATATTACGAATGTTCGTTTCACGGTCTGCATTAGAACGATTGCAGGAAACGATCATCCCGGCGCTGTCGGCAGTAGTCGGGATTGTCTGCAGGTCTTTGAAGACTTTAAGCAAACCGTCGGTCACGCGCAAATCGCCGATTTTCGTTTCGTTACCGATACGTTGCACGGCACTGTCAGCCAATGCCAGCGATGCCAGCGACGCGGAATTGAGTGCGATCGTCCGGTCAGCAGATAGGTTGCCGATCGCGGCCATGCCGGCGCCAGCAGTCAGCGTACGCGACGTTTGCACGGCGTTGGTGATGCGCGTGTCGTTGCCCGCTGCGACAGTGCCGGCGGTCGTTCCAACGTTCAGAAATGCGGCCGCGCCCAACGCGGGTAAATTAAGCAAATCGTCGTAATCGCCCGTAACCGCGACGTCGGCCAATCCCAAGCCCGCTGGCGACATTGAGAAAATCATCTCCCAATACCCGGCACCGAGATCATCCGAAAAATCGGCGCTTTCATGCGAAACCAGACACCGGTAAATGCCCTGCAACCCAGTTTCCGCAATCGAGACGCAATCAAGCACGATATATCGGGTAGACGTCTCCCACACCGTCGGGGTTTTCAACCCGATCAGCAGACTTTCGTCGAGACTGTCGGCGGTAACGATGGAGTTCTGCAGTTTTCCGTCTGATCGCCGGATGTCGGCCAATCCGTCGATCGTCTGATCAATTGACGTGGATAGTTCGGCCAGATCGTTGTCGAGCTGCGTACCAGGAAAGGGGAAATCCTGAGTTTCTTGCTGGAAGCCGGCATAGCTGTAATCGATGTCAGGCTTTGAAGGATTGGCCATATGCGGAAGCATCCCAGGACAAATCATTCGCGCGGGGTCAAACCGCGTGCCGCCCGGTGGGCGCCAGAATATCGAATGAAGAACCGTTTCAACGTTCGCTTGGGGTTCGACCGTTCCTATTTGGAGCGAGCCTTTCGCGAGGGATGCAGTTGCCCGACTTCTGCTGTTTACCGACACCGGAAGGCTACCGAAAAAGATGCTCAAATGCAAGCGGATAGGCGAGATTCAATGAGCATTTCAATGGACTACAAAATGTCGAAAAGTTTCAAAATCGCAGAAAATTTGTAGGGGCATCTGGTGAGCGCCGGCTGCGGCGGTTTGGAGTGCCCAGGGGGCGGGTAGGGGGTAGGGCAGGGTATGAAGCGAGGTGGCGCCGATCAAGGGGCGCGTCGTTCTCTGGTTGCTCTCCAGTGCTTCAGGTCACCTTCTTGCCGTCGATGAACAGGTTCTTGCGAACGAGAGTTGGACGATCTTCAGCTTCAACACGGATGTAATGTCCCTGCATTATGAGATCTATCATCTCTTGCTCGGAGCGAACCAGCACGCGGTTGGCAACTTCATGCTGCTCGCTGCCGAACTTCGCATAGTTGCCAAGGACGTAGAAACCGTTTTCCTGGACAGCATACCTTTTAAGACCGCTCTTTGGCTCAAGGCGATAGACGCGCATTCTTCCCTCCCCATTACGATCAGCGCGCAGTAACACCGAGTTCAGACTTTGTGAACCGGCATCGAGACGTGTTCATTTGGGTATACCTCAAGAGAACCTTTATCTTGCCGGTTCGATAAATCGATGTTGACACTCTAAACGAACCGTTCATAATCGAACCACCCTAAGCGAACCGACGGTGACTTCGATGTACGTACGCGCCTATCTCAGAGCAAGCACAAAAGACCAGGATGCGAGCCGGGCGCGGGAGGATCTCTTTCGCTTCGCGGCGGACCGGGGCCTGAAGATCGCGTCGACCTATACGGAGAATGAAAGCGGTGCGTCCCTGCAGCGGCCCGAGCTATTCCGGTTGCTGTCTGACTGCCATCCGGGCGATATCTTTCTGGTCGAGCAGGTTGACCGTTTGAGCCGCCTTGATGCTGGCGATTGGGAGCGCCTGAAGCGTGAGATCAAAGACCGACAGGTCCGTGTCGTCGCGTTGGATCTCCCGACGTCATGGATGATGGCCACTTCTGACCGCGACGACATTCACGGCCGCATGCTGGACGCAATCAATGGAATGATGCTGGATATGCTCGCCGCGATTGCCCGCAAGGACTACGAGGACCGCAGGCGCCGGCAAGCGCAGGGCATTGAGAAGGCCAAGGCAACTGGTGTTTACAAGGGGCGGCCGGAAGACGCGCAGCGCAATGCTGCACTCGTTCAGATGCTGGCAAACAAGCAAAGCTGGAGCAGCATTGTGAACGCGACAGGGTGTTCGCGTTCAACATTGAGCCGATTGGCGAAGCGTCAGGCCTCATAGCCTATGCTGTCGAAGGCCCTCGCGCAGCGCGCGAGGGCCTTGCTTGATCAGGCGGCCATGCTGTGATCGAACGGCCCCTGCAGGATCTCGATGAACCGAACCAGGTTATCTAAAGGCATGGCGGACAAGAAGACATAATCGTCTTTCGTTGCGTGCGCGGCGCCGGGCAACCGGGCGTGAAGCTTGGACCGTTTGTTGAAGCGCTTTACGATGTAGTCCTCGTCGTCGCCTTTGTCGCAAGTCGCATGCGCGCCAATTTCCATCGCTATGCACGCCAGTCTGTATGATTGATCGAAGTCCACGATCTGCCAGACGCGGGCAAGGGGCTCCCCGTCGATTTCGTACAGCGGGCATTTCTCGTTATTTGGGTTGGTCATTTTTTGTTCTCCGTTTAGCCGTTGTCGACGGCAATTGAGGTCTGGAATTGACAACCGGGAGACCGCGGCCCTGCGCTTTTAGGCTTTCGCCTTGGACATGACGCAGGGATTCCAGACCTGCCGGAGATCAACCCGGCGATATGGAAAATAAAGCAAATCAGTTAACAATTCCGCTATAAACGTAAACATCTGGCCAATTCGGAGTCAATCTATATATTTTTGACTTGAAAAACCTACATAATAGACAAAATAAATGAGTAATATCAGAATATTTGTTACTAAATAGTATTTTTAGACAGACAACAGACATACGATAGACATGTTTTATGTTGACATATGCTTAAAACCATAATTACGGTCTGGTTTTCAGTGAGATATGTCTATGACCGAATTCCTAACAGAACCCGAAGTCGCAAAGTTGCTTAGGTGTTCCACGTCCAAGGTGAAGCGCCTACGACTTGCGGGAAAGTTGTCATACGCCGGCGGCCGGCCGGTGCTGATTTCATCGGCAGACCTGAAAACGTACCTCGACGGCATAAAGGTTCACGCCCTGCCTGCTGACGGTGCCGATCCGGCAGTTAGCGCCGCGGCATCGGCGGAAGCGGCAGAGAACGCTAAAGCGGCTTTCGAAAAATACAAGGCGCGGGCCGCCCTGAAGGCGGGGCGCAAAAGATGATCAAGTTTCTGACCGAAGCGGAAACGGCGAAACGATTGCGGATTTCCGGGGAGCAGTTGAAACGGCTGCGGCTAACCCGCAGGATTTCCTACATTCCAGGTCGCCCACTATTATTTGAATTCGATGACGTCGAGAATTTCGCAGCGGCGCGAGACGAGGCAAAAAGGGCCAAGGCTGCGTTAAAGGTTCCTGGAAGTCCGGAATATCTGGAAAAGAAGCGGCATGACGTGGAAGTTAGGCATCGCATGCGCATAAGGGTGATGATGATCCACCGCGAAATGGCCCGAAAACGCGGCGGAAAATGATGACAGTGGCGAGGATCACTCCCCGAGATCATCCAGGTAATTCTGCGCCAATTCACTGATTGCGGTCTCAGCTTCTTCCAACCCCCAACCGACCCGGGCCGCATCCTTGGCCAGATTGATCAGAGCGGGCGACAGCTTGCCGCCAGCTGCTTCGACGAGGTTTTGCGCAGTAAGCCGCGTCACCGCGCGAAACCCGCTCTGTAGAGCCTCCTGGCAATCGATATCCCGATCGCGATAGGGTCCGGTTTCTTTCGGTCCTGGTAGCATCTCAAATCCTCTCGATTGTCGCCGACGTTTCGGGAAGTGTCTTAATCGAAAGCGTTGCCGCTTTTCAACGTGTTCCGGGGCGGGGTCGAGGCGCTACGCTTCTTAGGGGCCTGTAGGCTGGCCTTTGCGCGGGCCACCGCTTGATCCAATTCGGCCGCGGTCATCTCTGCGGGATTTTTTTCCTCCAGTTCGTCGTGAGCGGTTGTTTTGAAAAAACCACCCGCGTCCAAGATACTGCGAGCCGCTTGTGTCCGTGCGTTCCAGGGGGCTTTCTCATCCCGGCAGGCCGCCAAGCACGTTTCATAGGCTACTGTGCCGCCTTCGGACCGCATTCGGCGCACCAAGCGCGCCCGTGCCAGCTGATCGTGTTCGTCGTCATCGTATTGTTCCGTCTCGGCTGTCATCACGAAAATACTCCTTTGTCGGTTTGGAATTGGGCGAGACGCTGCCGCAAGTTCGTAAGCTCGTCGTCGATCGCCTGAAGCTCAGGTGACGACGCGCGCGGTGCGGTGGCTGATCGTTTGCGGAATTCTGCGTTTTGGCGGCGTTCGTCGCGAGACCGTTGTCGGACGGCAGCGGCACCCGGCGTGCGGGCTTTGTGCCAGGCATCAAAGCGCTCGCGTTCCTCCGGCGTCATCGCTTCGATGCGACGGGCTCGCTTACGAGCAGCGCGCGCTTGGTCTTTCAGTTTCCGGTCTAGCTTGCCCATTCCATCGACGGCCCCTCGGTTCGGCCATTGCGGTTTATGCCAACCATCGCCGGAAGGTGTACGGCCGCCATGCAGATGGCACCTACCGTTGGTCATCGCCGGTTTCTGACAAGGCTGTCCGTCGGACCTCTTGGCCGCCTCGCACCGTGGGCCTTCCCAGTGCTTTCGGTTCATTGCCTGGCACTGCCGCCGGGCGATCTCGCGGAACTCGGGCGACCGTCGCCAGCGGTCTAGCTGCGGCGCGCCCTTAGGCCCACTCACGGGAGGTCTCCAAAACAGGGTTGTGTAGGGTATTGCCGAAACGCATTTCCCAACTCCGTATTTCTGAGAGGGCCGCTCTTCTGAAAACTACAATTTGTAGAATGGGAAATATCAAACCTCGATACGAACCAGCTGGCGGCGAGGCCGAGCGCAGGCAAGCGGAGCGGGCCGATAGCCGCCATACGTAGTATAAGGGAAAGCCCATTTCCGCATCCAATGAAATCAATGGGTTACGGCCGCGTTTCCGCACGCTTCCGCAACCATTTCCGCAACTAGACATCTTGTATTTCCGCATATTATTTCAATGACTTACAGCGGCGTTTCCGCATTTCCGCACATTTCCGCATCGGTTTCCGCATTTTCATTTCCGCAACCATTTCCGCATCAATCGAAGGCACCTTCACCGTCGTGGACTTCTATTTCCGCTGCTTCGGCGTCTGGAAACCGGATAACCTTGTAGCCCTGCGCTTTAGAATGGCTGTCTGTCGTCCCGTGCTGAATGAAGCCGTCCCGTTCCAACTCGGCCAATAGGTCGCCAGCCGCATCGGCGTCCATGTGGAAATCCAGGGCAAGCCGCCGACGAGCCCCGCGCTCGGCGTATTTGACCTTTGGCGCTTTCGCCCACGGTTCCTTTGCGTCGCAAGCCGCCTGGATCGCCAGCAGTATTTCGGTCTTCAGATCGCTGGATGCCTCAATACGCGGGCGTTCTCGCGTCGTTATTCGGACTGGTACCAGCGACGATGTCTCGGCATCGACCTGGATATGAGCGAATGCAAATTCATCATACCGACCGTCCGGTGCGTCCTTTTGCTTTTCGCACTTCAGCTTCACGGGCGTGATGCCGGATGCGGATGAAGCTTTGCCGGCTTCGACGTGAAAGACGAAATCGCCCGCACCAAGCAAGACCGTGGAGCCGCGCATTTCGCCGGTTTGCTTAGTGGCGTGGTGGACGCCCACAACGAAACATGAGAACTCACGCTGGACCGCTGCGCAGGCATCAACGAACTTCGACATATCCTTTTGCGAATTTTCGTCAGCGCCCGCGACCGAGCGCGACACGGTATCAATGAAGACAGCGCTAACGGGGCCGGCGATTTGGGACTTGATATCTTCGATCAGATTTTTCTGGTCTTCTCCGATTACAAAATTCACGGACCTGTCGATAAGACGGAACATGCTGGTGGCCCGATCCTCGCTGGCAATGGAATGGTGCTGCATCCAAGCCCGGCAACGCGCCTGCATGCCGCTCGCACCTTCACCAGCGATGTAGACGACGGTGCCGTTGGCTTTGGGATCAATTGCATAGCCGTGCCAGTCGGCCTTTTGGAAAGCGATGTGCAAGGCCCAATCCAGAGCTATGAAGGACTTTTTCGTGCCCGGCTTGCCATACAAAAAGCCGAGGCCATTTTCGGGAATATGCCCGTCGATGATAAATTTCGGCGCTGGCATATCCAGAATGTCCTGCATCGACAGGAGCCGGAAGTGTTTGCCCGCGGCCGTGGGCGCTCGGTCGAAAGACTGGCGATCGACAGGTGGGGGATTGGGATCGAACCACTTTTTGACTAATTTGCTGATTTCGATATCGCGCCGGCGGACCACCTTGCCCCATACTCGTGAGAGGGCGCGCTCTACGTCGCCCGCCTCGTCAAGGTGTGGTTGAACGTGATCCCATGCACAGACAACGTTGGCGAACTCTTCGGCCGTAAATCCGGCTTCGTACAAATAGACCCCTGCCGAAAACAGAAACTCTGAGCGACTGGTACTTTGTGCCTTGCCTTCAGCGACCGGCAGCAAGCCTTCCACCTCGCCGTTGATCAGTCGGTGAAGCTGCGATTTCGTCTGCCGTACTTGAGCCAGCTTTTCCTGCAGTTCGGCGTCCAGGTCGCGAAAGCTTCCACAGACACCGGGGGCAGTACCGATCTCGTTCAACGCCCGTGCAATGTAGGCGTCATCATGTTCAATGCCTTGGATATCGGATTGTCGGTCAAGATTGCGCGGTACGTGTTCGAATGACGGCGCGAAACGGGTGATCTGTTCACGGCTATAACGCCGCGACGCGTCGATCGTCGCAATCGAGGCGGTTCGAAAACCTGGCGGATATTTCGACAGTTTTTTTGCAGTCAAAACGTTCCCCGTGCCGGGCAAACGAAAGAGGCGGTCGATGTTCTGGATCGGATCGCCTCCCAAAGCATGCGCCAGCGCCTGGCCGCACTCTTCCGCCCATTGGCGTTCAACGCTCGCGTCAAGGTATTCCGCAGTCAGCCAGATACGCTGCAGGCCATTACCCGTGTCGATCGTGAACGATGGGGAGAATTGCCCGTCGTCGCTGAGCTGGCGTGACTGAAGTTCTGCACGTGCATCCGCGAACTCGGCAGCGGTCAACGGGCGGTCTTCACGTTTTATCGGATCAAGATCGACCCCCACGCCTCGAATACGCACAATGTAAGCTTTTTCAAGCTTCTTATCTGCAGCGTCTGGTCGTGGCTCGTTCAGGGTAAAATAGCAATTTGCATTGCCGTTGTACGCATCAACCCACTCGGCAATTTCATCCCAACTATCAGGCGGGAATGTGCGGCCTGTCGGTGCGCGGCCATCGCGGATTGCGACAAGATTGTGCCAGCCGTCGGGGTCTACAGCCTGAAGGGCCGCGATTGCTTCGCGAGCTGCCGGCGACCGCTCTGGAACGTGGGCCACGAGGTCACCAAAGCAAGCATCGCCTTGTGCCGATGGGCCGTCATGCTGTATAAAAGCGTTGTGCATACTGATCTCCAAGGCGGACCGTTACAGCGGGCCGCCTTATTCACTTGAGGGGATTGGAAGCGACCAGGGCCAGGCGCGTCGGCGGGGCCTTCACGTCGGCGGGAGCGACAGGGCTCGCGGCTTTAATGTAGCCGCACAAACTCGGCACCGAGACCAGCAGCGCGCCGCCCCCAAATAGTCGAAACCCCGACAGGTGCCCGTCTATAATGCGGCGGCGTACCCAGCCAGGCGAGCGGGCGACAATCTCGGCCGCTTCTTCAAGCGAAACAAAGGCGCGGTCGCGCCACGGTACGTAAGCTTCTCTGCGTTGCGGTTTCATTGGCGTTCTCCGAATTGAGAAACTACCGTCTGGGAAATTTCGCCGCCGAAATAGCCTGAAGATGCGCAATTTTGCGGGCTTCGCTCTCTTGGCGGCTTTTTTGCTCTCGCGCTTCAAACCGCCTGATAGTCTCCGCAAAAAAGTTAAGCATGGCATCCGCCGTTTTCGGGTCGCGATACCTTATCTGCACCAAGTCTCTGAGAAATCGCTGCACTGCCTTTTCGATCGCGTCCGGCTGCCGTAGACCGAACATTTTCGCCGCTTTGCTTCTGGCCTTGCCCTTGCGCTTTTCCGAGTTCAAGGCGTGATAGTAGGCGGCGGTGTAAAGGAAGGTCTTGTAAAATTCGCTCGGCCGTCCGGCCGTGCTGTAGCGCTTGCTGTGCTTCTCTGGCAGAAAGTCCGCCAGTTCTCGCGCCAATTCAGGGAAGACCGTCAGGGTCTCGGAATAGGCGATTTGTTCCGCGCGGGTCCGTCTCGCGTTCGTGGCCTGCAGATAATGAAACCCTTGCGCGATGGCTTTGGGATCATCGCCCTTTGATCGCGCGAAAGTTTCGAAGCCTGCGCGTCCCATTTCTTCGACGATGTCGTCAGACGTCGGATAGAAATCCTCAAAGCCGGGCAACCGCTTCTCGGCCCTCATTGCGCACCCGCCATAGACCCCGAGAACCAAGACCGGATATCGGCGGCCCGGTAACGGGGTCTTCCTTCAAGGCGCGTCACAGTCGGGCCTTTGCCGTTTTTCGCCCACTTTAAAAGTGCTTGTTCGGTGAAGCTGGAAAGCGCCGAAACCTGCTTTATCGTCAGCAGAGCATCCGCCGGCAATTTATCGAGGTCTGGAATTTCCGCCGCTGCGGTGGCGTGTGCACGCATGTCGATCTCCTTCTATACTGGCATTGATGGTGCACAATACAGAAGCCAAATCGGCATAAAAGCCTCCCAAAAAGGCGATTATTTATGTCTTTTTTGTCGGCGGATAATGGTCGATATTATATATTTCCTCAAGGGTAGGCGTTGTTTCCAGGGGCGGAAACTTTTGTCTCAGTAGCCTGTGGTAAAGCTTGTCGTATTTCTTGCGTTCGGCATCAATAACGGCTTCGTGAGCCGCGTTAATGTCTTCGCCGCGCGTTTCAAACTCGCGTCGTATCCAATCATCGATTGCAAATTTTTCGTACTCTCCGACTGACCTTTTTTCGGGCGGCCTCTTTTTGCGCCGGGTTGCTGCTTCGACCGGACCCGGTGAGCCTCGACGAAAAGGAAGAACTGGCGATTGCGGATTTTGTCTTCCGGCCGGCCGCGCGCTGGTCGAATTTTCAGCCCGTCCAGTAGCTGCCGAAGGAAGATCGCAGCCGAAGAGTTTCCGTTTTCTATATCGTCGATTATTGCCAGTTTTTGCGGGTGTCTCTTCAAAATGGGGCTTAATACTGCGGCAAACGCTTCTCTGTCTCGTTGCCGTTTCGACGCAGCACCTTCCAGACTGGCATCTTCGCTCCATTCGGAAACTTCCAATTTTGGTGTCATGCGAACGCCCCCTGAAGCTTCGCTTCAAGCTCGGCCTTTGCGACCAAGCCGTTGACGTGATCCGCCCACAGCTTGAACACCTGGCGCAGTTTTTCTTCTGCGTCGTCGCGATTATAAGTGGCCTCCAGTTCTTCGCGGGCGTGGCCGAGCGCCAATTCGGCCAGGTCTTTATTGACGTCCAGGCGAGAAAGGCCTGTCCTGAACGTCCGGCGAAGATCGTGGAACGTGAATTTGACGCCGCACTTTTTTGCCAGGGCCGCGAGCATCTTCGACCATCCGCTCATCTTCTTCCCGGTACGGGACGATGGGAAAACTAGATCGGATCGGGCGTCGATCGCGCATTTCTCGAGAATTTCCTCTAATGCGGACCAAATAAATACCGTGTGGCCGCGGGCCTGCTTAGTGAAGCTCGCTGGCAAATCGACGCGCGAGGAATACCGTTTCAACATGGCGCGGGTCAGGCCTGCGCCTTCGTTTCGGCGGCAACCCGTCAGGATAAGGAACCGCACCAACCTCCCGAAAACAGTATCCGGGTCGGCGGCATTCCATACCGCGACCAGCTCTTTATCGCTTAATGCCCGGCCATGCTGTTCCTTGGCGACCTTTTCTTCTCGGGTGCTTCGCCCTTTGCGGTAGCCCTCCAGCGGGTTGGCGTCCAAAACCTTTTTGGTGAATTTGCACCAGCCGAGGAATGTCCTGCAGCGCGTGCGAAACGCATCAGCGCCGCCAGCTTTCCCGTCCTTCTCGATTTTACTGATGATTGCGACATAGTCGGCCCCCTTGAGCTCGCGTATATCTTTGCTCGCGTGCGTCTTCAGCCGGCGGCGCAAGACGCTCATTACAATGTCGGTGGCGACGTATTTCCGGCGCTTCAGGTCGTCTTCGTAGTCATTCAAAAGATCGGAGACGCGGGCTTTTTGTGCCCGTTTCTTTTCGGCCCGCTCGGCGACGGGATCGCCGCCCGCCGCGACCTTTCCCAAAACCGCGAGGGCGAGTTTACGGGCTTCAGACGATGGCTTGATTACGTCATGGCCGCCGAGCGTGTGCTTCTTTGTATTAGCGGAGCGGCCTGCGCCGGCGGGGCGATAGCAGACTATATAGGTCTTGGCCGAACCGCGAAGCCGCAACCCAAAGCCCGTTACTTCGGTGTCCCACAAAATCATCTCACCTTGATCTGGCGGAAGGGTTGCGCGTTTCACGACCGCGTCAGTGATCTTGACCTTATTCGCAGACACCATTTGATTTCTCTCGGGTAGCACCGGGGGTAGCACGGTTTTCGTAATGGGCTAGATAGCTCCATATACCTGAGTTTAGATAAAATCAAACGATTTCAGGAAATTAACGTAGTCTTGTATATGTGCGTATAGTCCGGTAAAGTGGTGGGCACAACCTTGCCAAGGTTGGGGTCGAGCGTTCGAATCGCTTCACCCGCTCCATTTTCTTCCAGATTGTGATCAGTGATATTCATCAGCCTCATCGAGGCCCAGTCGGGCTTCCTGACTGAAGCGGAACAATGCGAAGCCGAGAAGCGCGGTTGCCACAATGAAGATCATGCCGGCGCCATACGCGTATTTTAGCCCTGCAAGCTGACTGACAAACAGGATTGCAATAAGCGCGGTTGCGCACATGCCGGCCCGCAAAGCAGCAGAGATGCCGCTATTTAGATATCGCGCTCGCCGGCGTAACCGTTCGACATCCGTCTTGAGATGGACGCGGGCCGGATCATCCTCGGCGATAGAGTTGAGGGTCTTGATACGTTCGACGACGGTAGACAAGCGGGTCGACATAAGCGAGACAAACGCCGCAACAGCGCCGAGAAAAAATGTCGGGGCCGCCGCCTGAGAAAAGGTTGACGTGAGGGTCTGAAGATCTGGAACGAAATCTAGCAACGGAAGCATTTCCTGGAGAGCTGAGATCGTGATGAGCGGTCGCTGGCCCGAACACCGAATGCCTCGGAACTGCCGCCAAAGGCGACTGCGTCATTGAGCTTGATGATTTGCAAGGTTCCGCGCCCCGTCAGTTTGTCAATTTCCCGGCCTCGGCAACGCGCCAGAACGGCCGTTTGACTTCCACAAGCGGACGGCCCGGATCTCCGGCTTTGAGACGGTCTCTGATCAAGGCGACCATGTCGCGATTAACAAGCCGGTCCGAGAGGAAGTAGCTGTGCCCGATAAAGCCGGCGCCTCCGTCATATTCGATAAAGTCAGCGATGCCGGAGAGCTCGGAATTTTCCCAAAGCGAATTTGCGCCGACGTTCTTTTCCTTGAGACTGTCGCTGCTCAGGCGGCCAAGGCGAACGACGCTGCCGAACAGCCAGCTTGATAGGGCAATCGCCTTGTCGTTTGGTGAGGAATAGACCGTCAGGTGCAGCGCCCCGAGCGGAGGGAAGGCGGCGGCTGGGGCCGATTTTCCGCCAAACGACATATCGGGGTCCGAAACGACGCCGAAAAGCTTCGTCTCCGCAACATCCAGATCGATATCCGGCGCAAACAGGATGACGTTGGCGATCTTGTAGCTGAGCGACGGAGACGACCGGCTAGCATAGGCCTCGATGCCGAGTTGTTGGACGGCAGACAAGAGGACATCGGTGCCGCGGCTATGGGCAATGAGGTGGAGGCGCTCCAGCCCCTTTGTTTGCGAAATGATCCGGATGACCCTCTTCAGGTCGGCGACCGCGAACTCGCCGGACTCGCGATCGATGTTGTAGCCGGCGAAAACACCGGATCCGCCCGCTGGCCAGGTCAGAACGATGCAGACGAATTCCGATGAAAGCGTCCGGCAGATATCGCCGGTGGAAGTGGCGGCGTCATCGAAGGTGTTGTTGTAGCCGTGAATGAAGACGACCACTTCCTTGCGCTTGGCAACGGCAAGGCGGCGCGAGATTTCGGCCTGGAGCGATGCGGCGGCCTGTTCATGGGCTGTCACGACGGCCGGTGTCCGCCGTGGCCCTTTTGCCGTGATCTCAACCGAGTAGGGAGACGGCGGGAACTTGCCGATTTGCCGGGTCGAAACCACGTGCAAAGGGACATCATTACCGGCGATGGCCTTTTGGCCCGACTGCTTCTCGGCGGCAAGCAACACCGTACCGAAACTGACGGAGCGGGCCCGTTGGGCGCCGTATGATACAGTTCCATCGGCAGCTTCCACTGGTGCGCGGTCGGTGACGTAGAGCAGGTTGCGGGTCGCTTCCGGCAGCGCAGCTTCGTGATCCGCGTTCCCTGCCTTTGCTTGCCGCGCGATGTCATCGCCCAGCATGCTCTCCGTCGTGCAGGCCGAAAGCAACAGAAGGCATGGTACGATCAGGCAGGCTGTCATGAGCTTTGTGAACTGCAAGCGCATCAACTCCCCGAAATTCCCGCAGGATGTATTTGCGGTGCCTAAATCAACCTAGGAGGGCGTCCACGAATTGATTTTGTGTCCGCGGATCCTTTGTCGGCATGAGCATTGGCGAAAAGGTTTGTTGTGTTGCGGCAATTGAAGGCAGTCGGATGCAGCATCAAGCGCGCTTGC